>NZ_ARZX01000023.1:0-65045 GCF_000568425.1 Cellulophaga geojensis KL-A
TTGTACGCTATGGATCAATGGTATCATTACCTATTATTAATAGCAGTAGGCTTTATTGTAGGTTTTATTAATACAGTAGCCGGTGGTGGTTCACTACTTTCATTAGGGGTTTTAATCTTTTTTGGTATACCGCCAAGTGTTGCTAATGGTACCAATAGAGTAGCTATAGCAATACAGTCAATGTTAGGCGTAGCAGGATTTAAAAGTAAGGGTGTAAGTACATTTCCGTTTAATATTTACCTAGGCATATCTGCAATGTTGGGCTCTATTGTTGGGGCAAATATAGCGGTAGAAGTAAGCGGAGAAACTTTTAATAAAATACTAGCTATTGTAATGATAGTTGTATTGTTAATTATAATATTTAAACCAAAATTAAAGGCTGAAGACATACAAGAACGTATAACAGGCAAGCATTTATGGATAGGTATAATTGCTTTTTTCTTTTTTGGTGTTTATGGTGGTTTTATTAACGCAGGCTTAGGTTTTATTATTATTTTGTTTTTGCATTATGCTAATCATATGACGCTGGTACGTGCAAACGCAACAAAAGTAGCAGTAGTTTTAATTTATACGTTAGCTGCGCTAGCGGTGTTTATTTACTACGATAAAATAATTTGGGAAATAGGCCTTGTTTTAGCTATTGGTAATGGCTCTGGTGCTTGGGTAGCAAGTAGAGTATCTGTAGCTAAAGGTGATGGTTTTATAAAAAAGTTTTTAATGCTAATGATTATTGTTATGGCTGTTAAACTTTGGTTTTTTTAATGCAATAGATGAAAAATGGAGATTATTAAAAAGTTAGAATGGCGTTACGCTGTTAAAAAATTTAATGAAAATATTGTACTACCAGATGCTAAAATAGAGGCAGTTAAAGAGGCTTTTAATTTAACAGCTACATCTTACGGTTTACAGCCAATAAAAATGGTAGTTGTTAAAAATAAAGCATTGCAGCAACAATTGGCGGTAAGCTCATACAATCAACAACAAGTAGCACAGGCGTCTCACGTTTTGGTATTGTGCAGAGAAACTACTATAAATGCAGATTATATTGCCAACTACTTTAAACGTGTACAGCAGGTTAGAGGCACTAGTAATGATATTTTAGATCCGTTTAAACAGCAATTAATTGGTAGTTTTAGTAAAAAAACTAGTGATGAAGTAGCGCAGTGGGCAACCAACCAGGCCTATCTTATTTTAGGTAATTTATTAACCGTTTGTGCAGCTACAGAAATAGATGCTTGCCCAATGGAAGGTTTTATTCCTGCCGAGTACGATAAACTTTTAGGATTACAAAAATTAAATTTAGCATCTGTATTAACTATGCCAATAGGTATTAGGGCAGATGATGATGTGTTTGCAACCTTTAAAAAAGTACGTAAAGAGACTGTAGAAAGTGTGATAGAAATTGCCTAAAATTGCTAACTTTACAAATCAATTAAAGCTATTGTTTTAATAGCATTAGAAAGAATAAAAAACAAGAAAAATATACAATATGCCAGGATTTGAATTTTTTGGAGATAAGGAAAGAGCAGAAGTACAAAAAGTACTAGACTCAGGTGTTTTAATGCGTTATGGTTTTGACGGTATGCGTGGTGACCAATGGAAAGCATTAGAACTAGAAGAAGCCTTAACAAAAAGAATGGAAGTAGGTTACGCACAATTAGTTAGTAGTGGTACAGCAGCATTAACTGTTGCGTTGGCTAGTGCAGGTATTGGTGCTGGTGATGAAGTTATTATGCCAACCTTTACATTTGTTGCTAGTTTTGAGTCTATTTTAGCTTTAGGTGCTGTACCTATTTTAGTAGATGTAGATGATACATTAACACTAAATCCAGAAGCGGTAGAAAAAGCAATTACACCAAAAACAAAGGTAGTTATGCCTGTACATATGTGTGGTTCTATGGCTAATTTAAGTGCTTTAAAAGCCATTTGTGATAAGCACAATTTATTGTTATTAGAAGATGCTTGTCAAGCAATTGGTGGTACGTATGAAGGTAAACCTTTAGGTAGTTATGGAGATTTAGGTTGTTTTTCTTTTGATTATGTAAAAACAATAACTTGTGGTGAAGGTGGTGCTGTAATTACTAACAATGAGCAGTATTACAAAAATGCCGATCATTATTCAGATCATGGTCATGATCATATAGGAAAAGATAGGGGAGCAGAAGATCACCCGTTTTTAGGATACAACTACAGAATATCAGAATTACACGCTGCTGTTGGTGTAGCTCAGGTGCAAAGATTAGATGAGTTTATTGCAATACAGAAAAAAACATATACTATTTTACGCAATGCATTGTCTACAATACCAGAAGTAACGTTTAGAGCAGTACCAGAAGGTGGTGAAGAAAATTACTCTTTCTTATCTATATTTTTACCAACAGAAGAACAGACAAGAAAAGCACACAAAGCTTTAGGTGAACACAGTGTTGACGCTTGTTTTTACTGGTATGCTAATAACTGGCATTATTACAAAAAATGGGCTCACTTAACTAACTTAACTTCTTTAGGTAAATTACCAAATGAGGTTAAAGAACAATTGCCAGACTATAGCAAGTCAGACTTTTCTAAGTCAGACCAATGGATTAGTAGAACAATTTCTTGTTTGGTTAAATTAGGATGGACCGAAGAAGAGGTAGAGCAAAGAGCTGCTAATATGGTTAAAGCTATAAAATCTGTATTATAATTTATTACAGATTATTAAAAATAGAAAAATCCCTTAAAACTTAGTTTTAAGGGATTTTTTATTTGTAGTGGTTAAGTTAATTAATACTTAACGTAATCTATAATTTCTAAACCATAACCAACAATACCCACACGTCTAGACTGTGTAGTATTTGTTAGTAGTTTTACTTTACTAATATTTAAATCGTGTAAAATTTGTGCACCAACACCAAAATCTCTACTATCCATATCTACTTTAGGGGCTTTTACTAAGCCGTTTCCTTGTAATTTTTTAAGTTGAGATAATCTGTTTAATAAATTAAGAGATTGAGATTCTTGGTTAATAAAAACCATAGCTCCCTTACCTTCTTTATTAATGGCTGCAAACATATCCTCTAATTTCTGATCAGGATTATTGGTAAGCGTACCTAAAATATCATTATTTACTAAGGTAGAATTTATACGCGTAAGTATTTGTTCATCCTTATTCCAGCTACCTTTGGTAAGTGCAATATGTACTTGGTCGTTAGTAGTTTGTTGGTAAGCGTGTAGTCTAAACTCTCCAAAACGAGTTTCAATTGTAAATTGCTCTTTCTTTTCAATAAGACTGTCGTGCTCCATTCTGTAAGCAATAAGAGCTTCAATAGAAACAACTTTTAAATCAAACTTTTTGGCAACATCTATCAATTGTGGCAAACGGGCCATAGAGCCATCTTCATTCATTATTTCAACAATAACACCAGCAGGTTTAAACCCTGCTAAACGAGCAAAATCAATTGCAGCTTCTGTATGCCCTGTTCTACGTAAAACTCCACCTTCTTTGGCAATTAACGGAAAAATATGTCCTGGTCTTGCTAAATCTTGTGCTTTAGTTTCGTTTTCTGTAAATGCTTTAACTGTTGCAGCTCTATCTCCTGCAGAGATTCCTGTAGTAACACCTTTTCCTTTTAAATCTACAGAAACGGTAAAAGCAGTTTCCATAGGGTCTGTGTTGTTGGTTACCATTACGTGTAAACCTAACTCTTTACAACGACCTTCTGTTAAAGGAGCACAAATTAAACCACGACCGTGAGTGGCCATAAAGTTTATCATTTCTGGTGTTACAGCTTCTGCAGCAGCTACAAAATCACCTTCATTTTCTCTGTCTTCATCATCAACAACAATAATAACCTTTCCTTTACGGATGTCTTCTATTGCTTCTTCAATTGTATTTAACTGTATTTTATTTTCCATTAGTTTTAGTCTTGGAATTTTTAGTAAACTGTTTTTTTATTAGGTAAATGATATCGCCAAAAGTAATTAAGCCTTTATCATTTGTTGCTCTTATAGTTAAAAATACACCTAGTGGTAGCATAACCAGTGTAGGTATCCAAGCAGCTAGTGCAGGTGGTATTTTACCAACTTTAGCAGAGTTGCCCACAAATACTCCTAAAAAGTAGTAGGCCAAGAAAAGTACAATGGCAATTACCATTGGTAACCCCATACCGCCTTTTCTAATAATTGCACCCAAAGGCGCACCAACAAAAAATAAAATGATACAAGAAAAAGCCAAAGCATATTTACTATGCAGGGCTAAAATATGTATGTTGTAACGCTGGTATTTTATGTCTAACTCTTTTTTTCTTGCAGAAACAGAACTTAAAACATTGGTAGTTGCACTATGTGCTGAGCTGTACAATTGCAATTGCATAGACTCATTATACAAACTAGCAATGTCTCCTGTGTAGGTAACTGTATCTTTTACAACCTCTTTTTGTTTGTTGTTTGGAGTTTCTTTTTTAGAAGCTTCATCTAACATAGGTTTTGGCTTTTTGTAACCGTAATCAGATTTAAAAGCACCTGCTCTAATAGATATATTTTTAGAAAAAGCTTTTATGGTTTTTATATTGTCGTTTCTTATAGAGTCTATATCAACAATAAGTCTAGATACTTTTTTCATTTTTTCAGTATCTACATTACGGTCTTCTTCTAAATCCTGATCGCTCATATCTGTAAGCTGTATGTTAATGATATACTCATTAAACTTAGCTTTAGCAAAAGGTACTTTTAGTTTGGTTTTACTATTTTTAGATTGTACGTCTTCATAATAATTACCATCTTTAAGTATAAGTTGTACAATATCAGAATCTTCACTACTAACTAATTCTCCTTTTTTTGCTTTAATAACAACATTACTAATAACATTGTTAGATTTTTTGTGGATAATAATGTTTTCTAAAAAGCGGTCGTTTTCACCAGACTTTTTATCAACTTTAATATTCATTCCTTCAAAATCACTAAAAATACCTTCTGCTATAATTGCAGCTGGTTTTACATTACCAATATTACGTTTAAGGTTGTAAATTTTATGAGCTGCAGCAGGGGCAACGTTGTTTGCAAAAAAGAAGGCAACAACACCAAGGAACAAAACAAAAATTATTATTGTACGCATTGCACGCTGTAAAGAAATACCAGAGGCTTTCATAGCGGCAAATTCATAATTTTCTGCTAGTGTACCAAAGGTTAAAATAGAGGAAAGTACTACCGTTAAAGGCAATACTTTGTCTATTAAACTTGGCATAAAGTAAAAAATAAACTTACCTATAATTTCTAGGTCTAATCCTTTACCCGCTAAGTCTCCTATATACAACCAGATCGTTTGAAATATGAAGATTAACATCAATATTGCAAACGAACTGAAAAAGTTAAAAAGAAACTTTGTTAGAATGTAACGATCTAATAATTTCAATGGCTTAATTTCTTATGATATAGTACCCGTTATCTTCGTACTTTTTTAAGTCAAAAGTAAATAAGCTTTTTGATAAAGTTTGATTTGTTTTAAAAGAATTAACAGTAATTGTGGTTTTTGTGCCATTATCTCCTGTTTCAATAAGGTTGTAAATGTGTTTTGTTTCTACATCTATACCTAAAAGTCTAGATTTAATTTCTGAATTAGAATCTATAGGAATTAATTTTATATACTGAATTTTTCTTCCGTTTATAGTCTGCAACTTATCCCAAGCATAATTATGGCCTGTTTTATAAAAAGTTAGCATTTTAGATGGCGTTATAGCGTTATCATCTGTAGACTTATCTTCTATAGTTACCTCTTCGTTATCAGGAACAACGGTGTATACTTTTTTACCATCAAACAATTGCATAGATCCTAGGTAGTTAAACAAGTATTTTTCACCTTGTAAGGTAACATCACCTCTGGTTTCTCTGTTTATATTGGCTTCACTGTTATTAAGTGAATGTTTAAAGTCCACAAAAATATTATTATAACTAGTTACTTTATTGTAAACTTGGTCTAATAAAGCTTTTGCCTTAGCGGAATTTTGCGCAAAAGAAACATTTGCTATTAATATGAATACTAAAACTCCTAATTTTTTCATTTTGTATGATTTGTTAATTGTTATTTTTTTTCGTTATCTAGTAATTGGTCTAACGCCAACATATCTGGTACTAAAACTTGCCTTGCCTTACTACCTTCAAACTGACCAACAATGCCGGCAGCTTCTAGTTGATCTATAATTCTACCTGCTCTGTTATATCCTAATTTTAGTTTTCGTTGTATTAAAGACGCAGAACCTTGTTGTGCAATTACAATTACTTCTGCCGCTTCTCTAAATAATTTATCACGATCTGCTATGTTATTATCAATACTTGTGCCAGAGTCATCTGGTCCTACATATTCTGGCAGTAAAAGAGCCTCTGCATATGCTCTTTGTGATCCTATATAACCTGTAATTTTTTCTACCTCTGGGGTGTCTACAAAAGCACATTGTACACGTATAACATCATTACCTTGTGTGTAAAGCATATCTCCACGACCAATTAATTGGTCTGCACCCTGTGCATCTAAAATAGTTCTGGAGTCAATTTTAGAAGTAACTCTAAACGCAATACGTGCCGGGAAATTGGCTTTTATAATACCTGTAATTACATTTACAGATGGTCTTTGTGTAGCTATAATTAGGTGAATACCAATGGCTCTGGCCAATTGTGCTAAACGAGCAATAGGTGTTTCTACCTCTTTACCAGCGGTCATAATTAAATCTGCAAACTCATCTATTACCAATACAATGTATGGTAAAAACATATGTCCATCATTAGGATTTAGTTTACGAGCCTTAAATTTAGCATTGTATTCTTTTAGGTTACGTACCATTGCAGCTTTTAGCAGTTCGTACCTGTTATCCATCTCTATACAAAGAGAATTTAATGTATTTATAACTTTTGCATTGTCTGTAATAATGGCATCTTCAGAGTCTGGCAGTTTGGCTAAAAAGTGGCGCTCTATTTTATTAAATAGCGTTAGTTCTACTTTTTTGGGATCTACCAATACAAATTTAACCTCTGCCGGATGCTTTTTATATAAGAGAGATGTTAATACAGCATTTAAACCAACAGATTTACCTTGACCTGTAGCACCTGCCATAAGCAAGTGAGGCATTTTAGCTAAATCTACCACAAGAGTTTCATTACTAATGGTTTTACCAAAAGCAATTGGCAGTTCCATTTCTGCTTTCTGAAATTTTGTACTTGCTATTACAGAACGCATAGATACTATAGAAGGGTTTTTGTTAGGAACCTCTATACCAATAGTTCCTTTACCTGGTATTGGAGCTATAATACGTATACCTAATGCAGCTAATGATAATGCAATATCATCTTCTAAATTTTTAATTTTTGAAATACGCACACCAGCATCTGGTACAATTTCATACAGTGTAACTGTAGGTCCAATAGTGGCTTTAATTTGTGCAATTCCTATTTTGTAGTTTTTAAGAGTTTCTACAATTTTATTTTTGTTTTCCTCTAATTCCTCTTGGTTAATTGTTATTCCGCCACCTGCTCCGTGTTGATCTAACAAATCTATATGTGGAAATTTGTAGTTTGCTAGCTCTAAAGTAGGGTCAAACTCACCAAAATCATCAACTAACTTGTCTGCTAGGTTATCTATTTCTTCTTTTTCTTCGGTAATTTTTTCTACCTCAATATTTAGGCTTTCTTCTACGTTTTCTTCATCCTCAGCAACAGTAACTTCAAAACCATCATTTGCAGGTACTTCTTCTTTTTCTATTGGAGGTATTTCTTCTTTGTGAGTATAAGTATCTACAACAACAGGAGTTTCTTCTACAGTAGCTTCTTCAACTGTTTCTGCCGTTTGTTTGCTTGTAGCATTTGCAGAAGAATTTTCATCATCGCCAGAATTGTTTAACTCATCTGTTAATGCAGCTTTTTTCTGTTTAAAGTATTGTAAGGTGCTTTCTGGAGTAAATTTAAATAGCCTTACTAAAATAAATATCAACCCAAAAATTAAAAGAAGTAGCACACCAATTTTACCAGTATAGTCTTGCAGAAAATCATTCATTTCAAAACCAACCAAACCTCCTAAAAGCGGCCATTTTTCAGCAAAAAAACCAAAAGCTACAGAAAACCATAAAATAAATATTAAGCCCCATATCCATTTTTTTACGAGTCCTTTTTTAGGTAGACTAAAAAATAATGTTAATCCTGATAAAAATAACAAAATAGGAAAAACAAAAGATGCAACACCAAACCCTTTGTATAAAAACAAATGTCCAATACTAGCGCCAAACTTATTTAGTAAGTTTTTAGCTTGTTCATTTCTGTTTGCAAATTCAGACAGCAAGCTTTGGTCATCTTGCCACGTAAAATAAAAAGATGTAAAAGAAAAAAACAGCGCAATAGCAAAAAGCATTATAACACTACCTAACAATATTTTATTTTGTTTAGATAAGCCAAAACTGCGTTTTTGTTTAGGAGTAGCTGCTTTCTTTTTAGTAGTCTTTTTTGCCATTAAATATGTGTACCTTAATATATGTAACCTAAAAATTGGTTACAAGTTAAAAATTTTTGGAATGTAAATAATACACCCTATTATAGATGCTGCTATAGAAACAATCATAACAGCACCTGCAGCAACGTCTTTTATAAAGCCAATTTTGGCATCAAACTCTGGTTGTATATAATCTGCTATTTTTTCTACAGCAGTATTTAGTCCTTCTATACCCATAACCAAACCAATAGCAAATATTTGCAGTATCCACTCTGTATTAGATATGTTGTAATAAAAACCAAAAATGGTAATTAAAATACATATAAAAAACTGAACCTTAATACTTGCCTCGGTTTTTAATAGTAAAAAAGCACCTTTTAAAGCGTAACCAACGCTACGTATTCTGTTTAATGCAAAATTTTCTTTAGGCATATTATAATGCTTCTAAAGCTAGCTTGTAATTAGGTTCTTCAGTTGTTTCTGCAACCTGCTCTGTATGTATAACTTTACCTTCTTCATTTAAAACAACAATAGATCTAGATAATAAAGCCTCTAAAGGTCCGTCTGCAAAAGTTACATTATACTTTTCTCCAAAGTTACCATCTTTAAAGTCAGATAACATTTCTACATTATCTAAACCTTCTGCACCACAAAAACGTGCTTGTGCAAATGGTAAGTCTTTAGAAACACATAATACAACAGTGTTTTCTAATGTAGAAGCTTCTTTATTAAACTGTCTAACAGATTGTGCACACGTACCAGTGTCTACACTTGGGAATATATTTAAAACTACTTTTTTTCCCTTATAGTTCTCTAAGGTAGCAGTAGATAAGTCGTTTTTTGTTAACTTAAAATCTGGAGCTGTAGCACCAACTTCAGGTAAATTACCTAATGTATTTATTTTATTTCCTTTTAAAGTAACAGTAGCCATAATGTATGTGTTTTAATTTTGGTGTGAAATTAAAAAATATATGAGTGATATGTAACTATTTTAATAAAAAAGTAATCCTTATATATAAGTTACTGTTTAATAGTGAATAGTTATGGTGTTTTTAATTAATATAAATTAAACTTATTCTTTGATAAAAACTATCAATTTCTTAACTTATATCCGAAAAGATTTTTAATTAATTTTATCTCATTAAAAATATAGACTGTTATGGAAAATAAAAAACTTACCACATCTGCAGGAGCCCCAGTATCTAACAATCAACGTTCACAAACCGCTGGTGACAGAGGCCCTGTTTTAATGCAAGATTACAAATTATTAGAAAAACTAGCACACCAAAATAGAGAGCGCATACCGGAACGTGTTGTGCATGCAAAAGGTTGGGGTGCAATGGGGACTTTTACAGTAACTCATGATATAAGTAAATATACAAGAGCAAAACTATTTTCATCTGTAGGTAAAAAAACACCAGTTTTAACTCGTTTTTCTACTGTTGCTGGTGAAATGGGAGCTGCTGATACAGAAAGAGATGTACGAGGTTTTTCTGTTAAGTTTTATACTGAAGAAGGTAATTGGGATTTAGTAGGTAACAATACTCCAGTTTTCTTTTTAAGAGATGGTTACAAATTTCCAGATTTTATACACACTCAAAAAAGACATCCTAAAACAAACTTGCGTTCACCAGAAGCAATGTGGGATTATTGGTCTTTATCACCAGAAAGTTTACACCAAGTAACTATTTTAATGTCTGATAGAGGAATACCAACAACTCCTATGCATATGAACGGTTATGGCTCGCATACATTTAGTTTTTGGAACAATGACGGCGAACGTTTTTGGGTGAAATTTCACTTTAAAACACAGCAAGGACATAAGCATTACACAAACGAAGAGTCGGCTAAAATTATTGGAGAAACAAGAGAAAAGTATCAAGAAGAACTTTTTGGGGCAATAGAAAAAGGAGATTACCCAAAATGGACGTTAAAAGTACAGGTAATGCCAGAGGCAGATGCAGAAAAAACACCGTACAATCCGTTTGATTTAACTAAAGTTTGGCCACATGCAGATTATCCGTTAATTGAAGTAGGGGAGTTGGAGTTAAATAAAAATCCAGAAAATTACTGGCAATATATTGAAAATGCAGCTTACTCACCATCTAACATAGTACCAGGAATTGGTTTTTCTCCAGATAAAGTATTACAAGCACGTATTTTTTCATACGCAGATGCACACAGGTATAGATTAGGTACTCACTACGAGGCTTTACCAGCAAATGCTCCTAAATCTGAAGTAAACCATTATCATAAAGATGGTTCTATGCGTTTCTTTACAAATGATTTTGGCAATCCAGATGCTTACTATGAGCCAAACAGTAAAGGAGGAGCTGTAGAAGATCCAACTGTAGAAGAACCACCAATGAAAATTAGTGGTGACGCTAAGCGTTATGAAGAAAATGACACGTATGGCGAGTACAAACAACCAGGTGATTTATTTAGGATGTTTAATGATGACCAAAAAAATAGGTTATTTAATAATATAGCTGCAGCAATGCAAGGTGTTTCTATGGAAATAATAGAGCGCCAGTTAGTTCATTTTGATAAAGCAGATCCTGAGTATGGTAATGGAGTACGTAAAGCTTTAGGTATTTCTGAACTAGAAAATTACTAAAAAATAAAATTGTTTAATTTGGGATAAGCATTAGTGCTTATCCCTTTTTTTATAGCTATAAAATGACAGAAACAACAACAGCATTTTTTAATGCAATACGAGAAGAGAATACAGAAGAAGTAACAAAAATGTTAAAAGAGAACCCAGAATTAGTATCTGTAAAAGATACACGTGGTTCTACACCTTTAATTTTAGCAACTTATTATAACTATTTAGATATAGCTAAGGTTTTATTAGATAACAACGCACCAATAGATGATAAGGATGCCTCTGGTAATACGGCTTTAATGGGAGTGTGTTTTAAAGGTTTTGATGCAATTGCAGCATATTTAATTGAAAAAGGGGCAGATGTAAATGCTGTAAATTTATCTGGAGCTACACCTTTAATTTACGCAGCTACATTTAACAGACAATCTATTATTAAAATGTTATTAGATAAAAATGCAGATAAAACTGTAGCAGACCAAAGAGGAAACACAGCTTTAGATCATGCAAAAATGCAAGGTTTAAGTGATTTAGAATCGCTTTTAGTATAAGAGAAAGCAATAAATATAAAAACCTCTAAAGTTTTACTTTGGAGGTTTTTTTGTTGCATTTAAGCAAGTCTATGAAAAAGAAAAAGCCACA
Source organism: Cellulophaga geojensis KL-A (assembly GCF_000568425.1). Lineage (NCBI taxonomy): Bacteria > Pseudomonadati > Bacteroidota > Flavobacteriia > Flavobacteriales > Flavobacteriaceae > Cellulophaga > Cellulophaga geojensis. The sequence goes on from NZ_ARZX01000023.1 coordinate 11,691, forward strand.
ATTCTAATTAAAGAATAGTGGCTTTTATTATGGAACAGTATGTACTGTTTTATTTATCTATAGAACCTAATACACGTTTCATAAACCCGTTTAATGCTTCTTTTTCTGGTACACCTTCTTTAATAGATTTTTGTACCTCAATAGCACCATACATGTTAGAAATTAGTTCTCCAATAACATCTAGCTCTTCATCTTTAAGAGAAGAAACTTCTGTTAATGCCTCTAAGGTTTCAATTGTTTCAAGAACGTAATCTTCATCGTTCTCTTTTATAAAACCCGTAAGGTGTTTAATTACTGGCAATTTCATGTACTAATTCTTTTAAAACATCATATTTATTAGTCTGTGTCTGGTTTTTAATACTTCCGTTTTCAAAAGTTGCAAACGTAGGTAAATTATCTACATTGGCTAATTTTCTAGATTCCGGAAATTTTTCAGCATCAGCTAAAATAAATGTAATGTCTTCGTTAGCGGCAGCCTCTTTTTTAAATTTAGGCTTCATTATTCTACAGTTTCCACACCATGTAGCAGAGTATTGCACAACCACTTTTTTGTGCTCAGCAATTAATTCTGCTAAATTGTCGTTTTCTAGTTCTAGTAACATACTAAAATTAGTTTACGTTAGATGCTAAATATTCTGCAGTACCTTTAGCGTTAGCTTGCATAGCTTCTTTACCTTCTTCCCAGTTTGCAGGACAAACTTCACCTTTTTCTTGTACGTGAGTGTAAGCGTCTACTAAACGTAAAAACTCATTTACATTTCTTCCTAGAGGCATATGGTTTATTCCTTCATGAAAAACAGTACCTTCTTCATCAATTAAGTAAGTAGCTCTGTAAGTAACATTATCACCATCTACAGTAACAACACCAGTTTCATCATTATAAGTTTCGTTAGAAATATCTAAGATACCTAATGTAGAAGCTAAGTTTCTGTTGCTATCTGCTAAAATTGGGTAAGTAACACCTTCTATACCACCATTATCTTTTGGAGTATTTAACCAAGCAAAGTGTACTTCTGGAGTATCACAAGAAGCTCCAATTACTATTGTGTTTCTTTTTTCAAATTCTGCTAATGCTGATTGAAAAGCGTGTAATTCCGTTGGACATACAAAAGTAAAATCTTTAGGGTACCAGAATAATAATACTTTTTTATTATTGTTCTTAGCTTCTTCCAAAATATTTAATTTGAAAGTATCACCCATTTCATTCATTGCGTTAACAGTTAAATCTGGGAATTTTTTTCCTACAAAAGCCATTTATTTTTTATTTAAGGTTATACATTTTGTTACTGCAAATATAACCTACAAATATGCTTTTTTAGATTAATAAAATTTTAATTCTTTATAGAAGAATAAAGATTCTTTATGTTAAAATTTATTTAGCTCGTAACTGTCTAATTTTTACGTTTAATGCAGCAAATAATAATGTAGTAAACGGACTTAACCAGTTAAACATAGCGTAAATAAAATACTCACCAACCCCAACGCCTAAAACACTAGATTGGTAAGCTCCGCAGGTGTTCCACGGTATTAATACAGAGGTTACTGTACCAGAATCTTCTAAGGTTCTACTTAAGTTTTCAGGAGCAAGGCCTTTGTCTTCGTAAGCTTTTTTAAACATTTTACCAGGAATAACAATAGCTAAATATTGGTCACTAGCAATTGCATTTAATCCTAAGCAACTAGCAACAGTACTAGCAAATAGTCCAAATGTAGATTTTGCTACAGATAAAAGTGCTTTAGTAATTCTTGACAAGGCTCCAATACCATCCATAATACCTCCAAAAACCATTGCGCAACAAATAAGTAAAATTGTCCATAGCATACCATTAATACCACCAGCACTAAATAGTTTGCGTAGTCTTTTTTTGGTAATTAATTTGTCTAGGTTATCTGCTATGTTTGCTAAACTTGTTTTGTCTGTAGTGCTATTGGTAAAAACAGCAGCTAAATCTTTTTTAGTGTAAATGCCTTCTACATCATCTTCAGTAAAAACATTAGACAAATCATTATGTTCCTTAATAATAGCTAATTCTTCTGCAGATAATTTAGCAAGCTCTTCACTGTTATCAATACTCACATTGGTATCTGTTAAAACAGCTGTAACAATAGCATTTGTTTTAGAATCTGCTAACCTATCTAACAATTTTGGCTGAAAAACAAAAGCAAAAACAATAGCTAAAACAACACCAGATAGTAATGCTAATAAAGGTTTTGTTTTAAGAAGTATTAAAGCAACAACAACAACAGGTACAATAAATAATAAAGGGGTAATTGTAAAGTTAGCATCTATTGTGTTTAAAATAAAAGCAACATCTGTAGTTCCGTTTGTGTCTATATTAGCACTTAAAACACTAAAAAATATAAGTGTTACAATTAACGTAGGCACTGTAGTTATGGTCATGTATTTAATATGCGTAAACAAATCTGTACCAGCCATAGCAGGAGCTAGGTTTGTTGTGTCACTTAAAGGAGACATTTTATCTCCAAAATAAGCTCCAGAGATTACAGCACCAGCAATCATTCCTGGGTTAATACCTAAGGCAGACCCAATACCAACTAAAGCAATACCAACGGTTGCAGAAGTGGTCCAGCTACTACCAGTAGCTATAGATATTATTGCAGCTATAATTACAGATGCAGGTAAAAATATACTAGGGTTTAAAACTTGCAAGCCATAATAGACCATAGCAGGTATAATACCACTAACTAGCCAAGTACCAGCCAATGCACCAACCAATACCAGTATAACTAGAGGAACAAAAACACTTTTTATATTTTCCCAAACTTCTTTACCCATTGTAGCAAAAGATGTCTTATTGTAAAGACCTACAATTGCAGCAACAGCACCACCAATTAAAAGTATAATTTGATTGGTGTATGCACCAAACCATTCTTGTCCGTCTACAAAAAAAATGTTGTAGGCTAAAAGCGACATTAATATGATGACCGGAATTAAAGCTTCAAAGAAATTTAATTCTTTATTTTTTACAATATGCTCATTTTTAGGGTCTGAGGTGCTTAAATTTTGGTTTTGCATTAAATTGAGTTAGTTAATTACCTTGTAATATTACAATTTTGGTGTGTTTCTTGCAAGTTTTATATCTTTTAGATAGTGGTTAAATTATGATAAAATACCCAAGTCTATCATACACTTTCTCATCATATTATAGGTTCTGTTAATATCATTGTCTAAACCAATAGATAGTCTAATTAATCCGTTAGACAATCCCATTTTTTCTTGTTCTTCCATAGGTATTTCTGAAGAGGTAGATGTGCCAGGAGCGCTAAAAAGTGTTTTGTAAAAGCCTAAACTAACTGCTAAATATCCTAAGTTACGTTCTTGCATAAGCTCCATTAATGCATTTGCTTTGTCTAAAGAGCCCACGTCTAATGTCATAATACCACCAAAACCATATTCTGCAACCATTTGTTGTTTCATTTTAAAATGACTAGGGTGTGATGCTAACCCAGGGTATACAACACGTAAACCATCTTTTTCAAAGTTCTGAGATAAGTACAATGCATTTTCACTATGCTTTTTTATTCTGATGTGTAGCGTTCTCATATTTTTTAAAATAGATGCAGCTCTGTAGCTATCTAAAGTGCTACCTAAAAGCATTGCAGCACCATTATTTACATCTTTTAAACTGGCACAAAAATCTGTAGTACCACAAACAACACCAGCAACAGTATCACTAGTACCGTTAATAAACTTGGTTAAACTATGTATTACAATATTAGCGCCTAACTTGGCCGGAAGAATAGATAATGGGGAAAACGTATTATCTACAACAAGCGGTATATTATGTTTTTTTGCTAATGCAGCCAATGCCTTAATATCAGCTATTTCTAACAATGGATTACTAACAGCCTCAAAGTAAATCATTTTTGTTTTAGGTGTAATTGCATTTTCAACAGCATCTATCGTAGTAATATCTACAAAAGATGTATCTACATTAAACTTTTGTACAAAGTTTTTTAAAAAAGCATAGGTTCCACCATAAATGGTTCTACTACTCACTAAATGGTCACCTGCATTGCAAAGTTGCAATATAACAGATGTTATAGCGCCCATTCCGCTAGCATAAACATTAGCATTTTCTGTACCTTCTAAAGCAGCTAAAGCTTCAGCTAAATAAAGGTTAGAGGGTGAGGAGTGTCTGCTGTACAGGTAGCAGCCTTCTGTGTTGCCATCAAAAGTATCAGACATCGTTTTGGCAGATATAAATGTATAGGTAGATGAGTCTGATATAGATGGGTTAACGCCTCCAAATTCTCCAAAATATTGTAGGTCTAGTATATTGTCTGAAGCCTTGTAATCCATAATATTATAGTTTAGGTGATTAATAATGGATTAAATGTATTTTTTAGTAGTTAGATTGTCAATATATTTTAAAATTTGATTTAAATAAAACTAAATAATGTGCTTATAATAGATTTAAATTCTATTTTTAATCATAATTACTTTAATCTTAAGAAAAAATGGCAAGTTTTGATGAAACAGATATTAAGTTGTTGGCACTTTTGCAAAACGACTGTAAAAAAACAACTAAAGAATATGCATTGCACTTAAATTTGTCTGTTACTGCTGTTTATGAGCGTATTAAGCGTTTAGAGCGCACAGGTATTATTACAAAATATGTAGCTTTAGTTGATAAAAAAACAGTAAAACGTTCTTTTGTAGTGCTCTGTCATATTAAATTAATACAGCATTCTAAAGAGTTTTTAATGCAATTTGAAAAAGAGGTGCAAAAGTTAAAAGAAGTAGGAGAATGTTACCATGTTAGTGGAGATTACGATTATATTTTAAAAGTATACGTAGAAAATATGGAAGCTTTTAGAGATTTTATGGTAACTAAGCTAACAGTATTAAACCACATTGGTAGTACGCAAAGTTCTTTTGTAATAAATGAAGTTAAACATACTACAGCTATAGAAGTTGGCGTTTAGCATATGTGTTTTTACATAGTAAACGCTAAAAATTTGTTATAATAAAAATAGGAATGTATTATAATTTCCTATCCACAAAAAATAGTGCTAATTTTACAACTTTAATCAAAGAAAAATATATGAATTCATATGATGTTGCCGTAATAGGCTCAGGTCCTGGAGGGTATGTTGCAGCTATACGTTGCGCACAATTAGGAATGAAAACAGCAATAATAGAGAAATATTCAACTTTAGGTGGTACATGTTTAAATGTAGGCTGTATTCCTTCTAAGGCGTTGTTAGACTCTTCTCATCATTATGAAGATGCCGTAAAGCATTTTGAAGAGCACGGAATTGATATTCCTGGCGAAATTAAAATCAATTTAGAGAAAATGATTTCTCGTAAGCAAGCCGTTGTAGACCAAACTACTGGTGGAGTTGATTTTTTAATGAAAAAAAATAATATTGATGTTTACGTAGGTACTGGTTCTTTTAAAGACGCTACACACATTTCTATAGCTGGTGAAGAAACTACAGAAATTGAAGCTAAACATACAATTATAGCAACTGGTAGTAAACCATCTACCTTGCCTTTTATTAAGTTAGATAAAGAGCGTGTTATAACTTCTACAGAAGCTTTAAAACTTAAAGAAGTGCCAAAACACCTTATTATTATTGGTGGTGGAGTTATTGGTTTGGAGTTAGGGCAAGTATACAAAAGATTAGGAGCAGAAGTATCTGTTGTTGAGTATATGGACCGTATTGTACCAACTATGGATAAAGGCGTGTCTAAAGAATTAAACAAAGTTTTAAAGAAACAGAAGTTTAAAATGAACTTGTCTCACAAGGTAAAATCTGTAGAGCGTAAAGGAGATGAAGTTATAGTTAAAGCAGATAATAAAAAAGGCGAAGAAGTTACTTTTACAGGAGATTACTGTTTGGTAGCTGTTGGTCGTCATGCATATACAGATGGTTTAAATGCAGAAGCTGCTGGTGTAAAGTTAACAGACAGAGGTTTGGTAGATGTTAATGAGCATTTACAAACTAATGTTTCTAATATTTATGCTATTGGTGATGTGGTTAAAGGTGCTATGTTAGCACATAAAGCAGAAGAAGAAGGTACATTTGTTGCAGAAACTATTGCGGGTCAAAAACCACATATTAATTACAACTTAATTCCTGGTGTAGTATACACTTGGCCAGAGGTTGCTGCTGTTGGTAAAACAGAAGAGGAATTAAAAGAAGCTGGTGTTGAGTATAAAGTTGGTCAGTTTCCTATGCGAGCTTTAGGTAGATCTAGAGCTAGTATGGATTTAGACGGATTTGTAAAAGTACTTGCAGATAAAAATACAGACGAAATTTTAGGTGTACATATGGTTGGTGCACGTGCTGCAGATATGATTGCTGAAGCTGTTGTTGCTATGGAGTACAGAGCTAGTGCAGAAGATGTATCTAGAATGTCTCATGCGCACCCAACATTTACAGAAGCTATTAAAGAGGCTGCTTTGGCGGCTACAGGAGATAGAGCTTTACACGTTTAAGGTTTCTATTTTATAAATTTTAAAAAGGCTGCTCACTAGAGCAGCCTTTTTTATTTAATACAGTTTGTAAAAATGATTTACTGGTCCGTTACCTTGACCAAGTTCTTTTCGTTTACCAGCAACAATAGCCTGGTGTGTATATGTTATTCCTTTTTGTACAGCATCTTTAAGTGTGCAGCCCAAAGCTATATGCGTTGCTATGGCAGAAGATAAGGTGCAACCTGTACCGTGAGTGTTTTTTGTATCTATTTGTGTCTTAGAAAAATTATGCAAGCTATCTGTATCATACACATATAAAACATCCATTAAAGAGGTACAGTTTTCTAAATGTCCGCCTTTAAGTAAAACAGATGTTTTATAGGTTTTTCCTATTTTTTTAGCCATTTCTGGCATATTTTCAGGAGAAATAGTATCAATATTTAATAAAACCAGAGCTTCTGGTATATTAGGTGTTATTAATGTAGCTATTGGTAAAAGCAATTTTAAGGCTTCCAAGGCAGAATTATCCAGTAAATTATGACCAGATGATGCTACCATAACAGGATCTAAAACTACTGGTATATTGTTATATGCCCTTAAGGAGTCTGTTACAGTTTTTATAATTTGGGTAGACTGTAACATTCCTATTTTAATAGCTCCAATATTAATATCAGTTAATACTGCTGCTATTTGGTTTTTAATTTCAACTGTTGGTATTGGATAAATAGCGTTTACCCCAAGTGTATTTTGTGCTGTAATAGCTGTTATTGCTGTTGTTGCAAAACCGTCGTTAGCGCTAATGCTTTTTATATCTGCTTGTATACCGGCACAACCGCCAGAGTCGCTACCAGCAATTGCCAATACAGCATTGTAAATGGTTGTAGTGTTTTTCATTTGTAATGTTAATGTCTGTTTGCAAATCTATGTAATTTGTAGATTTTGCGCTATACTGTTTTGTATTAACATACGTACAAAACCTAAAAAAAGTCCTTATGAATTTTACATAAGGACTTTTAGTATTGATGCTGTGTAGATTACTACTTGTGAGATCCGTCACAAAAAGGAGGATTACTAGTTAATTTACACGTACACATATTGTACGTTTTTGTTTCTTCTACAGAAAAACGCATAGATGGTGTTGCGTTATGTGCTTTATGAGAACCATCACAAAATGGTTGGTTGCTACTGTGTGCACAAGTACACCAGCCGTAATTTTTATCTTTTTCTAATTCTACCTTTATTGGTGAGTATTTTTTTTCGTTGCTCATTTTATAGTTATTTGGCCGTAAACATAGCGCAAAACTAAGCATCAAAAAATAGCAAATGTCAATTTTTAGCTAGTCTAAATAGCTTTAAGGCCCCAAACTTTATCTTCTGCAGTGTAGCTTTTATTTTATCTTCATAAGTATCATACAATAAAGCTAAATAAGTACAACTAATCATAAATAAAATAGCTCCAATTATGGCTGTTGCTGGGTGTAAAGAATATTTTAAGTAGTGGTAAATTCCAAGTCCAGTAAAGCTACCATATAAAATAATAAAATGTATAACGTAAATGGCTAAGGTATTTTGCCCTATCCTTAAAACAACTTTATTGGTTAAAAAAGAGCGCAACATCATAAATAAAGAAAAAATAATAAGTACGTCTCCAAGCCTAATAAACAAGTAGTTGTTAGTGTATACTGCATATAAAAAGTTATTGCCTGTAACATCACAAATAAATGCAAACAATGGTGATGATCCAAAAATTAAAAACAACCCTAAAGTTGTACAAATAAGTATAGCATTTAGGTATAAATGCTTGTGGTTTTTGAATTTGGTAAATAACATAGCCATAAACGCACCAAAAGTAGCATACCCAAACCAAGGAATAATGGTAAATACAGAACCGTATAGTTTGGTAATATAATTTGCTATGGCTTTTGGTAAATAGGTGTGTGGTAGTTTATCATAACTAGGTTCATATAAAAATAATAGTAATGTTATGCTAAGTAAAATAGTAGCAAACACAATTGGTTTAGTTTTACTGGTAAGCAAATACAATGCTATAATACCTAAAATAGAAAAGCCTATACAATGCAATACATCTACATAATAAAAAGAGTCGTACAGCTCTGCAAAAAGCACGCTAAACAGGTTCATTCTAAGTAAATAACCTATTAAAATTAGTTGTAGTCCACGTTTAATTCCTTTTTTAACACGCGGATTTTTTAAACCAATTTTATCTCCTTTAACCAGCAAATATGTAAATATAAAACCGGATACAGTAAAGAAAACAGGAGCTGTCATTCCTCTAAAATAGCTCCAAATAGCATAAGGTAAAATGGTTTTGTCTCGGTATTCAAAATCTAGTAATCCGTCTATAAAATGACCTTGTAACATCATTAAAATAGCCCAAGCACGCATAGCGTCTATAAAGTATAATCTATTGGTTTTCTTCTCCATTGGTGGTTATAAAAAAGCTATGTGCTTGTTTTACAGTTGGTTTTATTATTTTCGTCTGCAAAATTAGCTAAAATGCTCGCAAATGATTGTTATTTACGGTATTTTCGTTAAAAACTATTTAAAATGAGTAATATTTTAGCTTTTGCCGGAAGTAATAGTAGCACATCTATAAACTATAAATTAGCAACATTTACTGCTAGTGTTTTAGGTGATAACGCAGTTACGTTGTTAGATATGTCTAAGGTTAACATTCCTATGTATAGTGAAGATGCAGAAAAAAATGATGGTTTTTCTACAGAACTAAAAAATGTAAATAGCGCAATTGCAAGTGCAGATGCTTTAGTAATAGCAGTAAATGAGCACAATAGTGGGTTGTCTTCTTTTTTTAAAAATTTAATAGACTGGCTTTCTAGGCTAGATCGTAATTTTTTAGAAGGTAAAAAGGTACTTTTACTTTCAACCTCTCCTGGTAAAAGAGGCGCAATTAGTGCAATGGAACAAGCAAAAGGCGTATTACCACGCTTTGGAGCAGAAATAGTTGCTAGCTTTTCGTTGCCTTCTTTTTATGATAATTTTAAAGAAGATGTTTTTGTAGCATCTAATTTAAAGACCGAATACCAGTCAGTTGTAGATCAATTTTTAGCTAAATTATAAACCATACCATTGCGCAAATCTTTTTCTTTTACGGTTGATGATGTTCAGGTATTTAAAAACCAATTACTTGTTTGGAGTCAGCAATTTTACGAGGTTGTTTGGTTAGACAGTAACTTGCATGAAAACAAATACAGTTCTTTTGACGGAATGTTGGCTGTAGATGCATTAACGGCCTTGTCTACAGACAGTTTTAATGCTTTTGACGATTTAAAAACTTACCAAACAGAAACCAAAGATTGGATTTTTGGTTATTTAACGTACGACTTAAAGAATACCACAGAGCAATTAAAATCTGCAAATTTTGACGGCCTGCATTTTCCTGAATTGTACTTTTTTCAGCCTAAAAAAATAATACAATTACAAGGGAATACTGCTCATTTTTTATATTTAAATATGGTTGATGATGAGCTACAATCAGATTACGAAGAAATTACCAAAATCAACCTAAAAGTAGAACAAAAACAAGAAGAAAAGAACATACATATTAAAATGAGAATCTTTAAGGACGATTATTTTAATAGAGTAGGTAAAATGCTTCAAAAAATACATAGAGGAGATATATATGAAGCCAATTTTTGCCAAGAGTTTTATGCAGAAAACACTGTTATTAATCCGTTAGAAACTTACTTACAATTAAATAAAATATCTAAAGCACCATTTTCTGTTTTCTTTAAATTAAATGATAAATATTTAGCTTCTGCATCACCAGAGCGTTATATAAAAAAAGAAGGTACAAAGGTAATTTCTCAGCCAATTAAGGGAACTTCAAAAAGATCTGCTAACAAAATTGAAGACAAAAATTTACGGATTAATTTAGGCAAAGATGAAAAAGAACGTGCAGAAAATATAATGATTGTAGACTTGGTACGTAATGATTTGTCTAAGAGTGCTGTGAAAGGAAGTGTGGAAGTAGAAGAATTATGCAAAGTATACACTTACAATCAAGTACATCAAATGATTTCAACTATTACTTCAACTGTTGAAAGTGATAAAAATGTAGTAGATATTATAAAAGAGACTTTTCCTATGGGGAGTATGACCGGTGCTCCTAAGGTGTCTGCAATGCAAATTATAGAAGAGTTAGAAGCTACAAAAAGAGGCTTGTACAGTGGTACCGTTGGGTATATTACACCAGAGCAAGATTTTGATTTTAATGTAGTTATACGTAGTATTTTGTATAATGCCACTGAAAAATACGTGTCGTTTTCTGTTGGTGGTGCTATAACAGCAAAAGCCAGTCCAGAAAAGGAGTATGAGGAGTGCTTACTTAAGGCAAAAGCAATGAGACAGGTTTTAGAAGGTAAAATATCTTAAACTTTAGTTACATTTGTAACGTGCTAAAAGAATTTAAAAATCATATTAAAGCCCATTTTCCACTGTTGCTGCAACGCCCGTTTTTGGTAGCTTGTAGCGGTGGTGTAGATAGTGTTGTGTTAGCACATTTGTGTGCAGCATTGCAGTTAGATTTTTCTATAGCGCATTGTAACTTTAAATTGCGTGATGCAGCTAGTGATGCAGATGAAGAATTTGTTCGTCAAATGGCACTACAATTACAAAAAAAAATATACGTAACTAATTTTAATACAGTTGGTTATGTTGCTAAAAATAAGGTTTCTATTCAAATGGCAGCAAGAGACTTAAGGTATTCTTGGTTTGCTAAATTAGTTAAAGAAAATAATCTAGAAACCGTGTTAACAGGCCATCAAGCAGATGATAATTTAGAAACCTTTTTAATTAATTTATCTCGTGGTACTGGTGTAGGTGGTTTGTTGGGTATACCATCAAAAACTAGTGCATTAGCTAGGCCATTATTGCCTTTTACTCGTGATGAGATAGAAGATTTTGCTAAGCAAAACAATATTAAATGGCGAGAAGATAAAAGCAATAAAGAAACCAAATATTTAAGAAACAGAATAAGACATAAAATTGTACCAGAATTAAAAGAATTGCATCCAACATTTTTACAGAATTTTAATAATACACAAGCCTATTTGCAAGAAACTTCTGTTTTAGCAGAGGATTACATTAAACTTCTTAAAAATAAATTATTTGTACGTAAAAATGGCGTTATAGAGGTTTCTGTTTCTAAATTATTAACCTACAAACCCTTAAAAACCTATTTGTATGCATTGTTTAGTAGCTATGGATTTACAGAATGGCAAGATGTTGCTAATTTACTAACGGCAATGAGCGGTAAACAAGTTTTGTCTAGAACACATAGGTTGGTTAAAAACAGAGAAAATTTACTATTACAGGAGCTTAAAGAGGCAAATTCTGATGTGTATTTGGTGAACAAAGACCAAGAAACTATAAGTTATCCTATAAAATTGCATTTTCAAAATGTATCTGAAATAGGAATTACCAATGACACCACTATTTATGTAGATAAGTCTAAATTAAAGTTTCCTTTAGTTTTGCGTAAACGTGAAGAAGGAGATGTTTTTTATCCTTTTGGACAAAATGGTAAAAAAAAGCTTAGTAAATTTTATAAAGACATTAAATTAAGCGTTGTAGCAAAAGAAGAGCAGTGGTTACTATGCTCGGAGTCTAACATAGTTTGGGTAGTTGGCAAACGTGCAGATAATAGGTTTAAAGTTAATACTGATTACGCTAATATTCTTAAAATCAGTATTTTGTAGTAGTGATGTTCTTTTTTTAAATTATAGCCGTAAAATAGGTTTTCTTTTTTAAAATTTAATTCTACCTTTAGGCAAACAACCTATTATGCGCCGCTTAAAGAAGATACTAAAAATAATTATTCCGGTTTTAGGCTTGTTATTTTTAGCTTTTTGTATGTTTATTTATTCTTTAACTCCTGAGTATGAAGGAGAAAAAGATTTAAAAAATTTATCTAACCAAGTAGATGTCTATTATGACAATTACGGAATTCCTCATATTTATGGCGCTACAGAAAAAGATGCTATACGCGCATTAGGTTATGTACACGCACAAGATAGGTTGTGGCAAATGGAATTACTAAGGAGAATTGGCCCTGGTGAATTATCAGAGATTTTTGGAAAAGACTTAGTAGAAACAGACAAGCTTTTTTTATCGTTAGGTATAGATGATTACTCTAAGGAAACGGTAGCTAACTTAGATCCTAATAGTGACTATGTAAAGCTTGCAGAAGCTTATTTAGATGGTGTTAACCAGTTTCAGGAAGAAGGTCCAACTCCAGTAGAATTTTACTTAACAGGTGTAGATAAACGCCCTTTTACGCTAAAAGACATACATAATACCATTGGGTATATGGCATTTAGCTTTGCAATGGCGCACAAAACAGATCCATTACTTAGTACTATAAAGAGCAAGCTTGGTAGTGCTTACTTAAAAGATTTATCAATTACAACAGAACCATCTTCTACACTTATAGAAAATTACGACCCATTAAAAGATACTTTACAACTTAATTTGGCTAGCAAATTAGCTTCTACATTTAAAAACCTACCAATACCTTTGTTTGAGGGAAGTAATAGTTGGGTTTTATCGCCCCAAAAAACAAAAAACAAAGCTGTAATTTTAGCAAACGATCCACATATTGGTTTTTCTCAACCAACCGTTTGGTATGAAGCTCATTTAAGCACACCAACGTATAAAAAGTATGGGTATCATTTAGCAGGTGTTCCTTTTCCTTTATTGGCACACAACAGGCAGTTAGCCTATGGTTTAACAATGTTTGAGAATGATGATGTTGATTTTTATTATGAAGAAACTAACCCAAAAGATACTACACAGTATAAAACAGAAAATGGTTGGAGAAAATACAATTACAAGCATAAAATAATTAAGGTGAAAGGTGAGGATGATGTAAAATTTACGGTAAAATCTACCAGACACGGTGCAGTTTTAAACGGCATAGCAACTAGCGTAACAGGAGAAAAACCGGTTGCAATATCTTGGATTTTTACCCAAGTAGAAAATAAACTTTTAAGTGCATTGTATGGTATGTCTCACTCAGAGTCTATGGGTACTTTTAAACGTCATTTAAGAGATTTACACGCTCCAGGTTTAAATATAATGTACGGAGACGCAGAAGGCAATGTAGCTTGGTGGGCAACAGCTAAGTTGTATAAAATGCCAGATAGTACTAATACCAAATTAATTTTAAACGGAACAAATGGTATGCAAGAACGTGGTGATTTTTTAGATTTTTCTGAAAATCCGCACGCAGAAAATCCGCCTTGGGAATTTGTGTATTCTGCAAACAACCAACCAGACACTATAAACGGAAGGTTTTTTCCGGGATACTATTTACCAGAAAGCAGAGCCAAACGTATAGAGCAGTTGCTAAGGCCTAAAAATGATTGGGATAAAGCGTCGGTTTCTAAAATGATTACAGATGTTACTTCTGCTGTAGACCCAACCATTGTTACTAATATGGCTAAAAATATAGATATTAGTAAGTTAGATATTAATGCTATTAAATTATTAGACCAACTAACCAATTGGGATGGTAGCGCTACGGTAAACAGTGTAGAGTCTAGCTTATACCAACGCTGGGTGTTTTATATGCTTAAAAATACCTTTAAAGATGAGCTAGGTGAAGAACTTTTTAACCAGTTGCTTACAACACATTTTCATAAAAGATTAATTGCACCAATGGTAAGCAATAGCTCATCAATTTGGTGGGATAATGTAACAACTACTAAGGTAGAGACTTCAGATGATATTTTTCAGTTGTCATTAACAGATGCGCTATTGTCATTAAAAAATCAATTTGGAGAAAATACAGAAGCTTGGACTTGGGGAAAAATACATACATTAGAGCATGAGCACCCTATAGGTAAGGTAAAAACGTTACGCAAGTACTTTAATGTTGGCCCTTTTCCTGTGAATGGCACTAAAGAAGTTATAAATAATATGGGTTTTACCTATAGTGAAGATAGTATTTATAAAGTAACCTCAGGACCATCAACACGTAGGGTAATAGATTTTTCTGATATAGAAAATAGCATAAGCATACTACCTACAGGGCAATCTGGTAGTCCGTTTAGCTCTCATTATAACGATCAGGCTCAAATGTACTTAAATGGCGAGTTTCGTAAAATGATGATGAATAAAGAGGAAATTATAGCAACTAAAAAATCGTTATTGGTTTTTAAGCCACATGCAAGGGTAGAGTAGATATACTCCTTGTAAATTCATCAAAATATAAACAAACGTTAACTTTTAGAATATTTTTCTTACTTTTAAGAAAAATAAATAATTAATGCTTACAAAGGTTTTTGGTAGTGCTGTATTTGGTGTAGAGGCTACAACTATTACAGTAGAAGTTAATATTAACAAAGGTATTGGCTACCATTTAGTAGGTTTGCCAGACAATGCAATAAAAGAAAGTAACTACAGAATTGCTGCAGCTTTGCAGAATAATGGTTATAAAATTCCTGGAAAAAAAATAACTATAAATATGGCTCCCGCAGACCTACGTAAAGAAGGTTCTGCGTATGATTTAACTTTAGCATTAGGAATTTTAAGTGCATCCGGACAAATAAAATCAGACAATATAGAAAAGTATTTAATAATGGGTGAAATTTCCTTAGATGGTAGTTTACAACCCATAACTGGTGCTTTACCCATTGCAATAAAGGCTCAAGAAGAAGGTTTTGAAGGGTTTATTTTACCTAAACAAAATGTAAAAGAAGCTGCAATTGTGTCTGGCTTAAAAGTGTATGGTGTAGAAAAAATTACAGAAGTAATAGACTTTTTTGATAAAGATGTTCCTTTAGAGCAAACTATTGTAGATACTAGAACAGAGTTTTATAAAAGTTTAGATTTTCCTGAGTTTGATTTTTCTGATGTAAAAGGCCAAGAAAGTATTAAACGCAGTATGGAAATTGCAGCAGCTGGCGGACACAACATTATACTAATTGGTCCTCCTGGAGCAGGAAAAACAATGTTAGCCAAGCGTTTACCTTCTATTTTGCCTCCAATGACCCTGCACGAGGCTTTAGAAACCACAAAAATACACAGTGTAGTAGGTAAAATTAAAAATGCCGGACTAATGAACCAGCGTCCGTTTAGAAATCCACATCACACCATTAGCTCTGCTGCTTTAGTAGGCGGTGGAAGTTACCCGCAACCGGGTGAAATATCTTTATCGCATAACGGAGTTCTTTTCTTAGATGAGCTTCCTGAGTTTGAGCGTAAAGTGCTAGAGGTTATGCGTCAACCAATTGAAGATAGAGAGGTAACCATTGCTAGAGCACGTTTTACAGTAACCTATCCAAGTAGTTTTATGTTAGTTGCAAGTATGAATCCTAGTCCGGGTGGTTATTTTAATGATCCGGATGCTCCTGTAACATCTTCGCCTGCAGAAATGCAACGGTATTTAAGCAAAATATCAGGTCCGTTATTAGATCGTATAGATATACATATAGAAGTTACTCCCGTTCCTTTTGAAAAACTATCAGAAGAGCGTAAAGGAGAAAGTAGCGTAGAGATTAGAAAACGTGTTACTGCAGCAAGAGAAGTACAAACAAAACGTTTTGAAGCCTTAGAAAACATACACTACAACGCACAAATGAATACCAAACAAATACGAGAGTATTGTGTTTTAGATACACCGTCTAAAGAATTATTAAAAACAGCTATGGAGCGTTTAAACTTATCTGCTAGAGCGTATGACAGGATTTTAAAAGTAGCAAGAACAATATCCGATTTAGCGGGTTCAGAGGCTATTTTGGGTGATCATATTTCTGAGGCTATACAATACCGTAGTTTAGACAGAGAAGGGTGGTTAGGGTAGGTTTTAACATCTTATTACGAAAGAAAAATACTATATTCGTTTTTTTATGTTTTAAGACATTAAATACAGTATGAAAGAAAGAGTACTTAGTCTAATTTTTATTACAATTAGCTCATTTTATTTATTTGCACAGAAAGATTCTGTAAATATATATCAAATAGAGTATGAAAGAACTTTAACAATAGAAGAAGGTAAAAGACCTTTTATAGGTGTTTATGAGCTAAATAAATTTGTAGAGCTAAATAAGTCTATTTACACAAAAAAAAGCAAATTAAAAACTACAGAAGTTGTAACTACAGATGAAGATGACGATTCTAGATTTACTTTTACGCCAACAGGTAAAAATATTAGTACGTTATTTAAGGACTACAACAAAGGTGCTTTTTACTCTAAACATGAAGTTGCTTACAAATATTTTGTTGTTAAGGATAGTCTAAATATTTTTAATTGGAGCATACAAAATAATACTAAAGAAATTTTAGGTTTTAAATGCCAATTGGCAACAATGGACTTTAGAGGGAGAAAGTATGAGGCTTGGTTTACGCCTGATCTTCCTGTTGGTGGCCCTTATAAATATGATGGCTTACCAGGTATGATTTTAGAGCTGAAATCTATAGATAACTTTATATCTTTTAAACCTATAGGTATTAAAAATACCAAGGTAAAGTTAGCTGTTTTAGAAAACCCTTTTGGTACAAAAGACGCACTAACTTGGCAGGATTATAAAGACTTGTACAAGAAAAAAGCAATAGAGCTTTTAAGTTATAGGCCTAATGAAAATATTGGAGGTGTTGTATCTTCTAGAGGTGGTATTGAATTATATATAGATGAAGACGACAAAGAGTATAATGATGCACTAAATAAATACCATAAGAAATTTTCTAAAAATTAATAGCACACATAACTTTTGAAAAATTTCTTTTGTTCTAAAATTCTACTAATAACATTTCTTTTACTAGGTAGTATAGCATTAAGCTATTCACAAGTAATACAAGGTACTGTTACTACTAGTGATAATACACCTATAAACGCACAAATACTGTTAAAAGAACCTAGTAATAATAATGTAATTAAAGAGTTTATACTTGTTACTAAAGGGGCGTTTACTTATAAACTTAAAAAAAGTTACTCCACCAACAGTTTCTTTTTAACTGTTAAAGCCACAGGGTATACGGATTATACAGAGGAGATAAAAAGATTAAAACCATTAGATACATTAAATTTTAAGTTTGTATTGTTTAAAGAAAAAATTGAATATTTAAATGAAGTTGTAGTTGAAAAAAAGAAAGCATTTACAATAAAAGAAGATACTGTTACCTATAATGTAGATTCTTATGTAGATGGTACAGAAAGAAAAGTAGAAGACTTACTAAAGAAACTTCCGGGTATAGAGGTTGATAGTGGTACAGGTAATATTAGTTACAGGGGTAAATCTATAGAAACTGTCACAATTGAAGGAGATAATTTGTTTGATTACAATTATACTATAGGTACTAAAAATATAAATATAGATTTAATTGAAGAAATTGAAGCTATAGAAAACTACTCTGAAAACAAACTTTTAAAAGGAATTGAAAATAGTCAAAAAGTTGCTTTAAATTTAAAACTAAAAAAAGACAGAAGTGACATTTCTGGTAGTATAGATATTGGACTAGGTGGTTTTACTACTTCTAAAAAAAGCCCGCTAGATGTATCAACAAATTTATTAGCAATAAATAAAATACATAAATCTTTTGCTGTAGGTACTTACAATACTATTGGTAAAAATTCGTCTCCTTTTAATTATTCTGGTAATCAAATTACGCAAGAGCAGTTAAAGGATGAAAAATACTACGCTCAAAATATAATTCCAGAATATAATATTAATCAGGTTACTAATAACAATTTATCAAATCAAAATAGTCTGTTGTTTACTAATTTTAATAGTATTTATAAAGTAACTAATAAATTAAAAGCAAAAGTAAATTTATATTATTTGTCAGATAAAATTAACAGTAACCAGTTCTCAGAAAGTACTATAATTACTGGTGATGAGCAGTTTGCAATTTTTGATGATAACTATATAAACAAAAAACCTTTACAGTATAGAGGAGATTTAGAATTAAAGTACAACACATCTAAAACTTCTTTGTTAGAGTATAACGTTAGTTTTAGGGATGAAACGATAGATACTGAATATAGAACTATATCTAACCAAGAGAATGATTTTAATTCACTACTTAATACCCAAAATAAATTGTTTAAACAGAACTTGGAGTATACCAACAAGGTGTCAGAAAACAAGGCTTTACAGATTAATTTAGCAAATTCTTTTAATAATTTAGATCAAAATTTTACCATTGATCCTTCTGTTTTTAATACTGAAAATTTTAATAGTGATATACAAAGTAATTCTTCTAAAAAATACTACACGGCTTTTAAAACAGTTTTGTTAGGTAAAAGTAAAAAGAACAATAAATACAGTGTTTTAGTAGGATTTAATTTAGGTAAAGAAACTTTTTATTCTAATATAATTAGCAAAAATAACACGCAAGAGTTAGCGGTTGATGGAAGTTTAAATGATGTAAATTTTATTAAAAATAGCATATACACTCAAGGATCATATAATTGGAAAATAGGAAAATTTTCTTTTTCACCTAAACTTTCTTTTCAGCAACTTTATCAAGATTTAGAAGGCGCTACAAACCCCTTAGATGAAAATATTTTTATTTTTGAGCCTTCATTATCAGTGATGTATAAGTTTAATGGAAATTCGTATTTAAATTTAAATACAGGTTTTAATCAAAACACACAGGAAATTCAGAATGTATTTGAGAACCTAGTTTTAATTAGTAATCGTATGGTAAAAAATAATATTCCTGATATTACAACACGAAAAAATCAAAAATATAGTCTTATGTACTCTAAAAATGATCTTTTTAATCAGTTAACATTATCTTTTGGAGTGGATTACTTGAAGCAAAAAGGTAATTATTTCTCCAATACAGATATAAATGAAAACGCTATAAAAACAACAAGTTTTTTTCTAAATGAATACACAGATAATACTAGTTTTTTCTTTAATTTTTCAAAGTTAATACCATCAATAAAAACTAATTTCAAAATTTCATCAAACTATTCAATTTACAATTATAAAAACATCATTAATAATTCAGGATTAAGAGACAATAAAGCTCTTTATTTGTTTAATAGTCTTTTCTTAAAAACCGCTTTTAATTCATCAATTAATTTTGAGAATACAACTAAGTTTACTTATCAGGAAACCGTAAGCCAGAGTTTATTTGTAAATAAGTCTTTAGAAAATAATTTTAAACTACTATTTAAACCATCAAGGTCTATATTTAGTAGTGTTTCTTATAATTATTTTATTCCAAATTTTACCGACAAGGATACAACCAATTCATTCTTAAATTTTGATATAATGTATATACCTCAAAATAAAAATTGGCAATTGGGATTAAAAGGGGTTAATTTATTAGATAACACTTCATTTATACAGAGAAATGTAAATGAATTTTCTATTAACTCTCAAAAAACGAATCTACTAGGTAGATATTACTTGCTTAATTTTATGTATTCATTTTAATATTATACCTCTTTAAACTTTATATGCGTATAAGTTTTTTTATCTTTCAACTTACATTAAATAACCAAACTACAGAATGATAAAAAAATGGTTTAAAAACATTGGGCCAGGTCCGCTAATAGCAGCAGCTTTTATTGGTCCAGGAACTATTACAGTATGTACACTAGCGGGAGTTTATTTTGGGTTTGCATTGCTTTGGGCTATGGTACTTTCTATAGTTGCTACAATTGTTTTGCAAGAGATGTCTGCTAGAGTAGGTATTGTATCTCAAAAAGGACTAAGCAAAATTATACGTACAGAAATTAAAAATCCAATTGTAAAATGGTTTACCATAGTACTTATACTTTCTGCAATTGTTATTGGTAATGCTGTTTATGAGGCTGGTAATATAAGTGGTGGTATATTGGGTTTAGAGGCAATACTGGGAGATTCCTATGTAAATGTGGGGAGTTTTTCTTTTAATTATTTAAGTATTTTAATTGGTGTAATTGCTTTTGTATTACTATTTATTGGTAATTATAAGGTTTTAGAGAAAGCACTAATTTCTTTGGTTATAGCAATGAGCTTGGCTTTTTTAATTACCGCAATTATTACCAAACCAAACATAGCAGCTATTTTTAGTGGTATTTTTAAACCAACTTTACCTAAAGACGGTATATTAACAGTAATTGCTTTAATTGGTACAACTGTTGTGCCTTATAATTTGTTTTTACACGCATCATTGGTAAGTGAAAAATGGAAATCGGTTACCGACTTACAATATGCACGTAAAGATACCATTGTGGCTGTTATTTTAGGAGGTATAGTATCTATGTGTGTTATAATATCTGCTGCTGCAATACAAGGAAGTGACATTAATTCTGCTGCCGATTTAGCCAAAGGGCTAGAACCTTTGTTTGGTAGTTTTGCAAAGTACTTTTTAGCAATTGGTTTGTTTGCAGCAGGTATAACTAGTGCAATTACAGCTCCTTTAGCTGCGGCCTATGTTACTTGTGGTTGTTTAGGATGGTCTACAAACTTAAAATCATTAAAATTTAGAGCTGTTTGGATGTTTATTTTGTTTTTAGGCGTTGTATTTTCTTCATTAGGAATTAAACCTATTGACATTATAAAATTTGCTCAGATAGCAAACGGAATTTTACTACCAATTATAGCTGCTTTTTTATTATGGATAATGAATAAGGAGTCGGTTTTAGGTGTATACAAAAACAATATAAAACAAAATATACTAGGCTTTATAATTCTTGCAATTAGTATTTTACTATCTGTAGCAACTTTAAATAAAGTATTTTCTTTAAACTTATTTTAATGACAGTAAACACAATAGATATTAATGTAGATGTTGGTGAGGGAGTAGGTAATGAGTCGCAATTAATGCCTTATATTTCTTCCTGTAATATAGCTTGTGGCGGACACGCTGGTACTATAGATTTAATGATGCATATTGTTCGTTTAGCAAAAAAACATAACGTAAAAATAGGTGCACATCCTTCTTTTCCGGATAAAGAAAACTTTGGAAGGGTTGTAATGAAAATGAGTAACCAGGAGTTACTAAATTCTATTCAAAAACAACTACTAAACTTACTTACTATAATTGAAGAAGAACAAACTACTTTGCATCATATAAAGCCACACGGCGCATTGTACAATTTAGCAGCAGTAGATGAAAATGTAGCAAAAGTGATAGTAAAAGCTGTAAAAAACATCAATTTACCTGTAAAATTATATGTTCCTTATAATTCTGTAATAGCTAGTGTTGCTATAGAACAGGGTGTAGAAATTATGTTTGAGGCTTTTGCAGATCGTAATTATAATGATGATTTAACACTAGTTTCTAGATCACAAAAAAATGCAGTTATACAAGATTTTGATATGCTGTTTAATCACGTGTACGGTATGTTTTACAGTAAAAAGGTAGTTACTGTGCAAGGAACAATAAAAACAATTAAAGCAGATACGTTTTGTGTGCACGGAGACAACCCCAACGCGGTAAAAATTATAAAACAGTTAAAAGATAAATTAAAGAGTTTAAATATTGATGTTGCTTAACATATGACAACTAATATAAACTATAAAATATTTGGAGATACTTCTATTTTGGTAGAATGGCAGCCTGTTATTACAAAAGATATTTTACGTGATGTATTAGAGTTTAGATCTAAAATTGAAGCTTTTTACACATCAGGAATTCAGGTTACAACAGCATACAATTCTCTTTTAGTAGCTTTTGATGATGTTAAAGTAGACTTGCCTGTTGAAATTGAAACTCTAAAAACAATATATCTTGATAAATCCAAATTAAACGTTAGTAATTATAAGCTTTGGAAAATTCCTGTTTGTTATGATGATGAATTTGGAATAGACCTTAAAGAAATAGCTGCGGAGAAAAATAGTAGTGTAGACCAAATTATAGCACTGCATACTAAAACCGTATATACTGTATATTTTGTGGGTTTTTTACCTGGATTTTTATATCTAGGAGGGTTGCCAAAAGAAATAGCAATGCCCAGAAAAGCAACACCGCGTTTAAAAATAGAAAAAGGTGCGGTGGCAATAGGAGGTAACCAAACGGGAGTTTACCCTGTAGAAAGCCCTGGAGGTTGGAATATTATTGGTAACTCGCCACTTCCTTTTTTTGATGTAACCAAAGATGTTCCTTGTTTTGCTAAACCAGGAGATGCTATTCAGTTTTATTCGGTTACAAAAAAGAAGTATGATGATATTAAAACTTTAGTAAATGCTGATGTTTTTCAAATAGAAAGTGAGGATTACAATGGTTAAAGTATTGCAAACAGGTTTTTTTACCTCGGTACAAGATTTAGGTAGGTTTGGCTACCAGCAATACGGAGTGCCTTACGCAGGTGTAATGGATGAAAGAGCTGCTTTAATAGCTAATTTGTTATTAGGAAATGCTAAAAATAATGCCGTTTTAGAGTTTACAATGACAGGTCCAAAACTTCAGTTTTTATGTACCACTAAAATATGTATTTCAGGAGGGGATTTTCAGCCAAAATTAAATAGCATACCTATAAATAATAATAGTGTAATTGTTGTAAAAAAGAACGATATTTTGTCTTTTGGAGCAAAAAAGAGTGGTTTTAGAGGTTATATAGCTATTTTAGGCGGATTTTTAACTGATGTTGTTATGAAAAGTAGAAGTATGTTTAAAAACGTTACTCAGCATCAAACCATACAAAAAAATCTTCTTTTACCTATTAAAAATGCTGTAACTATAGAAAAACAATCAAACGCTAGTTTAGCTGTAAATAATGTTTATTTAGAAGAAAAAATCATTACCGCGCATAAAGGGCCAGAGTTTCATAAGTTAACTATTCAACAACAGAAAAAACTATTAAATGCAGGGTTTACGGTTTCAAAAAATAATAGTAGAATGGCATACCAACTAACAGAGCTTTTGCCTAATACTTTAGAACCTATAATAACATCCGTAGTATTGCCAGGAACAGTACAGCTAACTCCGTCTGGGCAACTTATAATTTTAATGAAAGATTGCCAAACCACAGGTGGTTACCCAAGAGTGTTGCAATTATCAAACACCGCAATAAATATACTAGCTCAGAAATTTACTGGAGATGAACTTGTTTTTAGTTTAATATAAATAAGAGATAATAGAAAATAGAGAAAAACTAAAAATCTAATCTAAAACCCTTCAAAAACTCCAAGTCCAAACAAAGCAAAGTCGTACTTAGATGGGTCTTTAGGATCTAGTTTACGCAAGCTTTTATCTAATTCAGCTAACGCTTTAGCATCATTCTGTTTTCGTTTTAGCAACCCTAATTTACGGGCAACGTTGCCAGAGTGTACATCTAGGGGGCAAGAGAGTAGTGCGGGGTCAATGGTTTTCCAAATACCAAAATCTACATTTGTGTTTGAGTCTCGTACCATCCAGCGTAAAAACATATTAATACGTTTAGCAGCAGAACCTTTTAAAGGGTCAGATATATGTTTTGTGGTACGTAAAGGGTGTTCTATTTCAAAAAAAGTAGCTTTAAATTTAGAAATAGCAGTTTGTAAGTCGTTTTCTTTGGTATGCGTTTTAAAAACAGCTTCTAAGCCACCGTGATTTGTATAAATGTTTTTTAAACTCTGTACAAAAAAAGCAAAATCGGTTTCATTAAATGTACGGTGTACAAAACCTTTAAAATTACCCAAATCATCATCAGAATGGTTTAAAACAAAATCGTGAGGAGAGTTGTGCATAAGAGCCATCATTTTATCCGCATTTTTAATAATACTCTTACGGTTTCCCCAAGCTATAGTTGCCGTTAAAAAACCAGCAATTTCAATATCTTCTTTTTTTGTAAAACGATGCGGAATCTGTAGTGGATCTGAATTTATAAAATCTGGATTGTTGTATTGTACAACCTTAACATCTAAAAACTCTTTTAACTCAGCTTTTGTCATTATTCTATAGGAAGTTCTAAAAGTTTAATAAGTGCCAAAGGTAAAAACAGAATAAAGTTGTGGCAAGCGTGTAGCGCAATAGACCAAATTAGACCAAATTTTATTCTAATAAAGCCAGCAAAAGTACCTAAAACTAGTTGTGGAGCAACTAAAAAAGGCGACAATACAAGTGCCATTGGTGTAATTTCAAAATTACTAATGTGTACTGCGCCAAATAATAAAATAGATACATAAAGAGCTATTTTAAACCTTTTGGTTTCTTTAAAAAAAGCAAGCGGACCTCTAAAAAGCAACTCTTCAAACAAAGGTGCAACTATAACAATTAATAAAAAAAGCATAGGAGTAGTATAATCATCCATAGCAGAGCTTAAAGCGTGCTCATTAGGTCCTAAAATACCTGTTGTTTCCCAAATAGAGTTAAAAACAACAATACCAATACCTATTAATATGCCCCAAAAAAGCAGCTTAATAAAGGTTACAAATCTATACCCAAAGTCTGTATTTTCATCTGGTGTATTGGTAGGATTTTTTAAAAAAGCGAAAACTATTTTTAGCATATTATGATGTTATTTGTCCGTCTACCATTACCAATTTTCTATCTGCCATATCTGCTAACTCTTGGTTATGAGTAACAATTACAAACGTTTGGCCAAACTCATCTCGTAATTTAAAAAACAGTTTGTGTAAGTTGTCTGCACTTTCAGAATCTAAGTTACCACTAGGCTCATCTGCAAAAATAATAGAAGGATTATTTATTAAAGCTCTTGCAACAGCTACTCGTTGTTGTTCTCCTCCAGATAGCTCACTAGGTTTGTGATGGTATCTATGAGAAAGTCCTAGAAAATCTAAAAGTTCTTTTCCTCTTTTTTCGGCAGTTTCTTTAGTTGTTTTTTTTATAAAAGCAGGGATACAAACATTTTCTAAAGCTGTAAACTCTGGTAATAGCTGGTGAAACTGAAAAATAAAGCCAATATGCTCATTTCTAAATTTAGCTAGTTCTTTATCTTTTAATGTGGTAATGTCTGTATTCTTAATTATTAATTCACTAGATGCTGTTTTAGAAATAGCATCTAATGTACCAAGTATTTGAAGTAATGTTGTTTTACCTGCCCCAGAAGAACCAACTATAGATACAATTTCATTTTCTTTTATATGAATATCTAAACCTTTTAAAACCTGAAGGTCTCCGTAAAACTTTTGAATATTTTTAGCTTTTATCATTCCCTATCTTTTTCGCCAATGAAAGTACTCATTAGCGTTGATATGGCAAAAATAAATAAAAGAAAGCGGTATTCAATTTTAATACCTATTTTTGAATAAATAGAGCATTTTGCTTTAAAATTAGTGCACAGCATAATGAAACGAGTACAAAACAATATATAGATGTCTTTTTATAAAAATTTTGAAGAATACAATTTAGAAGCAACCGAATCTGTAAAAGAAAAATACGCTAAAATAATTGAAGGTGTAGGTGAAGATGTTAGTAGAGAAGGTTTGGTAAAAACCCCAGAGAGAGCAGCAAAAGCTATGATGTTTTTAACACAAGGGTATGAGCAAGACCCTGTAGAGATATTAAAAGCTGCAATGTTTAAAGAAGATTATGATGATATGGTTATTATTAAAGATATAGAATTATACTCTTTATGTGAGCACCATATGTTGCCCTTTTTTGGAAAGGCACACGTAGCATATATACCAAACGGACATATTGTTGGGTTAAGCAAAATACCTAGAATTGTAGACGTTTTTGCAAGAAGGTTACAAGTGCAAGAACGTTTAACTCACGATATTTTAGAATGTTTAAATAATACCTTAAAACCACAAGGGGTTGCAGTTGTTATAGAAGCATCTCATATGTGTATGATGATGCGTGGCGTGCAAAAACAAAATTCTGTAACCACAACATCTGGTTTTAGAGGTCAGTTTGAGAAGCAAGAAACGCGTAATGAGTTTTTAAAGTTAATTAGTTCAGACCTATCATAACAAACAGTGGCATTACTTTTGTATATTAGTAGGTAAACACTAACTTTTTTTAATATGACAAATACTAAAAATACAAAATACAGAGACCTATTTTTAGGACTTCTTTTTGACGCCGTAGGTATGCTTTCTTTTTCTGTTTTAGGAATAGGAGAGTTTTCTGATGTTATTTGGGCGCCACTATCATTTTGGCTAATGACCAGAATGTATAAAGGTGCTGCAGGTAAAGCAGCTGGTATGGCATCTTTTGTAGAAGAACTAATACCTGGCACAGATTTTATACCTTCTTTTACCATTATGTGGTTTTATACCTACGTTATAAGTGGCTCAAAACTAGGAGATGTGCTAGAAAAAAAATAGTATGAGTAAAAAAATTATACCATTTATTGTAATATTCTTCTGTTTATTACTAATTTTAATGCACCTACTTACTGCAGATTTTAACAATTTAAGCATTGGTTTTTATGTGGGTATTGCATCCGCTACAATAGTTACTATTGCAATGATTTTTAACATAAGAGCAAGAAATAGGGGAGAAATTGAGTAATAATTTGATCTTATAACTAATTTGAAAAGAAGAAATTTTGTTAAAAAGGCTTCCTTAACTACTATGGCAGGGATTATTGGAGCCGATATTGTTTTTGGTTCTAAAATGCCAGTAAATTACCAACCTTTAGCTTTACAAGAAACAGATCCGTTTACCTTGTTTAATTTAGATAAGGAAATGGTTGTTTTAAACGATAAGCCTTGGAATATTGAAGCTAAAGCACATTTGCTAGATGAAAAAGTAACATCTAACAAAAATATGTTTATTAGAAATAATGGTATTCCGCCAGAAAATATAGACATCTCTAAATGGACACTTACCATAGATGGCGAATCTGTACAGCAGAAAAAAACATATACTTTATCAGAATTAAAATCTAAATTTAAACAGTATACTTACCAATTAACAATAGAGTGTGGTGGTAATGGTAGATCTGAGTTTAACCCGCCTGCTAAAGGAAACCAGTGGACTGTTGGTGCGGTGTCTTGTGCAAGTTGGACAGGAGTTAGACTTAAAGATATACTTGATGATGTAGGTATTAAAGATTCTGCCGTTTATATTGGGTACCACGCAGCAGACTCCCATATTAGTAGAGATCCTAACAAAGAGCCTATCTCTAGAGGCGTGCCAATGAGCAAAGCTTTGCAAGATGAAACTTTGGTTGCTTTTAAAATGAACGGTAAAGATATACCAGCGGCTCACGGTTATCCTTTACGTTTGGTATGTGGTGGTTGGCCAGCATCTACATCTGGCAAATGGCTAAATGGTATTAGTGTACGAAACAAAGAACATGATGGAGCTAAAATGAAAGCTCCGGCTTACAGAGTACCAAAAAATCCGGTTGCACCAGGAGAAAAGGTTAAAGACGAGGATATGAAAATTATAGAGTCTATGCCTGTAAAATCTTTAATAACTTATCCTAAATCTGGAGCAATGATAGATTTGGGTAAAAAACTAAACATTCGCGGACACGCTTGGGCAGGAGAGTTAGAGGTAATTAAAATGGAGTTTTCTATAGACTTTGGTGCTACCTGGCATACTTGTACTGTAGAAAAACCTGTAAACAGGTTAGCGTGGCAGCATTTTAATGCAGCAATTACATTTCCAGAAAAAGGGTATTATGAAGTTTGGGCTAGGGCAACAGATGCAAATAATGTAGCACAGCCAATGCTTGTACCTGGCTGGAACCCAAAAGGATATTTAAACAATGCTTGTCATAGAATAGCTGTAAAAGTGAAATAATGAGCGAAGAAAACAAGTTTAAAAATCAGGTTAAGCAAATATACAGAATGCTTGTTGTAATTTGGTGTGTAGTACTTTTAGGAGTAGTATTTGCTATTTATGCACTAGTAGATCCAAATTTTTCTGCTTTTAATACAGATGAAGAATTGCAAGCTGTTGTAGTAGAAAATACTATTGAAGAAGATGATTGGGACAAAATTGAAAATGGTATACACTTAAGAACAGGTTTTGTAGAGGATGATGGGTTAATGACTGTGGTGAATAATTGTACTAGTTGCCATTCTGCCAAAATGGTTACTCAAAACAGGATGACTAAAGAACGATGGATAGCTACAATTAGATGGATGCAAGAAACCCAAAACCTTTGGGATTTAGGTAATAATGAAGAGATTATAGTAAACTACTTAGCTAAAAATTACGCACCCAAAAGTATGGGTAGACGTGCTAATTTAGAAAATATTGAATGGTATAATCTAAACTAATTTACCACTTGTTATTAGCAGGTTTAAAACTTATTAAATGACCTTGTTTAAAGTTTTTATTTAAATCTAAGCCCTTAAGAAAATACTCTAAGGGCTGTAGACAACTATTAACGAAAAAACTAAAAATTAATCATAGTCAGAGTAACGTACGGCAAATACTGTTCTGTTTTCTTCGCCATACTTAGAGGTTTCATACTCTGTTAAATTCCATAATAAGCCTGTGCTTTTCTCAAGGTAAAAATCCTCAGCTCCATGTGGCCATCTATATCTTGTTCCAGATGCTTCACCGTCTGTGTAACGCACTAATCTTGCTGTAGAACCTTTATAACTACTTTTACCTGTAACAGTAAAAACACTTGTACTATCTTTTCTGTAAACACCTTGTATGTTGTATAGTGGTCCGTTATTACCTGATGCATTATCTTTAGGAACACTTATTTCTGCCGGTATGTAAGTATCAATATCTCCGTTGCTTGTTAGGTTAAACCCGTAAACAGAAGGTATAATACTGCTGTTACTAGTTTTATATTGTGATGTGTAAAGCATATTATTACCAGTGGTGTTTTCTCCTAATGATACACAAGAAAAAGGATCTCCATCTAAAATATCATAATATCCAGATTGCGGTAAAATATACCCATAATTAAAAGCTTTTAAATCTCCGTTTGCGTCTTGGCCAATTTTGTTTTTGGTATTGTCTGAACTAGCAGCTATAATATTATTTAAATCAAAAACACGTAATCCTAAACTAGTAGAAGCTACATATATTTTCTGATTTGCATAAGCTACACCACCAGCGTGTATGGTAACTGGTGCAAACAAATTTAATTGATCATAACTATTTGTAGCCTTAAATAACTTAGGGTTACTAATGTTGTTTTTGTCTTGTACTAATAGTATATGGCGGTAAGTTATGCTGCTTGGGTTTGTGATATCTACTAAAGAAATTCTAACTCCTTTATGTTGGTTTTCAACTCCGTCTATATTAGATGGACCAATACCATACCAAGTTGTTAGTAAAAATCGTTTTTGATTCCACGTAAAACCTGTTATTCCTTGTGGTCTCCAATCTGTAGTGTTTTGGTCACCAGTATTCCATTTAAAACCTAATACTTGGTTATCTTCTGGAATATTAAAACCATAAACTTGGTTGTAGCCAGCAGTTGTAGCATTCCTGTTTAGGCTAATATCTGTTGGGTTAAGGAAAGTTTCTGTACTTAAAGAGTTTATAAAAGCACTTTCATCTACGTAGTTAATACCTGTATTAGGAGGGGTAGCTACAGCGTCCTCTGTTGTGTCTATTGCCTCTGTTTGGCAACTTATTGCAGTAAAAGCAGCGCATAATACACTTATAATTATATGTTTTTTCATAATGTTTTTGTAATGTTATACTGTTTGTGAGTATTTATTTCCAAACCTATCTGTAACCTCAACAGTAATAGTTTTTGCTTTTTCATTTGGGGTAAAAAAGAACATATGATCATTTAGTTGTGGCTCTACCCATGATCTTCTTTTAGGTAATTTTGGTCCAGTATGTAGTTTAATACTAAGCGGATCTAAAGCCATAATTTTAGATACGTCAGTTTTTTTAATTCCGTCTTCATACCAACAAATTTGCCATTCCGGATCCCAGTTCCACACATTTAAACACCATTTATCCTTATGGTCTGGATGTTCTCCTTTTTTATAGACTGTAAACTGGTAATTTTTATCGTGTCCAATAGATTTATAATACCATTTAAAATCTGAACCTTTTGCAGAGTATACGCCATAGCCACTAGGAGTTCCGTCCCAACAAATAGGGCCACTCCACCAAGCACCACAAACGGTTCCATGACAATGCTCAAACCTGTTTTTAGCAACCATATTATCATTAAAATGAGTATGACCAGACATTATATGAGTATTATAAGGTTCTAGTATTTTGTATAAATATGCTCTGTTACTAACAACACCTCCCATTACATCTCTTTCTGGATAACGGCGTACTGCACCGGTATAAGTTGGTATATGTAATGATACCACAACTGTTGTTCCTGGTTCTACAAAACTTAAGTCTTGCTCTAACCAAGCAAGTTGTTCTTCATTTATATAACCAATGTATTTTTTATCCTGACCAATAAAAAATACATCGTCTAAAACAACATAGTGTATTTCTCCACGATTAAAAGAGTAGTATGTTGGACCAAAAAGAGACTCAAAGGTAGTTGTTGTCATTTTATCACTACGCACATTTAAATCCATATCATGATTACCAATAACTTGGTAAAAAGGTACATTTGTATTTTTTATAGATTGGTTATAGTCTTTAAATAATTCTAGTTTATCAAAAACTAAGTCGCCACACCCAATACCAAATGTATTAGGATGATTTAGCTCTTTTACGGTATTAATAAAATCTGGTGTAGCAACGTCTAACAATTGCTGGGCCTCATATTTACTTTGTATTTGAGGGTCTGCAAGTAATAAAAAATGATGTTCATTATCTGAAACTACACTAGGTGTTAGTTGAAACAAAAACTCATTATTTTTTTTAGTAGCATCTATAGGTTTAAAAAAATCTGCAGAACCATTGTCTAGTTGGTTTATTTTATACCCTGCAGGTTGTGTAATGTATACAAACTTTCTGTTGTTATTGCTTAAAAAATTAAAATTACCATTTTGGTCTGTAAGCACAATTTGCTGTCCGTCTGTAACTTGAACATTAGCAACTCCTTTACCATTTGTAGTAACTCGTCCATTAATTTTAATGGGCTTATTGGTTACTAATTGCTCTTTGGTATTTGCAAAAATGGGAGATAAGCCACCAATTGTAGATATACCACCAGCAGTAATTCCTAATTTTTTTAAAAATTTTCTTCTATTTTCCATTATGTGCTTTTTAGTTGTTATCCCACCAAACTTTTACATTAATTTCATTACCTCCAATACGGTTTACAGCTTCTTGGTAATTGTCGCTATTTAAAGTACTAGCAGCAATTGGATAGAAAAAGCGACTTGGCATTTTTTTGTCATTAAACATAGCATCAGTAGTAGGTAAAACAGGAAACCCAGTTCTTCTGTGCTCAAACCAAGATTGATAATCTGTTAAATATAAAGCGTAGTATTTTTGTAACATTATGCGTTCTAGCGTATTATTGTAAGCTGCATTTGAATTGTTAAAATAGTCATTAGGAACCTCTGCTCCCCATAATTCTATAGCAGCAGTAACACCGTTGTTATAAGCAATTTCTGCATTAGTTAAATAGCCTTTTTGTGCTAGTTCAGCTTTAATAAATTCTACTTCTGAATATGTCATAAGAGGAATAATCATTGGAGCTATTATTTGCTCTTGGTTTATACCAGAAGCACTAGCAATATTGTCTGGTAACGGATTATTACTAAAATCTATAGGTTGACCAATGTATCCTAAATCTTCATCATTTATACCTCTTGCTGGTGTAGCGTATATGCTTCTACGCGGGTCGTTAAATTTGTTTAAATTATCTATAAAAAAATCTCCATAATACCTAAATAAACCAAAATCTGAAGCTCTGTCCCAAGGAGATAGGTTAGGGGCTTCACCTGTTACGTTTAATACAGCTGCATCTTCATTAGAAGTAAAAACAGGATATTTGCTAGGGTTATTTAGTATTGAAACCATTTCTTGGTAAGTGTCTTTTTTACCAGAAATACGTAGTAGTAAGCGTAAGCGTAATGAGTTTGTAAACTTTTGCCATTTAGTTACATCATTATCAAAAAGAATATCATTTTCATAAACCATACCCACAGATGTATCATACAAATTATTAGCCTGTTCTAAATTTGCTAATAACTGTGTGTATATTTCTTCTTGTGTACTAAATTTAGGGAAAAGAATACCAGTTTCAGCTTGTAAAGCTTCGGTCATAGGAATATCACCAAAAGTATCTGTTAGTATAGAGAAAGCATAGGTTTTTAAGGTTAAAGCAACCGCCTGGTAGTTTACTTTTTCTTCTAATACAGCAGCTTTTTCCATTTCTACAATATTGGTAAGCGCTTTGTAATAATCTCTCCATAAAGAGGCGCCTATATCTGTTCTTAAGTCATATAAAAATGGTTGTCCAGATAAATCATCTATTCTATAAAAAACCTGCATTAGGCCAAAATTGTTATTACGAGCTTCATTAGCATTACGTACTGCTAAGGAATAAATAATTGGATTAATAGCGCTACCAGCTGTTATGTTTTCTAGCTTGTTTGGATCTGTATTTGTTTCTTCAAAATCTGATGTACAAGAAATTAGTTGCACTAAGATTAAACTTGAAAAAAGTAAAAATTTTATAGTTTTCATAGTATATATTGTTATGTGTTATAGTCCTAATTTTACATTAAACCCAAATTCTGTTGCAACAGGTAATTGTCCTACTTCTACACCTGTAAAAATATTTGTGCCACCTGCCTGTGCAGCAACTTCTGGATCATAAATAGGAAAGTCTGTCCATACACCCAAGTTTCTTCCGTAAACAGAACAACTAGCGCTAGATATAAATAGCGATTTTAAAAATTTAGCAGGAACTTTATATTCTAAACTAACCTCTCTTAACTTTACAAAAGAAGCATCAAAACTATTGGCTTCTGTATTTACACGTTCATAATGCTTATCATAATACACCGCAATTGGTAAAGGAGTAGTGTTTGGTCTGTAAGTACCATCTCCGTTATCTACAACACCCTTGCCTATAAGTTCACCTTCTTCACGACCACGTAAAGTGTGTTTTAATTTTCCTTGTTGAGTTAATTTATGGTGTGTGTGAGAGTAAATTACACCTCCATATTGGCCATCTATGACCATATTAAGTCTAAGGTTTTTGTATTTAAAAGAATTAATGAAGCCCGCACGCCAATCTGGAGTAGTTTCTCCTATATAAATGTCATCATCAGTTTTTATAGGGTAACCATTGTCTGTATATAAAATATCTCCGTTTTCATTTCTTTCAAAACCTCTACCGTATAAAGCTGTTGCAGATTCACCTTCTTTAGCAACAAGCCTAGCATTAGAAGAGCTCATCATTTGTAATTTGCCTTCTAGTCTGCCATCTAAACTCATTACTTTACTTTTATTAGTAGACCACGTCATTGTAGTATTCCAGTTAAAGTTTTTAGTTTTTACAGGAGTTGCTTTTAAAGACAATTCTACACCTCTGTTGCGTACTTCGCCAGAATTAATCCAAGCGTAACTATAACCGCTACTTTGCGCTAATGGAACTTTTAAAATTTGATTATCTGTAAACGTTTCATAAACAGCAGCATCTAAACTTAATCTGTTTTTTAATAAGCGAAGATCTAAACCAGCCTCATAACTTGTAGTTTGCTCTGGCTTTAATTCTGTATTATATAAAGTAGTAGGTGCCACTGCAGAACTCGCAAATTCATAACCGCTTCTGCCAAAGTATTTTTTAGTGCTATAACGTGGTGCATCATTACCAACTTTAGCATAAGAAAAACGAAGTTTAGCAAAATCTATAGCAACTGGTAGTGTAAATATTTCATTTAAAAGTATGCTGGCATTTGCAGATGGGTAAAAGAACGACCAGTTTTCTTTTGGTAATGTACTAGACCAGTCATTACGTCCGGTAATATCTAAAAATAACTTATTATTAAAGCCTAATGATAACATTCCGTAAAGGCTATTTACTTTTTCATTTCCTTCATACTCATTTGTAAAAAGGTTTGTACCATTAACAAGGTTGTAAATGCCAGGTGTTTCTAAACCAACGGTCCAAGAATCTAATCTGTTGTACTTGTAAACCATTGCATTTGCACCTACAGAAGCATTTAAGTCTATGTTTTTAATATTGTTATTATAGGTAAGTAAAAAATCAGAATTAACTTCTCTTTTAAAAATACTAGTTGTTTTATAATAACCAGTTTTATACCTGTTTATATCATATGGTCTACGTTGTTCTGCATTTTTGTTGTAAGAGTTTAAAGAGGTTCTCAGCATTAAATCTAACTTAGGAGTAAGATTAATATCTGCACGTATGTTACCAGTAACAGCATCATGTTCTAATGTGTTTTCTACCTCATATGCAATACCGTAAGGGTTGTCTATATAACTACTATAAGGTCTTATCATACTTAAACCCTCTTTATCTTTTTTCCAAATAGGTCTGTACCAATCTAAGTTTACATTAGGATTCTGAAAAATCATAAAATAAGCTATTGAGTGGTTGTTGTAACCAGTTCCAGGAAGGTTATCGCTATTTCTGTCTCTATAATTAACAACAGAACTAATTTTTACGTTATCTGTTATTTGGTATTTACTATTTACAGATATTGAAAGCTGATCAAAACCAGTGTTTGGCATAATCCATTCATTTTTAGAATGTGTAAGAGATGCACGCATACTTCCTTTGTCATTACCACCCTGAATTGCTAAATTTTGAGTTAGTGTGCTACCTACACGCCAAAAATCACTTCTATTATTTTTGTATGGTTGCCACAATTGACGCTCTAATGATTGTCCCTCAACAGTTGGGTCGTACTGAAAATAATATTGCCCTTCAAACTTAGGACCAAAAGCACTACTACTACCAGCGGTACTTTTTCCGTCTTCAGAAGCTCCGTAAGTGTAGTAAGTACTACCATCTGGTTTTAGATAGCTTCCTTTACCACTACCTTGTCCATATTTATATTGGTAATCTGGGTATCTAGTAACTACATCAAACTTGGTATTAGAACTATATGTAATTCCTAAGCCTTGTTGTTTTTTTCCAGATTTTGTTGTGATGATAACTACACCGTTTGCTGCTCTAGAACCGTATAAAGCAGCTGCGCCAGCGCCTTTTAATACAGATACACTTTCTATATCCTCAGGGTTAAGGTCAGATATTCCATTACCTAAATCTACAGGCGTATCGTTAGATGCATCACCTCCCATATAGGAATTACTTGCACCTGTAGATGCTAAACCACTAGTAACAGGAACACCATCTACAACAACCAAAGCAGCATTGTTGCCTGGATTTAAAGAGCTGTCTCCTCTTAACTTTATCTCTTGAGAATTTAATGGCCCGCCTAAAGATTGAATATTTAAACCAGGAACCTTTCCGCGTAAAGCATCAGACCAGTTATTAGGGCGTGCGTCTGTTAATTGTTCTCCTTTAACGGTTTGTTGTGCATAACCTAATTTTTTTTCTTCTCTTTTAATACCCAAAGCTGTTACAACTACTTCGTTTAAGGCATTAACGTTTTCTTCTAAAATTATTTGGTAAAAAGAGCGGTTATCTGTTGTAATTTCCTTAGACTCAAACCCCATGTAATTAACAATTAGGGTGGTAGCTTGCACATTAATGTCTAAAGAAAATTTACCGTCAAAATCTGTTGTTGTGCCAGTTTTAGCTCCTTTAATAAGCACACTTGCTCCAGCTAATGGTATGTTATCTTTATCAATAACAATTCCTTTAATTATCTTTAACTGTTCGGTTTTTTTAGCAACAGTTATTGTCTTATTAATAACTTTAAACGCAATTTTTTCTTCTTCACTAAGTTTTGCTAATATTTCTTTAAGTGTAGTATTAGTGTAATTGTAGTTTTTTTTGGTAGTAGATTTAACAATGCTATTATCATAAACAAAGGTGTATTCTGTTTTGTTTTCTATTGCTTTAAAAACCTTGTCTAAACTAACTTTATTTAAAATTACTGATATTTTTTCTGGTTGATTAAAACCCAACACTATGTTGGATGTTAATACAAGACTAATGACAAAATATAGTTTTATATATGATTTGAGTTTTTTCATTAGCTTTTTTTGTAAATTTGATTTCATTTTGGCTTTTTAGTGTTAACTGATAAGTCTTTATTAAAGTTTTTTTCAAGTTTTAGGCTTGAAGATTCATTATAGCCCATTACTGTTCCCGCAGAAATGGGTTTTTTTATTTGTGTTACATAGGCATTTCTTCTTTTTTAGTTTTTAGAATTGTTATTTGGTTGTTTGTAATAGTATATTCAATGTTTTTTAGGAATTTAATACTTTCCAATACCTCAACTAATTTTGGATTTTTATAAGTACCCGTAAGTTTTAGTGATTCTAAATCTTGGTCTTTAATTGTAATTTTTACATTAAACCAGTTCTCTAATTTTTCTGAAACTTCTTTTAGGTTATTGTCTTTAAACCACAAAGTATTTTTGGTCCAAGCATTGTAATTGTTAGAGTTACTTGTGCTTTTTTCTAAATTAGAAGAACCATAAACATAAGTAGCGCTTTGATTTTTTGTTAAAAACAGTTGTTTACT
This sequence comes from Cellulophaga geojensis KL-A, assembly GCF_000568425.1. NCBI lineage: Bacteria > Pseudomonadati > Bacteroidota > Flavobacteriia > Flavobacteriales > Flavobacteriaceae > Cellulophaga > Cellulophaga geojensis. Next base: position 48,501 of record NZ_ARZX01000023.1, read on the forward strand.
TAAATCTGTAATCATTTGTACCTTTACCTTTCCTGTGTTTACAGTTACTTTAGCATTGTTTTTAGGGTAGGAGCTTATATTAAAAGATGTACCTAATACTGTAGTTTTTATGGTATTAGTTTCTACGCTAAAAGGGTTTAGGCTGTCTTTAGTAACCTTAAAAAATGCTTCACCATTTAGTGTTACATTTCTGTTATTTGTAAATTCTTTAGCGTAAGAAATACTACTTTTCGAATTTAGAAAAATAGAACTTCCATCTGGTAGCGTTATATTTTTTCGTTCTCCTTTTACTGTGGCATAGGTTACTATGGTTTCTTTAGTAATAGTATGTATAACAAATGTACCTAAGCTTATAAATAGTATTATTGCAGCAGCAATTTTCACAAAAGTTGTTTTTTTAGACTGCTTAACGGTTTTTGCCTTAATGGCGTTAAACATTTTTTGCTTTCGTGCTTCATTAGTAATTTCTGTGTTTACTTCTTTATCTTGTAATGAATCAAAAAAGGTAGAAACAATATTTTCTTCCTTTTTTGATGCTGTACCTTTAGCAAACTTTTCTGTAATTTTTATAAATTCTTCTTTCTTCAATGTTATTGCTTTTACTAGGTAGTCACAAAAACATAGGAGTACACGTAAGCAATTTTTTAAAAAATGAGCCTTTTAACAATTGGTTAATCTGCGGATTATTTTAGTGATATTAAGTTAACATTAGAATAATGCTAGCGTAAAGAGAAGTGGTGCTTAAATTATTTTTTAAGTGTTTAATAGCATTACTAATATGCGTTTCTACAGTGCGTATAGATAAGTTTAGTTTTTCTGCTATTTCTGCATTTGTAAGATCATCAAACCTACTCATAATAAATACTTTTTTGCATTTATCGGGTAGTGTAGCAATCACAGAGTTTATTTCTTGCTGGAGTTCTTTATATTCTACACTGTTTTCTTGAGAACTGTCTGATGGAAGATCTAAAAGCTTAGATAAGTGTATGTTTGTAAATTTTAAATCTCTAATGGCGTTTGCCATTTTGTATTTAACAGATTTAAAAAGGTAGTTTTCTAGTTTATTTACATTTAAACTTTCTCTGCGTTCCCAAAAGTTTATAAAAACTTCTTGTACTATATCTTCACACAATGACTCATCTTCGTAAACTTTAAAAGCGTATAAATAAAGTCTTTTCCAATATGTGTTAAATATAGTCTCATAGGCATTTATATTGCCTTTATATACTTCTTTTAAAAGCAGTTGTTCGTTAAATTGATTTTGGTTTACTAGCATTTAGGGCACACTATCTAATACTTTACAAAAGAAAGTGTATCTATATAGCAAACAAAAACCTTAAGATTAAGACTTGGTTAATAAATTGTTATTAGAGGATTTATTGCAAATTTTTATTTAAAAAAACGACCAAAACCAAGTCTAGAGAGCATCTTTTTTTCAAAAGCCCAAAAGAATTTGAACTGACCAAATAGCCAACCAAAAGCAACTAGTAGTATTTGATATATTGGAAATATAATTAGTATACGAACTGTCCAATACAAAATTGAAAAATACCAATCTGATGGGAAAATTTCTCTTGTAAAGCCTATAAAGTCCAGAAAAGGTCTTGCAATTTTTAAAGAAGAAGAACCTGTTAGGGCAAATACAATAAGTATCATAACAATGGCGAAATTAGAATCTATTCCCCAGCGTTGTTTTAATTTTTCCATAATAGCATTTAATCGACCGCAAATATAACAGCTTATATGCGAGGAACAAAATGGCCTAGACGTTGATTGTATTTTCTTTGAAAATAAATAAAGTAATTGTAGAGTTTATAATTTACTTCATAACCATAATCTATGTTTGCAGAATAGTTAATTTGCATTTCATATAAATTTGGATTAAATCTAAAGGGTTGTGTAACTCTTTGGTTCCATTCTGTAACATATAAACGGTTTCTTGTTTCTAAATAACTCTGTGAATAGTATTGTTCTGGCCTAGCAAAACTTACTAGCCAAGCATTAAAACCTGGGTCTATAATTGTTATTTCATACTCAGACTCATCATCAGCTATAACAACAGGGTCTCCATTTTTTTGTTCAAATACATCTTTTTCTGCGTCAGATATTAATACAGTTTCTTTGGTACTAGTACAATTTATAAATAGGGTAGCGGAAATTAATAAACTAACTAAATAAATTTTCTTTTTCATAGCATCTGTATTTATTCTAATATACAAAAAAAAGCCACTCGATTTTGTCAAGTGGCTTATATAAGTTTGTTAAAACGTGTTTATTTTCCAAAAAGTCCGCCTAAAAGGCCTCCAATTCCAGAACCACCACCTTTGTTACTTCCTCCAAGAACCATACCGGCAACATCATCTAAAATACTACCATCTCCGTCAGAGTCTAAAAAAGACTCTATTAAAGATTGTTCTTTATTGCTGTTTTCATCACTTCCTAGTAAACCTCCTAAAAGATTTCCTATACCGTTAGACTCAACAACATTTTCGTTTCTTGCTTGTTTACCTAAAACACCCATTAAAAGTGGTGCAGCAACTTTTAAAATAGTAGCAACAGTATCAGAACTTACACCAGCTTTTTGACTTAGTGCATTTTCTACCTGTGGTTGTTTTGCTCCTAATACGTGGTTAAGTATTCCTTGACCGTCGTTCATTACATTGTCATCTACACCGCCACCAAATAAACTTCCAAGGTTGTCTAATATACTACCATCATGTTTATTTGTTAAAGCACTCATAAGTCCTTGCGCACCTTCTGGAGTAGCTGTGTTTTTTTTCATTGCACCCATTAGTAAAGGTAGTGCCATGCTAAGTACACCTGCTGTTTTTTGTTCTGATTCTCCAGCCTGTCCTGCAACACCTTTAATAATTTGCGAGCCAATTGGGCTATTTAATAAGTCTAATAATCCTGACATTTGATTTGTTTAGTTAATGTTTAATAATGCTTCAATTTACAAAAAAAATAAATGCTATTATAGAATAACCGATAATCTGCACTTATTTTAGTAAACTTACAATTTGAGCAGCTAATTCTTCTCCAATTCTATTTTGAGCTTCATTAGTAGCAGCGCCAATATGCGGAGTTAAAGAAATTTTAGGGTGCATTAATATTCTTATTTCAGGATTAGGTTCAGATTCAAATACATCTAAACCAGCAAAAGCAACTTTATTTTCTTCTAAAGCATCTACAAGTGCAACTTCATCTAAAGCGCCACCACGAGCAGCATTTATAATACCAACACCGTCTTTCATTTTATCAAAATCACTATCAGCAATAGTGTAATTTGCTTGTGCAGGAACATGAACTGTAATAAAATCTGATTCTTTTAAAAGTGTATCTTTTGGTGTGTTTTTTAAATTAAAGGAAACTGTTTGTCCATCAAAAAAAGGCACTGTAACAGTAGCTTCATCTACCTGCGTATCATGGTAAATTACTTTCATACCAACACCAAGTGCTATTTGGGCTGTAGCTTTACCAATTTTACCAAAACCAATAATACCTATTGTTTTACCTCTTAGTTCTACACCTTTAGCGTAGGCCTTTTTAAGTTGTTTAAACTTGCTATCACCCTCTAAGGGCATTATACGATTGGCATCATATAAATAACGTACACCATTGTATAAATGTGCAAATACAAGTTCTGCTACAGAAGCAGAAGAAGCAGAAGGTGTATTAATAACGTGTAAGCCTTTTTCTTTTGCGTAATCTACATCAATATTATCCATACCAACGCCACCACGACCAATTAATTCTAGAGTAGGGCAGTTGTCTATAATATCTTTTTTTACCTGGGTAGCACTACGTACTATTAACCCAGCAATTTTATGTTCATTAATATAATTAGCAAGCTGTTCTTGTGCTACAGTAGTGGTAATTACTTTAAAACCAGCTTTTTCTAATGCGTCTATACCGTTTTGTGATATACCGTCGTTTGCTAATATTTTTTTCATACGTAATCTTAAATTATTTATAACAATTTATGCTTTTCTTTCTAAGTCGCTCATAACGTCTACCAAAGTACCTACGCTATCTAAAGACAATGCATTGTACATAGAAGCTCTGTAGCCGCCAACAGATCTGTGGCCATTAATACCATTAATACCAGCCTCTTTACACATAGTATCAAAAGTTTCTTTTAATTTTTCATCTGTTAAATTAAAAGTGGCATTCATATTAGAACGGTCTGCTTTTTCTGCAAAACCTTTAAATAATGGGTTTAAATCTATTTCGGAATATAAAAGCTGAGCTTTTTTATCGTTTATTTCTTCAATAGCTTCTATACCTCCAAGGTCTTTTAGCCATTGCATTGTTAACATAGATGTGTAAACAGCAAAAACAGGTGGTGTATTAAACATACTGTCTTTACTAATATGTACTTGGTAGTTTAACATAGAAGGTATTTGCCTTGTTACTTTGCCCAGAACATCTTCTTTTATAACCACTAAAGTAGTACCAGCAGGGCCCATATTTTTTTGCGCACCAGCATAGATTAAATCAAACTGAGAGAAATCTAATTTACGAGAAAAGATATCTGAACTCATATCACAAACTACAGGGACTTTAGTTTTAGGAAACTCCTTAATTTGTGTTCCAAATATGGTATTGTTAGATGTTAAATGAAAATAATCTAAATCTGCAGGAACCATATAATTTTTAGGTATGTAGTTGTAGTTTTTATCTTTAGAAGATCTTACTTCTACAATTTCACCAAACATTTTAGCTTCTTTAATAGCTTTATCACTCCAAGTACCAGTGTTTAAGTAGCCTGCCTTTGTTTCTAATAAGTTATAGGCAGTCATTAAAAACTGCATACTAGCACCACCTTGTAAAAACAATGCTTTGTATCCTTTGTCTGTTAACCCTAAGTGCTCTAATGCTAAAGATTGTGCAGTTTCCATAACAGTTACAAAATCTTTACTACGGTGAGATATTTCTATTAAAGATAAGCCAGAACCATTAAAATCTACAACAGCTTCTGATGCTTTAAGTAATACTTCTTGTGGTAAAATACAAGGTCCTGCGCTAAAATTATGCTTTTTCATTTGTATGTGTTTTGTTTGTAATTGGTTTGCTAGCCAATTTATGTTTGCAGCTATAAGTAATTGATTGTTTTTTAATTGTTTATAGCTTTATTAAATTTATTTAAATATAAGGTAAAGGTCTAAATTTTATAACAATACACCTTTTTTAATTTGAATTAATTCTAGGATGTTTTCAACAAGAATTCAACAGTGTCTATATTATCTGCATAGTCTGTTAAACTAGGTTGTTGTGTTTGTCCAAAAGCAACTTCATTCTCTAACAAACCACTAGCAACAACACATTGTATTTTATTGTTATCATTGGTAAGCTTTTGTTTTAGAGTGTCTAAGGACTCATAATACTCATAAAAAACAGAAGAAATAGGAGAAGCGTAACTTTCATCTTCCTTAATCATCAAAAATCCATTTTCTAAAATATTAAATTCACTCATTAAGTACACAGCTTTATTGTAATCATAATTATTTGCGTACTTAACGTGGTGTATTATGTCTTGTTTAGGGTACATTGCTTTAAAAAAAGCATCAAAATTATATCCTTTAGGAACAAATAGTTTAGAAACACTTCTACAACCCAAGCCATAGTAGGTAAATATGTCTTCAGCAAGATTTTCTAATTGCTCATTGGTTTCGTTGCCAGTTAAAACTGCAACAGAATTTCTGTTTTTTCTTATAATATTTGGTTTTTTACCAAAATAATGCTCAAAATACCTTGCAGTATTATCACTTCCTGTGGCTATAACAGCATCAAACCCCTCTAATCTGCCGTCTACATAAGTAATAGAGTTTGCTAGTTCTGGAAGTTGTTTTATTAAGAATGAAGAAACAAAAGGTAGTAGTATTTTATCGTTAGATGATAACTTAATTAAAGCGGTATTACCTGTTAATATGGTTGCTAAAAAATCGTGAAAACCAACAAGCGGAATGTTGCCAGCCATTATTATGGCTACTTTTTTGATTTTTAATAAACTTAAGTTGTATGACTTAAACCAATTATTTAAGTTTTTTTGAGTTAATAAATTACTCCAATTTTTTAAGCAAAAAAGAATATTTTCTTCAGTAAACCAACCGTTGTGTAAGCTAGCTGTATGTACTGCATCTTGTAATTTTAAGACCCATTCATTTGTATTTTCTTCTTGTTTTTCTGAGTTTGCAAATTCGTAATAATCTGCAAACAAAGTTCCTAATTCAGAAAAAGCAACTATTCTATCTTCAAGTTTAGCCATTTTATTTGTATAGTGATTTAATAGGGTTTACCTTTGTGCAAAAGTAGATATACTGATTAAATATCAGTCTAAAAATTGATATAAATTATGGCAATAATAATAACAGACGAATGTATTAATTGTGGAGCTTGCGAGCCAGAATGTCCAAATACAGCAATATATGAAGGTGCAGACGATTGGAGATATGCAGATGGTACATCTTTAGAAGGTACAATTGTTTTACCAAATGGTAAAGAGGTTGATGCTGAAGAGTCTCAAGAGCCTATTAGTGATGAAATTTACTATATATCTCCAGACAAGTGTACGGAGTGTAAAGGATTTCATGAAGAGCCTCAGTGTGCTGCTGTTTGCCCTGTAGACTGTTGTGTGCCGGATGATGACATTGTAGAAACTGAAGAAGAACTTTTAGCAAAGCAACGTTTTATGCACCCAGAAGGGTAGTAGTAAAAGAGTTTTACGTATTATTTATGATAAAAAAAGCGAGGATATTATATCCTCGCTTTTTTGTGTTTGTATATTATCTACTCTTAGAAGTTAAAGTTTATTCTGCTAAAAATATAAGTTCCGTCTGAGCCCATTTGTACAGAATCTGCTAAACCACCTTGATCTGTCCATCCATCAAATTGTGGAGTAGGGTACTCATTAAATAAGTTATTAGCACCAACTGTAAGTTTTAAATTTTTACAAAACTGATAGCCAATACTTAAATCTACAACTAGTGCAGCTTCATAAATATCTGTAGCTACTGGGTATAATAAATCTGCTTCTGCTTGTGTAGTTGCAGGTGTATCTACCCACTGAAAATCTTGCAATTCTACTTCGCTAAACTGCGTTAAAGTAGCTTGTGCGTTAAACTTAGAAGTAGAATATCCTAGGTTAAGTCCAAATTTATAATCTGGTGCAGCGGCTTCTAAATAAGCTTGAGAAAAAGGTCCAAAGAAGGTAAATTCATTTAAATTGCCATTGTGTATTTCTTTTACCTCTAAATCATTAAAGTTACCAATTAGTCCAATATTAGCTTTTCCGTTTGCGCCAATTGCAGTAGTGTAATTAAGCACAATATCTAAACCAGTAGTTCTGGTATCTACGCCATTTGCAAAAAATTGTGCTGCATCTACACCTAAAGGTCCAAGTACAGTTTGGTCTGTAAAGTTATCCGTTAAAATAATACGGTCATCAACAGCAATAGAATAAGCGTCTATAGTTGCAGAAAAACCGCCATTTGTATAAGTAAACCCTAAACTAGCATTTACTGCTTTTTCTTCATTTAACTGTCCAATTCCAAAAGCCTTTGTTACTGTGCTGTTATTAGCAGATAGTAAAGAAGGTACAGATTTGCCAGCAACAATATTTGTAAATATTAAGTTGTAGTATAGTTGCGCTAAAGAAGGCGCTCTAAAACCTGTAGAAACAGATCCTCTAAAAGCTAAATTATCATTAACCTTATATCTACTTGCTAGTTTAAAGTTAAAAGTGTTACCAAAATCACTATAGTTTTCATAACGTAAGGCGCCACCAACCATAAATTGGTCGCTAACATTTAACTCAGAATCTACATAAATACCGTAATTGGTTCTGCTGCGGTCTACCTCATTAGCAGGGCTGTATCCCGGAAAACCTTGCGAGCTTCCTGGTAAATCATCTCCGTTACTGTCTTGAGCTGCAGTTTGTGTAGCAGGATTTGTAAGTACTACGCCATTTTCATCATATAAGGAGTAAGAAGCTTCTTCACCAGAAAAAATACCAAAGTTTTCTGTGCGGTATTCAAATCCATATGCAACGTTTAAACCGGCTGCAATATCTTCAAAATACTTATTAAGTTCTAATCCTGTTGTATTCATAGAAAGGTAGTGTCCTCCTGCATCAAAATCCGTAGGAGAAGCATCTTGCATAGAAGCGTTGTTTGTATTTTTTACAAAATAATGAAAGTTGTTTTTACCGTAAGTGTTGTTAAAATCTACGTTCCATCCATTTTTAGTTTTGCTTCTAACACCTGCAGAAACAGAAACATCTGTAATTAATGATGTAATTTGAGGAGTAAACCCGTCTGGATATAAGCTAGGTACGGCTCTATTGTCGCCATCCGCAAAACCATCTCTAGAAAATGCATTGGCGTTAGTGTCTCTATAGTTTCTACCACCAAAGGCGTAAACTTCAGTATTTTCATCAATAGGAACTGCAGAGTTAATCATAAAATTAAAACCATCTATTGCAGCGCCACCATAACCTTTTCTCCAGCTAAATCCTGGTCTAAGTGTTTTTTCTTTAGATAAAAATTCGGTTGTAACATTAAAGAAACCGCCATTTTCGCCAAGAGCCATACCGTAATTAAGATCTATTTTGGTGGTTTCTCCATCAAAATTTTTCTCTTTTCCATCCAGTCTGTTTTCACCTTCAACATTATAAAGAGTTTCTCCTGTTTCTTCTGCCCATCCATCTCCAATAGCAGTACTGTAGGCTCCGTATGTAATTCCACCAGAAAATCCGTTAGTGTTATTTTTTAGTACAATATTTATTACACCAGCAATGGCATCAGATCCATACTGTGCAGAGGCGCCATCTCTTAAAACTTCAATTCTTTTAATTGCAGAAGCAGGAATAGCATTTAAATCTGTACCAGAGTTACCACGACCTCTAGTTCCAAAAATGTTTACCAAAGAAGATTGGTGTCTTCTTTTTCCGTTTACTAGTACCAGTGTTTGGTCTGGGCCTAAACCCCTTAAACTAGCAGGTACAATATGGTCTGCACCATCAGAACCCGACTGTTTTGTTGCATTAAAAGAAGGAGCTGCATATTGTAAAATATCGTTAACTTCTACTTTTCCTGTATTAGAGGCTATTTCCGCAACATCTAACACATCTATTGGTACTGCCGTGTCTGTTGCAGTACGCTTAGGACTTCTAGAGCCAACCAGTTGTATTTCATCTAGCAGCATACCCTCAGACAAGGTTACATTAATAGTTGTTTTACCAGAAACGCTTATTTCTTGTGTAGTAAAGCCTATGTAACTAAAAATTAGTGTGGCATTTGCTTGGGCATCAATAGTATATTTACCATCAAAATCTGTAGATGTTCCGTTTGTTGTGCCTTTTTCAAGAATGTTTACTCCGGCTAGTGGTGCTCCTTCATCATCTACCACAGTACCTGTGATTGTAGATTGACTAAACGCGAACGAGAAGCATAAAAGACTAAAAATAAGAATGCAATTTTTTTTCATATAGGTTGATATTTAGGTTTTTATAAATCTAAAGGTAATGAAAAACGTTTTATTTGTTCTTGAAAATTTATAAATGGTATATTTGCGGCACTAAAAATAGAATTTGAAATGAAAGCAGGTATTGTTGGATTGCCAAACGTAGGGAAATCTACCCTTTTTAATTGTTTATCTAATGCAAAAGCGCAAAGCGCAAATTTTCCGTTTTGTACTATAGAGCCTAATATTGGTGTTGTTAATGTACCAGATGCAAGGTTGCAAAAATTAGAAGAATTGGTGAACCCAGAGCGTGTTTTGCCAGCAACTGTAGAGATTGTAGATATTGCAGGTCTTGTAAAAGGTGCAAGTAAAGGAGAAGGTTTAGGAAATCAGTTTTTAGGAAACATTAGAGAAACTGATGCTATTTTACACGTATTACGCTGCTTTAATAATGATAATATTGTACACGTAGATGGTTCTGTAGATCCTATTAGAGATAAAGAAACCATAGATATGGAATTGCAGTTAAAAGATTTGGAAACTGTAGATAAAAAGCTAGAAAAAGTAAAACGTACTGCTAAAACAGGAAATAAAGAGGCGCAGAAAGAAGAGGCTATTCTTTTAAAGTTAAAAGAAGGATTAGAAGCTGGAGTTTCTGTTAGAGCTATAGAGGTTGAAGAAAAAGACCATTTAGAGTATGTTAAGCCACTACAGTTTATTACAGATAAGCCAGTAATGTATGTTTGTAATGTAGATGAAGATGCAGCTGTAAATGGTAATGGATATGTAGAAAAAGTTAAAGAAGCTGTAGCTAAAGAAAATGCAGAAGTTATTTTCTTAGCAGTAGGTACAGAAGCAGATATTACAGAGTTAGATAGTTATGAGGAGCGCCAAATGTTTTTAGAAGATTTAGGTTTAGAAGAGCCTGGTTCTGCTAAATTAATTAGAGGGGCTTATAAATTATTAAATTTAGAGACCTATTTTACTGCAGGTGTTAAAGAGGTTAGAGCTTGGACTATACCAATTGGCGCCACTGCACCACAAGCTGCAGGTGTTATACATACAGATTTTGAAAAAGGTTTTATACGTGCAGAAGTTATTGCTTATAATGACTATGTTACTTACGGTAGCGAAGCTAAAGTTAAAGAAGCAGGAAAAATGCGTGTAGAAGGTAAAGAGTATATTGTAAAAGATGGAGATGTTATGCACTTTAGATTTAATGTGTAACTATTTACGGAACTAATATATTTTAAAATGCTGTAACCTTGTTGCAGCATTTTTTTGTGCTATAAAGTTAAAATGATGAATTTTTTATCTTATTTCTTAATTGTAACTACTTAATTTCTATATATCAACAAAATTAAATGTACTATTGTTAATTACTTTAAGCTGTAGGTGTTTCATTTTTTTCTAACACTTACTATATTAGCGTGCAAACTGCAATTATCCTAAATCAATGTCAGACAATACTAAATATACTGAAGACAATATTCGTTCCTTAGATTGGAAAGAGCATATACGTATGCGTCCGGGGATGTATATTGGTAAATTAGGCGATGGTTCATCTGCAGATGACGGTATCTATATTCTTTTAAAAGAAGTTTTAGATAACTGTATAGATGAGTTTGTAATGGGCGCAGGAAAAACCATAGAAATTAACATAAAAGATAATTTAGTTAAGGTTCGTGATTATGGTCGTGGTATTCCGCTTGGTAAAGTTGTAGATGTAGTATCTAAGATGAATACAGGTGGTAAGTATGACTCTAAGGCCTTTAAAAAATCTGTTGGTTTAAATGGTGTAGGTACCAAAGCTGTAAATGCACTGTCTAACTTTTTTAAGGTAGAATCATCTAGAGAAGGGCAATCTAAGTGGGCTGAGTTTAGTCAAGGTAATTTAGTTGCAGAAGAAGGCCCTGTAGATAGCTCTAAAAGAAAAGGCACAAAAGTTTCGTTTACACCAGATGAAACTATATTTAAAAACTATAAGTACAGAAATGAGTATGTGGTACGTATGCTTAAAAACTACGTGTACCTAAATCCTGGGTTGACTATAGTTTTTAATGGTGAAAAATATTTTTCTGAAAATGGACTTAAAGATCTTTTGGAGGATAATAATAATGTTGAGGATTTACTGTATCCTATCATTCATTTAAAAGGTGATGATATAGAAATAGCTATAACGCACAGTAAAACGCAATATAGTGAGGAGTATCAATCCTTTGTTAATGGTCAGCACACCACACAAGGAGGTACTCATCAATCTGCTTTTAGAGAGGCTATAGTAAAAACAATTAGGGATTTTTACGGAAAAAATTATGAGGCTTCAGATATTCGAAAGTCTATTATTTCTGCGGTATCAATAAAAGTAATGGAGCCTGTTTTTGAAAGTCAGACTAAAACAAAACTTGGTTCTACAGATATGGGAGGTAACTACCCAACTGTACGTACTTATATAAATGATTTTGTTGGTAAGTATTTAGATAATTACCTTCATAAAAACCCTGAAACAGCAGAAGCGTTACAGCGTAAAATAATACAAGCAGAACGTGAGCGTAAAGACTTGTCTGGTATTCGTAAGCTTGCAAGAGATAGAGCTAAAAAAGCCAGTCTGCATAATAAAAAACTGAGAGATTGCCGTGTTCACTTGGGAGATTTAAAAAAGGATAGAAGATTAGAGTCTACCTTATTTATTACCGAGGGAGATTCTGCATCAGGATCTATAACAAAATCTAGGGATGTTAATACACAAGCTGTTTTTAGTTTACGTGGTAAGCCTTTAAACTCATACGGAATGTCTAAAAAGATAGTGTATGAGAATGAGGAATTTAATTTACTGCAAGCTGCTTTAAACATAGAAGAGTCTATGGAAGATTTGCGTTACAATAATATTGTAATTGCAACAGATGCCGATGTAGATGGTATGCACATTAGATTACTTTTAATAACCTTCTTTTTGCAATTTTTTCCAGAATTAATAAAAGAAAATCATTTGTACATATTGCAAACGCCTCTTTTTAGGGTTCGTAATAAAAAACAAACATATTACTGTTACAGTCCAGAAGAAAAAGCTGAAGCAATAGAAAAATTAACTGGCAAACCAGAAATTACCCGATTTAAAGGTTTGGGTGAAATTTCACCAGATGAGTTTAAACATTTTATTGGTGATGATATTCGTTTAGAACCTGTGATGTTAGACAAGGCAATGTCTATAGAGCAATTGCTTAGTTTTTACATGGGTAAAAATACGCCAGACCGCCAAAAATTTATTATAGAAAATCTTAAAGTAGAACTTGATTTAATCGAGGACAACTAATTATAAACCAGATAAACACGAGTCTTTCTTTATGGAAGAGAACGAAGAAGTTAACGAGAATCTAGACAATAATACAAACAATCCGCAAGATGAGCTTACAAAGGTCACTGGGATGTATAAAGATTGGTTTTTAGATTACGCCTCTTATGTAATTTTAGAACGTGCAGTACCTGCTATAGAAGATGGTTTTAAACCAGTGCAGCGTAGAATTATGCACTCACTTAAGGAGTTAGATGATGGTAGGTATAATAAAGTTGCAAATGTAGTTGGTCATACAATGCAGTATCACCCTCACGGTGATGCTAGTATTGCAGATGCTATGGTGCAAATTGGTCAAAAAGACCTTTTGATAGACACACAAGGTAACTGGGGTAACATTTTAACAGGAGATAGAGCAGCAGCATCTAGATATATAGAGGCTAGGCTATCTAAATTTGCTTTAGATGTTGTTTTTAGTCCAAAAATTACAGAATGGCAACAATCTTATGATGGCCGTAAAAAAGAACCAGTAAATTTACCTGTTAAGTTTCCTTTGTTGCTTGCTCAAGGTGCAGAAGGTATTGCAGTGGGTTTATCAACAAAAATACTACCTCATAATTTTATAGAGCTAATAGATTCTTCTATTAAACATTTAAAAGGGCAAAAATTTAAATTATTTCCGGACTTCCCTACTTCTGGTATTATAGATGTAACAGGTTATAATGACGGACTAAGAGGAGGAAAAATAAGAGTTCGTGCAAAAATTTCACAATCAGATAAAAATACACTGGTTATTAGTGAAATACCTTACGGCACTAATACTTCTTCTTTAATAGATTCTATTTTAAAAGCGAATGACAAAGGGAAGATAAAAATTAAAAAAATTGAGGACAATACAGCTGCAGATGTAGAGATTTTGGTTCATTTGCCAGCTGGCATTTCTCCAGATAAAACTATAGATGCTTTATATGCATTTACTGCTTGCGAGTCTTCTATATCTCCTTTGGGTTGTATTATAGAGGATAATAAGCCATTATTTATTGGGGTAACAGAGATGTTGCAGCGTTCTACAGATTATACAGTAGAATTGCTAAAGGAAGAATTGGAAATTCAGCTTGGAGAATTAGAAGAGCAATGGCACTTTTCTTCTTTAGAGCGTATTTTTATAGAAAACCGTATTTATAGAGATATAGAAGAAGAGGAAACTTGGGAAGGTGTTATAGCTGCAATAGATAAAGGTTTAAAGCCACATACTAAACATTTAAAAAGAGCTGTAACAGAGGAGGATATTGCTCGTTTGACAGAAATTAGAATTAAGCGTATTTCTAAATTTGATTTAGATAAAGCACAGCAGCTACTAGATAGTTTAGAAGAGCGTATTGCGGAAGTAAAGCATAATTTAGAGCACTTGGTAGAGTTTGCTATTAATTATTTTAAAAATCTAAAAGATAAATACGGTAAAGGTCGTGAGCGCAAGTCTGAGATTAGAGTTTTTGATGATATTGAAGCTACAAAGGTAGTTATAAGAAACACAAAGCTTTATGTAAATAGAGAGGAAGGTTTTGTGGGTACATCCTTAAAGAAAGACGAGTATGTAACCGACTGTAGTGATATAGATGATATTATAGTATTTACTAAAGATGGCCATATGATGGTTTCTAAGGTAGATTCAAAAATATTTGTAGGTAAAAATATTATACACGTAGCTGTATTTAAGAAAAAAGACAAGCGTACCACTTATAATATGATTTATAAAGATGGTAAAGGAGGAGCTAGCTACATAAAGCGTTTTAATGTTACATCTGTTACAAGAGATAAACTTTATCCGCTTACTACAGGAAAACCGAACTCAGATGTCTTGTATTTTTCTGCAAACCCCAACGGAGAAGCAGAAATTGTTACCATTCATTTAAGGCAAGTTGGTAGTATTAAAAAACTTAAGTGGGATATGGATTTCTCTGATATTTTAATTAAAGGGAGATCATCAAAAGGTAATATTGTTAGTAAATATGCTGTTAAGCGTATAGATTTAAAAGAAAAAGGTGTTTCTACATTAAAACCACGTAAAATTTGGTTTGATGATGTGGTGAGTAGACTAAACTTGGATGGTAGAGGTGAATTGCTTGGAGAGTTTAAAGGGGAAGATTTAATTCTTGTTATAACTCAAAAAGGAATAGTAAAAACAGTTAAACCAGAAATTACGACTCATTTTGATGAGGATATGATAGTTTTAGAAAAATGGAATCCTAAAAAACCTATTTCAGCTATTTATTTTGACGGTGTTAAAGAGCGTTATTACATTAAGCGTTTTTTAATAGAAAACGAAAACAAAGAGGAGTTGTTTATTTCTGAGCATCCAAAGTCAGTTTTAGAATTGGTGTCTACAGATTGGAGGCCAGTTGTAGAATTGGAATTTACAAAGCCTAGAGGTAAAGAGCAAAAACCTAATCAAAAAGTTGATATAGAGGATTTTATAGCAATTAAAGGAATTAAAGCTTTAGGTAATCAGTTAACTGCAGATAAGATTAAAAACACCAATGTTCTAGAGTCTTTACCTTATGAAGAAGTAGAGGAAATTGAAGAGGTTTCAAAAGAAACGAAAGTAACAGAGAAGGAAGAGGTTACGGATTCTAAAGCGGATGATAAAGATGATTCTGCTGACGATGATACCGAACAAACAACTCTATTTTAGAAATAATAACCTTTAATATAGTTATCTTAGCAAAAAAATATTTTTATATGGATTTAACAAATCCGCTAGTATACGGCGGTCCAGCGTTTATAATTTTTATTTTATTAGAATTAGCTTATAGTAAAAGTCATGAAGAACACCATGATCTTTACGACTGGAAAGATCTTTTTGCAAGTGGTTTTATGGGTGTTGGTTCTGCAATATTAGCTGCTGCACTTAAGGTAATATCTGCCATAGTAATTTTTGAGTTTGTTTTTGAGCTTTGTAATCCAGAGGTAAATGGTGTAAACACCAACCTTTTAGGTTATGAGTCTTTTGGCTATGCATGGTATGTATGGTTACTTTGTCAGCTTGCAGATGATTTTACTTATTATTGGTTTCATAGAGCTAACCATGAAATTAGAATTTTATGGGCAGCACATATTGTGCATCACTCATCAGACAACTTTAATTTAGGAACAGCTGTTAGAAATGGTTGGTTTACATTATTATATAAGCCACTTTTTTATATGTGGATGCCAGCTATAGGTTTTGAACCAGAGATGGTTGTATTCTGCTTGGGTATAGAGGCTTTGTGGCAGTTTCAGTTACATACGGTGTTGTTACCAAAGTTGGGTATTTTTGAGAAGTTTATGAATACGCATACAATGCACCAGGTACACCACGCGCAAAACGTAGAGTATTTAGATAAAAACCACGGTGGCTTTTTAAATATTTTTGACAGAATGTTTGGTACTTGGTTGCCTTTAGATGATAGTATTGATGTTAAATATGGTGTAATACACGCGCCAAACTCTAACAATCCGATTGTTATTTTAACGCACGAGTTTAAGGATATTTGGATGGATATGAAGAAATCAAAAAAACTATCTCATAAGTTGATGTATGTATTTGGACCTCCAGGTTGGAGTCATGACGGAAGTACAATGACTGTTAAGCAGCAACAGAGGCAATTTAAAGAGTATGCAAAAAACAACTCTAAAAAATCCTTTGAAAGACCTAATTAATAGTGTCTTTTAAAAATAAAAAAAACCTCGCTACAAAAGCGAGGTTTTTTTATTTTAAGCCTTGTCCCGTCCTAACATAGCGATACACTAAA
>NZ_ARZX01000024.1:0-60706 GCF_000568425.1 Cellulophaga geojensis KL-A
TAACTCTGGTGCTGTTACTTTTTTTGAGTAATTAAACTAAAAAATAACACAAACTACTTTTTAGTAGTTCTATCATTTTTATTGTATATTATATAACTATTTAGTTCAATTTTTTTGATTGGTAATTGTTCTAAAAAAAATCAATTTAAATCTATGAAAAATCTTTTCTCTAATGTAAAAGGAGATATTTTTGGTGGTATTACCGCTGGTATAGTTGCTTTACCTTTAGCACTAGCTTTTGGAGTTAGTTCTGGCCTTGGTCCTGCTGCTGGTTTATACGGAGCTATTTTTATTAGTTTCTTTGCTGCACTATTTGGCGGTACAAGCACACAAATTTCTGGACCCACAGCACCTATGACGGCTGTAAGTATGGTTGTAATTGCAAGTATTATTGCTGTTCATGATGGCGATGTAGAAAAAGCACTACCATACATATTATCTGTGTTTATTTTAGCAGGATTAATGCAAATTAGTCTTGGTTTACTTGGTATGGGTAAATACATAAAATACATTCCCTACCCAGTAGTGTCTGGTTTTATGACTGCAATTGGGGTTATTATATTGGTTACACAAATACTACCTGCTATTGGTTATTATCCTAAGGAAGATGAAGATTTAGTAAACCAATTTAAACCGCAAGCAGAAGAAATTATATTGCAAAATATTCTAAAAGAAGAAGCTGGCGAAGGTATTTTGGTTTTAGATCACTTTGAAGAAACCATAAAAAGAGCCAATACTGTTACAGATGCAGATACACTTAAAGAAGCAAAAACGTTAGCTGCAAAAGAAGCATCTGGCGTAATAGGTTCTTTAAAAGTACTGCCAAGAGCAATACAATTTATTAGTTGGCTAGAGCTTGCATTAGCAATTGCTACCATTGTTATTATTTATGGCTTTAAACGTATTACAACTGCCGTACCAAGTACCTTAGTGGCACTTATAGCTGTTTCTGGAGTAGCATTTATATTTAAACTGCCATACAGACGAATTGAAGAAATACCTACAGGTATGCCTATGCCTAATATGGCAATATTTACTCAATTTAGCATAACATCTTTAACGCCTTACATTTTTACAGCGCTTACCTTAGCGCTATTGGGTGCCATAGATTCTTTACTAACATCTGTTGTTGCAGATAATATGACTAAGACTAAACACAAGCCTAATAAAGAATTAATTGGTCAAGGTATTGGTAATACCATTGCAGCAATTTTTAATGGTATACCAGGAGCAGGCGCTACCATACGTACGGTTGTAAATATTAATTCTGGTGGTAAAACAAAATTATCTGGTATGGTTGCAGGTATAGTTCTTTTAGTTGTATTATTAGCATTAGGACCTATTGCCTCTCAAATACCAGCAGCGGTATTAGCAGGTATTTTAATTACCGTTGGTATTGGAGTTATGGACTATAAAGGACTAAAAGCTATTCCTAGTTTACCTCGCGATTTAAAAATTGGACCACTTAAAGTAAGCTCAGAAGTAATAATAATGCTTGTAGTTCTAGTACTATCATCGGTATGGAACTTAGTATATGCTGTAGGTATTGGACTAGTTATTGCATCATTAATGTTTATGAAAAAAATAGGCGATCTTACGGCAGAACGCTCAGATGTTAAATCGCTCTTACAAGAAAAAGCCTGGAAGGACGAAGCTAACTTTCCTGTTAATTTAAAAGAAGAGGTTTTTATTAAACATATAAAAGGTCCTTTGTTTTTTGGCTCTACTAGTGAATTTCAACAATTGGCTTCACAAATACCTAGTACGGCAAGTACTGTAATTATTAGAACCGGAAGAATGCAGTATATGGACCAGTCCGGACTGTATGCAATGGAAGATGTTTTGGTAGATCTTAAAAAAAATAACGTAAACGTACTTTTTGTAAATCTATTACAACAACCTAAGTATATGATGGAGCGTATAGACATTATACCAGACCTAATTCCTGTAGAGCATTTGTTCTCTAATTTTGATGATGCTGTTGCCTGGGTTAAAGAAAATGTGAAAGACACCTATTAAATCTGACTACAAAACATTAATTAATACAATCCAATACGGGAATAATTGCTAAATTTGCCGCGTATTGGATTTTTTTGTGTTATGATAGATGAAATAAAAAAACATATTGCATTGGTTAATGAGTTTACCTCAACAGAGCTAGACGCAATAGAAAGTTTTAGAATAAAATATTTAGGTAAAAAAGGATTGTTAAATGACTTTTTTGCTGAGTTTAAAAATGTGCCAAACGAACAAAAAAAGGAGTTTGGCCAAACTATAAATCAGTTAAAAAACGCTGCTACAGAAAAGGTAAATTCTTTAAAAGATGCTTTAGCTAGCACAACGGTTAGCGATAGTGTTTACGGAGATTTAACACGCCCAGGACAACCAATGTCTATTGGTGCAAGGCATCCAATATCTATAGTAAAAAATCAAATTATAGAGATTTTCTCTAGAATAGGATTTAATGTTTCTGAAGGCCCAGAGATTGAAGATGACTGGCACAATTTTACTGCACTTAACTTGCCAGAATATCACCCAGCAAGAGATATGCAAGACACCTTTTTTATACAAACCAATCCAGATGTTTTGTTGCGCACGCACACCTCATCTGTACAGGTAAGGTATATGGAAGACAACAAGCCACCTATACGTACAATTTCTCCGGGTAGAGTATACAGAAACGAAGCTATTTCTGCTCGTTCTCACTGCTTTTTTCACCAAATAGAAGGTTTGTATATAGATAAAGATGTTTCGTTTGCAGATTTAAAGCAAACATTACAATTTTTTACGACAGAGCTTTTTGGAAAATCTAAAATTCGTTTGCGTCCATCATATTTTCCATTTACAGAGCCTAGTGCAGAAGTAGATGTGTATTGGGGACTAGAAACAGAGTCTGACTATAAAATTACCAAAGGAACCGGTTGGTTAGAAATTGGTGGTTGTGGTATGGTAGATCCTAACGTACTTAAAAACTGTGGTATAGACCCAGAAGAATACTCTGGTTTTGCCTTTGGCGTTGGTATAGACCGTATTGCTATGTTATTACACCAAATTACAGATATTCGTTTATTAAGTGAAAACGATGTTCGCTTTTTAGAGCAATTTAAAAGTGCTTTGTAAAAACAACTTAAAGTTATAAATAGATGAAAAAAGACATCATAATACCAGTGATTAAAGATGTACACGTTGCTATTATACACGAGTTTAACAAGGAGTTTTTAGATAAAGAGTGGAATGTTTATGTACTAAACAACAAAACAGAAACCATAGAAATGGTTTTGGTTGTTTCTAAAGGGTATGATAATGATAGAATAACCTCTACAATGAGACATTCTATTGCTAAGCTAGATGGTAAATCTTATGCTAAAGTAGAAATGGTACAAGAAGATGTTTTACAATTAAACAACGAGTTTTTTGTAACTTTTTTTGCTGATAATAAGCTTTTTGAAAAGCGTTTTGTTTTTGAAAAAAATACGGTTAACGAAGCTAATTTAACTACAATTCCACTTATTGATAAGGACGGAGTTTTAGCAAAATAATAGCCTTAAGGAAACATACATTTGTCAGTTTTTAAGTTACATTCGCACTTTTTAAAATAAAAATTTTACCTATGGGCAATACTACTAAGTTTGATGAATTACAAGTTATTGGAGGAGAAGAGTGGTGTGTTTTTGAAGAACTAGGAATACCTGCTATAAAAGCGCGTGTAGACTCTGGCGCAAAAACATCTTCTATACAAGCTAATAATGTAAAAGTTTACAACAAGGGGGTAGAAGAATGGGTAAAATTTGAGGTAAACCCTATACAAGAAAACAGAAGTGTAACCATTACTTGTGAGGCTCCTTTAGTAGACCGTAGAACAGTAAAAAGTTCTGTTGGTATTTCTGAGGAACGCTTAGTGGTAAAAACCTCTATTAAATTAGGCAACAATATACATAGTGTAGAGCTTACGCTTGCCAACAGAGACACTATGGAATACCGTATGTTATTAGGTCGTGAGGCTATAAACCAACGTTATATTGTTAACCCAGCAGAAAGCTATTGTATGCAAAATTTTTCCGAAGAAGAAATTCAGGAAAAATACGCTTCTCATATGGCCGAAAAATCGGGTTTAACAATTGCATTATTAGCCAGTAATCCTAATTTATACAGTAACAAAAGAATTATAGAGGCTGGGGGAGCTAGAGGGCATGAAGTTGTTTTTTTAAATGTAGAAAACGCTTACATGAAACTAGATACAAAATGAAGCTAGAGGTCATGAAGTTGTTTTTTTAAATGTAGAAAACGCTTACATGAAACTAGATACAAAATCGCCACAAATACGCTACAGAGGTGGTAATGTTTTAAATAAGTTTGATGCTGTTATTCCAAGAATTAAGCCATCGGTTACTTTTTATGGTTGCGCATTAATTAGACAGTTTGATAATCTTGGTGTGTATTGTTTAAACACAGCAGAAGCAATTACACAGTCTAGAGACAAATTATTTGCCTCTCAGTTATTTTCTAAAAACGATATTGATATTCCTATTACTGGTTTTGCAAAATCTCCAATGGACACCAAAGACCTTATACGTATGGTTAATGGGGCTCCGTTAATAATAAAATTATTAGAAAGCACACAAGGTAAAGGTGTTGTTTTAGCAGAAACAAATAAAGCAGCAGAGAGTGTTATTAATGCATTTAAAAGTGTACAAACAAACATTTTAGTACAAGAGTTTATTAAAGAAGCAAACGGCCAAGACATACGTTGTTTTGTGGTAAACGGAAAAGTTGTAGCATCTATGCAGCGCCAAGCTCAAAAAGGAGAATTTAGAGCTAATATTCACCAAGGTGGTGTTGCATCATTAATTAAAATAACATCTGAGGAGCGTAAATTGGCAGTTAAAGCAGCAAAAATATTAAACTTAGCTGTTGCTGGGGTAGATATTATACGCTCTAATAAGGGCCCTTTATTGCTAGAGGTAAACTCTTCTCCTGGTTTAGAAGGTATAGAGTATGCAACTGGTTTAGATATTGCTAATGTGATGATTAGAGCTATTGAGAAAAAACTCAACTACACATCTAACTAAATAAAAGAAAAATAAAAAAGTCTAGTAAATTTTACTAGACTTTTTTATTTATAAACTCCAATTTTTAAAGGGATTTTTACTTAACTGAGAATTATAATATTTAATATCACCAGTAACCTCTTCTCCTAACCAGTTGGGTTTTACAAATTCCTCATCTTCATCCTTTAGCTCAACTTCAGCAACAATTAAGCCTTGGTTGTCACTAAAAAATTCATCAACTTCATACAAGTGGTTTGCTACAGTAACATTGTAACGTATTTTATCAATTACACCTTCTTCGCATAATTTAAGCAATGCTTCTGCTTCATTAATTGGTATTTGCTTTTCCCACTCAAACCTAGATGTTCCCGTGCTGTTAGATTTTCCTTTTATGGTTAAAAAACCGTCATCGCCCTTTATTCTAACCCTAACAGTACGCTCAGGATCTGTATTTAAAAAACCTTGTACTATTCTTTTTTCAGCAATTGATTCAGCTTTAAAAGCATCACTCTTTACCAAAAATTTACGTTCTATTTCTACCATTATTCACCTCCTAATTCCTTAATCTTATCAGACTGTATTTTTATAGTGTTTTCTTCATTATTCCCTAACCAAACCATAGCTTTTGCAATGGTTTCTGGGTGTATTGGTCTGTATTTTTTTAAAGAGCCAATTAATAAAAACTGAAACACCTTAAAAAACTGTTTTGCCAACCACTCTCCCATTCTTTTTTCATCTCTTTTACCTGCAATTAAAGATGGCTGCAGTATATGCGTTTTGGGTATTTGCAATGCAATTACAGCATCTTCCATTTGGCCTTTAACCTTATTGTAAAAAACCGAACTAGATGCATTTGCTCCTAAAGCAGATATTACCATAAATGTTCCTATTCCATTTTCTCTACATAATTTTGCGGCTTGTAATGGTATGCCGTAATCTATTTTTTTATAGGTTTCTTTATCTGGTGTTTTTGCCTTTGTGGTGCCAATACAACAATACACCTCATCTGCCGTAAAACTACTTTTGTGTTTTTCTAGATCATGAAGATCTACCAAATACTCATCAATTTTAGCATGTGTAAATCCGCTTAAAGATCTAGAAAATAGCTTTATTTTTGCATAGGCATTATGTTGAGTTAATAAAGATACCAAAGCACTACCAGTTACACCGGTTGCGCCCAATACAATAGCTGTTTTTTCTTTTGTTTTCATCAACCTAAATATACCGTAAATTTGTGTATGACCAAGGATTTACCTTTACGAAAAATTATTCATGTAGATATGGATGCTTTTTACGCATCTGTAGAGCAGCTAGATAATCCTGAGCTTATTGGCAAGCCATTGGCTGTTGGTGGTGGTGAAAAAAGAGGTGTGGTTTCTGCCGCTAGTTATGAGGCTCGTAAATTTGGTGTACGCTCTGCTATGAGTGGCTATATGGCAAAACGTAATTGTCCAGATTTAATTTTTGTACCACCCCGATTTGCAAGATATAAAGAGATATCTCAAAAAATTAGAGCCATTTTTTATGATTATACAGATTTAGTAGAACCGCTTTCTTTAGACGAGGCTTATTTAGATGTTACTGTAAACAAAAAAGGAAATCCGTCTGCGTCATTACTTGCAAAAGAAATTAGAGAGCGTATATACAATGAGTTAGGATTAACAGCATCTGCAGGCATATCTATAAATAAATTTATTGCAAAAGTTGCAAGTGATTACAACAAACCAAACGGACAAAAAACAGTTAACCCAGAAGAAGTTTTAGCCTTTTTAGAAGAGTTAGAAATTCGTAAATTTTATGGTGTAGGTAAGGTTACCGCAGAAAAAATGTACAAAGTGGGTATTTTTACGGGTTTAGACCTTAAAAATAAAAGCTTAGAATTTTTAGAAAAACATTTTGGCAAAAGTGGTGCCTATTACTACCACGTTGTTAGAGGCATACACAATAGTCCAGTTAAACCAAACCGAATACCAAAATCTGTTGGAGCAGAACGCACTTTTAATGAGAATTTAAGTAGTGAAATTTTTATGTTAGAGCGATTAGAAAATATTGCTAATGAATTAGAACGCCGACTTAAAAAAAGTAAAATTGCTGGTAAAACAATTACTTTAAAAATTAAGTATAGCGATTTTACATTGCAAACAAGAAGCAAAACCATACCTTATTTTATAGCAGATAAAGACCTAATACTAGAAATTGCTAAAGAATTACTGTACCAAGAAAAGCTTGAAAACTCTGTTCGTTTATTGGGAATTTCATTAGCTAATTTAAATACTCCAGACAAGAAAAAACCTGAACAAGAAAGTATTAGCGTACAGTTAAAGTTCATGTTTTAACTCTCTAATTTACACAAAGTTTAACCTATTTTAACGCTTTAAAAGTAAATAATCTACTAATTTTGTAGGGTAAATAGATTTTTAATTAAAAATACAATAATATGGCTAGTTTAAGATTGGGTGATGAAGCACCAGATTTTACTGCAGACAGTTCTGTAGGAACAATAAATTTATACGATTATTTAGGTGACAGCTGGGGAATTCTTTTTTCTCATCCAGCAGATTTTACACCAGTTTGTACTACAGAATTAGGTACGGCTGCACAGTTTAAAGATGAGTTTGACAAGCGTAACGTAAAAATGATTGCATTAAGCGTAGATGGTGCAGCTTCTCATAACGAGTGGATTAAAGACATTAACGAAGTACAAAATACTACAGTTACTTTTCCTATAATTGCAGATGAGGACAAAAAAGTATCTACTTTATATGATATGATACACCCTAATGCAGACAACCACTTAACAGTACGTTCTGTATTTATAATTGGGCCAGATAAAAAAGTGAAATTAACACTTACATACCCTGCATCTACAGGGCGTAACTTTTATGAGTTGTTACGCGTAATAGACTCTTTACAACTTACTGCAAACCATAAAGTAGCTACACCTGCTAACTGGAAAAATGGTGAAAAAGTAGTTGTTAGTCCGGCTATTGCTACTAGCGATGCAGAAAAAATATTCTCTAAAGGAGTAGAAGAAATTAAACCTTATTTAAGGATGACACCAGACCCTACTGCCTAACAAAGTTGTTTGTATAAAACCTGGCTCTAGTAGACGTTTTGTTTACTAGAGCTATTTTTTTGTAGTACATTTATCTTCCCTTAATTTTATACTTATGGTAACAGCAGAAGAAAAACTTAGAGAGCGTATTAAAGAACTCACCTGTTTGTATGACGTTACTTCTATAATTGTTAATTGCGATTATAATGAAATTGAAGTTGGTTTACAAGCCATTGTATCTTGCTTAAAAAACGCATGGCAATATATAAATGACACCTATGTTGTGCTTAAAACCGATGAGTACCATATTGAAACTAAAAAAGAATATAAAGACTACGTTTTTTTAACCTCCGCTATTACGTTATTTAATAAAGAAATTGGGACTATAAAAGTTGGTTACCCATCTAAAAAATATAGTGTTTTAGATTTTCTTGAAGAAGAACAACAACTGCTAAATAATGTTTGTTTAGAGGTTGGCAACTTACTAGAACGTAAAGAAATTAAGGAAAACGAAATTTTAATTAAAAGGCAAGTAGAACAATCAGACAGGTTGCGTATACTTGGTGAAATTACAGCAGGTATTGCCCATGAGCTAAATACACCACTTGCTAATATTTTAGGCTTTGCAGAACTTTTAAAAGACCGTACAAAGCAAGACTCCCAAGCTACTAAAGATTTAGATAAAATTATTAATAGTGCTATTTACTCTAGAGAAGTAGTAAAAAAACTAATGTTTTTTGCTTGTGAAATGCCTCAACAAAAAAGTTTAGTTAATATTATTCCTATCTGTAAAGAAGCCATAGAACTTTTAAAACCTATACTAAAAACTAAAAATATAACACTTAACTTTAGTTCTAGTAATAGCAAAATAGCATTAAAAATAGACCGCATACAACTTACCCAAGTGCTATTTAACTTGGTTATAAATGCTATTTATTTTTCTGAAGAAAATGGTGTTATTGTATTAGATATAAAAGATAAATCTGCTACAGTAGAAATACATATAAAAGACCAAGGTACTGGTATAGATACTAATTTGGGTGATAAAATTTTTGAGCCCTTTTTTACTACCAAACCTGTAGGCGAAGGATCTGGGTTAGGGTTAAGTGTAGTACACGGCATTGTTAAAAGTCATAAAGGAAATATAAGCTTTAGTGCTAATATGCCAAAGGGCACTATATTTACTGTAGCAATTCCTAAATTGTAAAAAATGGAGCTAGAAAAAGAGAACATACTCATTGTAGATGATGATATACACATTTTAGAACTTTTACAACGCCATTTACAAGCCTTAAATTACCACGTATACAAAGCTGTATCTGTAAAACAGGCTTTATACGTATTGCATGACTCTACTATAGATTTGCTAATTACAGACATACAAATGCCAGAAATTGATGGCTTGCAGCTATTAAAATATACTGCAGAACATTACCCACATATTCCCAAATTAGTTATTACAGGTTACCCGTCTGTAGATGATGCTATGAGCGTAATAAAATCTGGCGCAACAGATTACCTTACCAAACCTTTTACAAAAGAAGAACTTAAACAGGCCGTTAATAGGTCATTAGAAACTGCTAAAAAAACTCAGCAACAAAAACCTAAAAAAAAGCTAACAGCTACAGGTTACGGACAAATGATTGGGCAATCTGTTGCCTTTGAAAAAGTAACTCAAATTATAGAACGTGTAAAAGACAACAAGGCTACTGTTTTAATAGAAGGTGAAAGTGGCACTGGTAAAGAGCTTGTGGCTAGGGCTATTCATTTTTCTGGTAAGTTTGCCAAGCAACCCTTTATTGCTGTTAACTGTGGTGCCATACCTGAGAACTTATTAGAATCTGAGCTTTTTGGCTATACAAAAGGTGCTTTTACAGGTGCTAACGAAAATAAAAATGGTTTTTTTCAGGCAGCAAATAACGGTACATTATTTTTAGATGAAATTGGTAACGCATCTACAGCTGTACAAGCTAAATTACTACGTGCTTTACAAGAAAAAGAAATTACAAAAGTAGGCTCTCAAAAAGCAGAAAAAGTAGACTTGCGCATTATTGCTGCAACAAATAATAACTTACAAGAAGATATTGCCAACAAAACCTTTAGAGAAGATCTGTATTACAGGCTAACCGTAGTGCAAATAAACGTGCCACCATTACGAGAAAGAAAATCTGATATTCCGTTACTGGTAGAGCAGTTTTTAAAAAAATACGGTGTAGAATACAAAGACCGTTTATTACAAATTACAGATGATGCTTTAAAAATGCTACAAAGGTACCATTGGCAAGGCAATATTAGAGAGCTAGAAAATGTAATACAACGCGCCGTTATTATGAGCGATGGAAAAATTGACATAAAAGATTTTCCTGATTATTTAAAATACAAAATAGAATTTCCAGATGCTTCTTTTTCAAGCTTACAGCAAATGGAAAAAGAGTACATTTTAAAAGTGTTGGCTGCCACAAACAATAACAAAACTAAGGCTGCAGAAATTCTTCAAATAGACCGTAAAACATTACGTCAAAAATTAAAGTAAAAAACGGGTAATTTTTCCCCAACTGGGGCATTTCTCCTCGCCTCAGTTTTTAGTTGAAATTATTTTCATCTTTTTATAACTCTGATTATCAGGTTTCTATAGCAAATCTGCATTTTTAAATCTTTTTAGGCACACAGCTTGCCCATACACACACGAGTAAGTTATTATAAAAATGATATTAGATTTTTATAGTTGATTGATTGATTTGTCTACTTGGCTTTCTAAATGTTTAACTCAAGTGGTGTGGTTTTTTTGTGAAAGTCAAGTAGCATTTTAATAATCTAAATACAACATAATGATAAAAATAATAGAAAAGAGCCTTTGCAATACTTGTGAGCACGAGCGACTTTGTGTACTAACAAAAAATAAAAATTCTATATACAACTGTAGCGATTATCAACACGGGACAAATGAAGACTTTGATCTAAAAAAAGAAGATAAAACAGAATTAGTTTTAAATTAAATATAATGATAGCAAAACAGCAGAAAAAGTTGAAGCAAGGGATGCTAGATAATGTTATGCGACAATTTAATTACAGCGCAGACAACATAAACTTAAATCCTAATATTAGAAAAATATTAAGCATCACTAACAACGAGCTTGTTGTACATTTTCCTGTAAAAATGGATAATGGAGATGTAGAAGTATTTACAGGCTATAGAGTACAACATAACAATGCGCTTGGCCCGTATAAAGGTGGTTTGCGTTACCACCCAACTGTAGATATAGATGCTGCCAGAGCTTTAGCAATGTGGATGACTTGGAAAACCTCTTTAGCAGGCTTACCTTATGGTGGTGCAAAAGGTGGCATTCAGTTAGACCCTAGCAAGTACTCCCAAGCAGAGTTAGAGCGTATTACTAGGAGATTTACATATGCCTTAGGAGATAATATTGGCCCAGAATTAGATATTCCTGCACCAGATGTTAATACAAATCCGCAAACAATGGCGTGGATTTTAGACACGTACATGTCTACAAAAGCACCATCAGAACGCTCTAAAAATATGCACGTTGTAACAGGAAAACCTGTGGGTGCTGGTGGCTCTGAGGGTAGAGACAGAGCTACAGGTTATGGTGTGTTTTTGAGTATAAAATTTTGGGCAGAAAACAAAAAAGTAAGCCTAAAAGACAAAAAATATATTGTACAAGGCTTTGGAAATGTTGGTTACTGGACTTCTCATTTTTTAGAAAATGAAGGTGCCATTTTAGTTGGCGTACAAGATGCATCTGGCTCTATTATAAATGAAAACGGAATATCTGTTGAAGATTTATACAAGCACACTATGCAGCACAAAGGTGCTGTTGCTGGCTTTAACGATGCTACACCAATATTAAACGAAAACTTTTTTGGAATTAATTGCGACATATGTGTGCCTGCCGCTTTGGGAAATCAAATAACAGCAAATAACGCAGATAGTATTAAGGCTTTTTTAATTGCTGAAGGTGCAAATGGGCCAACAGATGTTGAAGCTGAAAAAATACTGTTAGAAAAGGGTGTTGCTATTATACCAGACATTTTATGCAACTCTGGAGGGGTAATTGGTAGTTATTACGAGTGGTTGCAAAATAGAAACGGAGAAATTTGGCAGTTAGATGAAGTGCTAGAAAAAATGCACAAAAAACTAAAAGAATCTTTTAATAAGGTAATGAAAACTGCTTTAGAAAAAGATATAGATATGCGTACTGCTGCTTTTAATATTGCCATAGAGCGTTTAGAACAGGCATATGTACAAAGAGGAATTTTTCCATAAATAATTGTAAAAAAATGAAATACGGAGGCTTAATTATTGAAAAAAAAGAATATGTGTTGCTTAAAAAGTTGATGAACCTGTCTGGTTACCATAAAGATGCAACATATAAAAAATCTATTGCTAAGCTTAATAATGAGCTAAAGACTGCTGCTGTAAAAGACGAAAAAGATATGCCTACAGATGTTATTAGGTTTAACTCTATTGTTACAGTTACAGCAGATGAAGGATGGCAAAAGAGTTTTCAGTTAGTTAAGCCATCTGATAGTGATTTAAAAAACAAAAAATTATCTATTTTAACTCCTATGGGCACTGCTGTAATTGGTTACGCAAAGGGCGATAAACTTTTATGGGAGTTCCCAGCAGGAGAAAAAACCCTTACGGTAACCAACGTAGAACAAAAAAATAATTACATAGATATAAATACATTGGTATGAATACAAAATTGTTTTACAACCACGAGGAAGACCGCAGTATAATGATGAAAAAAGACAAAGAAGAGCTGCGTAATTGGATAAGTAATTTAGAGTTTATTGCTGAAGAATTAGGGTATTTAATAGAGATTGAAAGTCGTATTGCCAATCAAAAAACTATAAAACAAGAGCTGCATAATTTACAAAAAGGAAATGCAGAAATGGTAGTAGAAATGCGTAGATATAACAATACTACACTTGGCAATTTAGAATGTGACACTGTAGAGTGTGATGCTTTTTATCTTGAAAATCACGAAAGAAAAAGAACTGAATATTTAGCTCATATACGCAAATACAGAAAAACCAAAACCAAAACTTTTTCTCTGATTTTACTTAAAACCGCATAAATTATATAAGAAGGTTTTTATATATAAGTTGATCCTTCTTACTATAACTAGGTTTTTGCATTTAGGCCTAGATAGAACACAACGGTGGGGGCTGTTGTGTTCTTTTTTTATAGCTTTTATACTTGTCTCCCGTCTAATAAATGTAAGGTTCTTGACCCATAAGCTGCATTTTTTTCTGAGTGTGTAACCTGTATAATTGTTACGCCTTCTTTATTTAATTCTTTAAAAATCTCCATTATTTCTTCACCTTGTTTAGAGTTTAAATTACCTGTTGGCTCATCTGCTAAAATAAGTTTTGGATTAGATATTAATGCCCTAGCAATACCTACCAATTGTTGTTGCCCTCCACTAAGCTGACTAGGAAATAGGTTTTGCTTACCTACAATATTAAATTTATCTAGCATATCTGCAACCAATGCTTTACGCTCAGACGAGCTGTACTTCTTGTACAACAAGGGCATTTCTAAATTTTCATACACGGTAAGTTCATCCAATAAATGATAGGCCTGAAAAACAAAACCAATGTACTGTTTATACAAGTTAGAGCGGTGTTTTTCTTTTAAATTGTGTACAGAATCTTCTAAAAAATTATATTCACCCTCATTAAATACATCTAACATACCTATAATATTTAACAAGGTAGATTTTCCTGAACCAGACGGCCCCATAATAGAAATAAACTCGCCTTCTTCTACTTTTAAATTGATGTCTTTTAGCAAAAATATTTTTTGTCCTCCAGACTGTACCCATTTGTATATATTGTTTAATTCTAATAACATAATTTGTATTTTTTACTCTGTTCGTAAACTTTTTATTGGATTTTTAGTAGATGATATGTAGGTGCGCACGCCCATAATTAACATTGCAACTATTAGCATAATAACACCACTAATTGCAAAAACCCACCAACTTAAACTAGTTTTATTTGCAAAGTCTTGCAACCAATAATCTATACCAAAATAGGCTATTGGCGCAGCAATTATAAATGCAATAGCAACCAAGCTTAAAAACTCTTTACTTAGCAACAGATTTAGCTCTAATAAAGAGGCTCCTAATACTTTACGTATACCTATTTCCTTGGTTCTGCGTTCTGTAGTATAAACCACAAGACCAAGCAAACCTAAACAGCTAATTGCAATAGCTAAACCTGTTGCCCAATTTAACAATACAGCAGTTTTACGCTCTTGACTATAAAAACGTTTTATAGTGTCATCCATAAAAATAAGCTCAAAAGGCTCTTCTGTATATACGCTTTTCCAAGCATTTTCTAACTTTTTAGTTGCATTGGGTAAATTTTCTCCGTTTACATTGGCAAAAGAAATGTGAAACGTTTTAAAACTTCTGTTTGTACCTCCTGTACCCATAAATGCTAATGGGTTAATAGCAGTTTTTAATGAACGCTGATTAAAATCTTTCATAACACCAACTATTTGGTGTTCTTCACCTTCACTTTTAATCATTTCTCCCAAAGCATCTTCAGGGTTTTTAAAACCCAATAAACGCAAGTACGTTTCATTAATCACAAACTCTTTAATACTATCATTGTTTTGCTTTCTACCGGCAAGCAATTCAATTCCGTAAAGGTCTAAATAGTTTTTATCGCCGTATAATAATTGTAATTCTGTATGTATTGGTGCGTTAGCATCACCATAGTAGCTAACGTTTGTTGCACTGGTACTAAAAGAAGCCGGAGGATACTCTGCCAAACTTATTTTGTTTACCTCTGGTATTGCTTCAATTTTAGTTAATAGTCGTTGTTGTTTTGCTGGCGTCATAGAATACCAAGGCGCTCTAACAGATGCTATGGCTTCTGTTTTAAAACCCATATCTTTTTGTAATAAAAATGATATTTGCTTCCCCACCAAAAGCGTAGCTATTATAAAAATCTGTGCTATTATAAACTGAAAAACAGTTAAGTATTTACGTAATGATGTTTTATCATTAGACGCTACAATTTGATTTTTTAATACTGCTATTGGCTTAAAATGAGAGAGTACTACTGCCGGATAAAAACCAGATAATAATGTAACAACTAAAAGCAATACAATAATGAATACAATAACTGTAGGCTCCGTAAATAGCTCTGAACTTAGACCTGCTGGTATATAGTTTGCAAATATATTTAACAGCCAAAAAGAAAGTGCTATAGACACAATTGCAGCACAAATGGTTAGTAAAAAAGTTTCTCCTAAAAACTGATAAATTAGTTGTTTTTTAGAGCCTCCTAGTGTTTTTCTAACACCAATTTCTTTTGCTCTTTGCGTTGCCTGTGCTGTATTTAAATTTATAAAATTAATACTACCTAGCAGCAGTAAAAAAAGAGCAACACAACCTAAACTTACTAATACCGATTTGCTCGCTGGCTCCGAGTCAAAATCAAAAGTGTAATAGTTAGTATCAAAATGCAATTCTTCTAGCGGCTGCATATAAAACTTACGCTCATTTCCAAACTCTTCTTCATTAGGGTCTATATGCTCTTTTGCCAACTTATTTAATGTAAGCTGTACATTTTTGGCTTTAGTATTTTTACTTGTCTTTATAAATAATTGTGAGGCCGAGTTTGTTCCGTTCCAATTACTGCTTAATACAGCACTTGTCATATCAGACTGGTGAGCTGTTTTTAATGAAATAAACTCTTCAAAAACAATATCTGTACGCTCTGTAAAATTAGCCACCACGCCAGTTACTTGCATATTTATGGTATCATTATACACCATATGAGCACCAATTATATCTGTATAGTTGGTATTTGGAAAATATTTTTTAGCCCTTTTTTCTGATAGTACTAATTGATTTGGACTCTCTAGCGCACTTTCTTTAGAGCCAGCCAACCATCTATATTTAAATACATTAAAAAAACCTTTATCGGCATAAATAACATAATCCGGATTTTTAAATGTTTTATCTGTAACTGTATTTTTTATGTGTAACGGATACGTAGTTAAAAAAGGGGCAACAGCAGCCAAACTAGCCGAGTTTTGTTTTAAGGCATCACCCAAAGGAAATGAAACTCCCGGATTGTAAAAACTCCCTTCTGGTGTTACAAACTCTGTTGTTACTCTGTATATATAATCTTTATCTGGATGAAATTTATCAAAAGTAAAATCGTAATACACCATTAAACCTATAACAAAAGACACGCTTAGGCCAATAGCCAAACTACTAATCTTAATTAAAGAAAAGAGCTTATTATTCCATAGATTTCTAAACGCTATTTTAAAATAATTCTTAATCATAATTATTATTTATAGGTTATAATTTACTCTGCTTTTAAGCTTTTAACTGGGTTTGCAGCTGCTGCTTTAATAGCTTGAAAACTTACTGTTATTAGCGCTATAATAACGGCACACATACCTGCTACAAAAAATACAAGCCATCCTATACTTACTCTAAAGGCAAACGTTTCTAACCATTTTTGCATAATAAAATACGCTACAGGAAAGGCAACAATTATAGATACTACAATTAGCTTTAAAAAATCTGCCGACAACATTTTTGTTATACCTAACACACTTGCACCTAAAACTTTACGCACTCCTATTTCTTTTTTACGCTGTTCTGCCGTAAACGCTGCTAGCCCAAATAACCCTAAACAAGCAACAAAAATAGCAAGCAAGCAAAATAGTAGTCCTACCTTTGCAGTTTTACGGTCTTGCTCATACAATTGCTCCATATTTTTATCTAAAAAAGTATAGTCAAAACTAGAGTCTGGTGAAACTTTAGCATAGGCACCTTCTAACTGTTGCATTGTACTAGTTACAGATGCACTATTAAAACGAACAAGCAAGTAAGGTTTGCCTTCAAACCTACTGTTATGAAAAGCATAAGCACCAATTGGCTTGTGTAAAGACTCAAAATTAAAATCGTCTACAACACCAATTATTGTAGCATCGTCTCCCAACTGCATATCTACTTTTTTACCAATAGCTTCTTCTGGTGTTAATCCTAAATAGGTAATTGCTTTTTTATTTAAAACCACATCTACAAGCGTATCTCCTTCTTGTTTTACACTTGGTAATGTTTTACCTGCTAAAAGCTTCAATTGCAATACATCTAAAACGCTAGCATCTGCTACATTGGTTTGTATACTTTTTCCGTTTTCATCTTGGTCGTTTTTATGTAAAGATCTTCCGCTAACATCCATACCAGGGAAGCCCTGTGCAGCGCCTACTTCTATAACCGAGCTTAATTTTTTAACCTCGTTAGCTAAAGCTTGTTTTTTATTATAAGTTTTAATTGCAGCCGTAGAAACAGCTACAACGTTTTGTGGCTTGTACCCTAAGTCTTTATTTTTCATAAACTCTAACTGTTGGTACACCACTAATACACCCACAATTAAAACCACAGAAGCTGTAAACTGAAATACAACCAATGCTTTTCTAATAACTGCGTTACTTACGGTTCTGTTTGCTGGTTTTAATATAGCGCTAGGTGAAAAACCCGATAAGTAAAAAGCAGGGTAAGAACCCGCAACCAAGGTAGTAACCAACCAAACAATACATACACCAATTATAAAGCTTGGAGCCATAAGAAACTTATAATCTAAACTAGCACCTGTTATAGTATTAAAAATAGGAATAATTGCAATAGATAATACTACACCAATACACAATGCAATTAAAGTTAGTAAACCTGTTTCTGCATAAAACCTGCCAACTAAGCTTTTAGATGATGCACCAAGTGTTTTATTTATACCCACATCTTTTGCTCTTTTTTGAGAACGTGCAGTCATTAAATTCATATAATTAACGCAAGCAATAAGTAAAATAAGTAATGCTAAAAACGATAAGTTTTTAATTTCAGAAATACTACCAATTCTAGATGTATATGTACTTGTGTAATCTTTAGAATATAAATGTACTTCTGATAATGGTTGTAATGAAAGTGTATACCATTGTCCTTGCTTGTCTACATTTTTATCTAAAATTTGCTGCATTTGATTTTCAGAAGCCACTTTAGATGCATTGTCTTTTAACTGAACATACGTTTCAAAACTAGAGTTACTCCAGCTTGGTTCTTTAAAAAAGTATGTTGTACTAAATGATGCTATTAAATTACAATCTACAGTACTGTTTTTGGCAAAGTCTTCAAAAACACCAGTTATTTCTAATTCTGTTTTATCATCTACTTTTATGGTTTTCCCCATAGGGTCTATAGTGCCAAAGTATTTTTGTGCAGCACTTTTAGATAATACAACAGTATTAGGCCTAGTTATTGCAGAAGCAGGATCTCCTTTAATAAATTTAGTATCAAAAATTGAAAAAAGTTCCTGGTCACACCAAAATAATCTTTTTTCTAAAAAATTATTATTATTTGCTTTTATAAAGGCTGTTTCGCCAAAGCTGTGTTGCAACATTCTAGCAGCATATTTTACTGCAGGCAATTCTTCTTTTAAAGCTGGCGCAACTGCAGCTGGTGCAGTAGCCATAATTTCTTTATCAAAAGCATCTCCGGTAGTATTAACTAATACTCTGTACGTATCTGCGTAATTTTTATACTGTGTATTATAACTTTTCTCAAAAGTAATAAATGCAAAAAGTAAAATGGCAATTGTTAAACCAATAGATAACCCTAAAACATTTAATGCCGAAAACATTTTGTCCATTTTAAGACTTCTCCATGCTATTTTAATATGGTTTTTAAACATAATTTTAAATTGTTAGCTGTAGTTTTTTTGATTGATACAATATCGTTTTCTAATTCTGTGCCAAAAAAGACAACAATCTAATTATCAGCTATTTATGTTGATAGAATAAAATTAACTAAAATTAAAGTGTAAAAATATTTTACATAACCTGTCCATTATTTGTACGTTAAAAAAGAACTAATCTGCTCTTAAACTCTTTAACGGCTTTAATAAAGCAGCGCCTATTGCTTGATAACTTATGGTTACTACTGCAACTGATAAAGCAATACAGCCAGCACCTACAAAAATTCCCCAACTTAAATTTATTTTATAAGCAAAATCTTGCAGCCAGTTACTCATTAAATACCAGCCTATTGGTGTAGCTATTAGCATAGCTATAAAAATAAGCTTTAAAAAATCTAGTGTAATTAATTTATAAATGCTTTTAAAAGGAGCGCCTAGAACCAATCTTATACTTATTTCCTTTTGGCGTTGCTCTACCATAAAAGCAGACAAGGCAAATAGCCCTAAACAAGCAACCATAATGGCAAATAAGGCAAAGCTGTTAAAAATTTTACCCATACGTTTAACATCTTGGTGCATTTGAGCAAATTTCTGATCTAGAAAAGTATAATTAAAAGCTTGGTTGGGCACATTTTTATCCCAAACTGCACCAATTTCGGTTAAAGCTTCATTAACGGTAGTGCCGCTTAATTTTAAAGAAATTATACCTGTATCTTTACCAATAACAAGTGCTAAAGGTGTAATATCTTCTTTTAATGATTTAAAATGAAAATCTGAAACGACACCAACAATCGTCCAATTTTCACCATTAGAAATTTGCTTCCCTATTGGGTTTTTATACCCAAGTTCAGTTGCCATTTTTTCATTAATAATAATAGAATTTATAGCATCTGAGGCATAGTCTTCAGAAAAATCTCTACCATTATTTACTTCCATACCTAGAGTTGAAATGTAATCATAATCTACACGCCATATTTGTGCCGCAATTCCTTTTTCTTCATTACCTGCTGTAGATTTTCTAAATGTATTTCCATTTCTTTTTGTTCCTTTAATAGGCAAATAACTACTAACAGTAGCCTTTTTTACAGAAGGTAGCTGTACCAATTGATTTTTAAAGCTCTCTGTTTTATTTCCTAATATTGATGCTCCTTCTAAAACAACTATTTGCTCTTTATTATACCCTAATTCTTTAGTGAGTATAAAGTTCATTTGTTTGTAAATAATTAGCGTACCTATTATTAGTACTACAGATGTTGCAAACTGAAAAATAACCAACCCACTACGTAATCTACCGCTTTTACTACCTATACTTAGGTTGCCTTTTAATACTGCTATTGGTCTAAAACCAGACAAATAAAATGCAGGATAAAGTCCTGCCAATAAACCTACTATAACCGCAAACAAAACTATTATTGGTATAAACCAAATAGATTGCCAAGGCATACTTACATTTTTTAATGCTATAGCATTAAAAGAAGGTAATAATACCCAGGCCAAAAGCACTCCTAACGCAAATGAAATAACACTAAATAAAACAGACTCTGTTAAAAATTGAGAAACCAAGTTACTTTTATAAGCCCCTATAGTTTTGCGTAGTCCAACTTCTTTAGCTCTGTTAGCAGATTTTGCTGTAGATAAATTTATAAAGTTAATACAAGCTAATATTAAAATAAAGCCAGAAATAGCCCCAAAAAGCCATACAAATCTAATATCTCCGTGTTGCAAACCGTCTCCCATTTTTAGGTCGGACTTTAAATATATATCCTCTACAGGCTGTAGTTTATATTTTATAGTTTTTAGTACTTCTAAAAAATCTGGTGCTCTTCCTCTTTCTTTTTGTGCTGGTATTACATAGTTTTCCATTATAGAAAACATCTTCTTTTCTAGTTCTTTTATATTTGTTTTTTTATCTACCAAGATATATGTAAAATAGTTCTGGTTTGTCCAGTTCATATTTGTATCTTCAATAGGTAGTAAAAAATCAAATTTTAAGTGGGTGTTTGGGGGTCTATTTGCCATTACAGCACTAATAGTATAGGGCTTAGACGTGTTATTGTCTAAAATAATATTTTTTCCTATTGGATCTCCATTAGGGAAAAAAATATCGGCTTTACTTTTTGAAATCACCAATTTTCCTGGAGCGCTTAATGCAGTACCACTATTGCCTTGTACTATATCAATTTCTAAAACATCTATTAAATCTTGATTTGCAAATATAAAACCGTCTTCTAACTTATTTTGAGATTCACCGGCAATTTTAAGGCCTCTTTTTCCTGCTCCAAAAAGCTCACTCGCATTTACTTTTGCTGCCTTTTTAATTTCTGGAAAATCTGATACTAAAGCATCTGCAAATGGCAATTGAAAATGAACACTTTTCATTACCTCACCGTTAAATTTTCCTTCCAGAACAACTCTGTATATTACATCTTTGTTTTTATAGTGTTGATCATATCCTAACTCATCTTTAATAAAAAGAGTTATTAACAAGCAAGCTGCAATACCAACAGCAAAACCTCCAACTTTAATTGCAGTAAAAAGTTTTTCATTTTTAAGACTTCTCCAGGCTATTTTAATATGGTTTTTAAACATAACTTTAGTATTACTGTATTTTCTGAATAGTTGCTTCGCCAATAATTAGACCTTTATTTAACTCTGGATTTCCTTGGTAAGCAACGGTTGCCTCACCATAAGCTGTAACTTTTAATTTTTTTGAAACCTGTACACGGTAACTACCCTCACCGTAAGCTGTAATTTTTGTGTTGTCATTTTTTATGCCTAAAGTGTTAATTTTAGTTTCTCCGTAAGCTGTAATTTTTAGGTTTTCTACACTACCTTTTTTAAGTTCTAAAAAACTTTCTCCGTATATAGTAGCGTGCAATTCTTTAAGGTCTGTATCATTTAAAAACACTTGAGATTCACCATAAATTTTTAATCGTAATTTGTTTTGGGCAAACAGGCTTTTACACACTATAGTTTCTTCTCCTCTTAAAGACAATTCTTCTATATTTTTATAAGTAATAACAGCTTTTACAACGGTACCTTTGTAGATAGACGTACGCTGTTTGTAGCCATTTTTATATGTTTTTTCGCTTTTTGTAAACTCTTTTGCCCCTTCTAAATACAAGCGCAAAGTTTTCCCAGAAACCTCAACATTTATCTTATGTTCTGCTACCGTGCTACTTTCTATTATTACACTTTCTGTTTCTCCTTCTATAAAAGTTACTTGCACATGCGGACTAACAATTACTTTGTTAAACGATGCTACTTTTTTTTCACTTACTTGTGCCCTAACACTCATAGTCATTACTACTAAAAAAAGTGCTGTTACTATTTTAATTTGATTGATTTTCATAGATTCTATTTATTTTTTGATTGATGATTTTATTCTGTTCGTAAGCTTTTTACTGGGTTAGATATTGCTGCTTTTATACTTTGATAGCTTACTGTTACAATAGAAATTATAAGCACCAACACTGCAATTAAAATAAAAGACCATCCGTTAATTTCTATTCGGTATGAAAAATCTTCTAACCACTTTGTCATAACAAACCAAGCCAATGGTATAGCAATTACTATAGATATTGCTACTAGTTTTAAAAAGTCTAATGTTAATTTGTATACAATGTTACTTATACTTGCTCCTAGCACTTTGCGTACTCCTATTTCTTTAATTCGCTTTTCTGCGTTAAATGTTGCTAAACCAAATAACCCCAAACAAGCTATTAAAATTGATAAAATGGTAAAAGCAATAAATATTTTACCTAAACGCTCTTCTGCTTTATAAACATCATTAAAAGAATCGTCTAAAAAATAATAATTAAATGGTTGTTCTGAGGCTACATTTGCCCACAAACCAGCCATACTTGCTATAGATTTAGCAAAATCTCCTTGACTTAGCTTTACTACTAATTTGCTACTTACTCTACGACTTAGCCTAAAGCTTACAGGGTCTATTGTATTACGTAATGTAGAGATATGAAAATCTTTAACCACGCCAATAACTTTATATTCTATATTATCAGAATCATCTACCAATGCCATTCCAATAGCATCCGTTGGGTTAATTCCTAATCTGTTTAATGTTGTTTCATTTACTATAATAGCAGTAGAGTCTGTTTTGTACTTAGGGTCAAAGTTTCTTCCTGCTAATAAATTTATATTTAGTGTAGAAATATAATCTTCATCTACATCCCATTTTTGCATTTGTACTACAGCATCTTCAACAGCTCTTCCTTTTACCGTAAAAGATTGGTCTGTTCTGTTAGATGGCGTTGGTAAAAAACTTGTTAACGACACACTTTTTACACTTGCTAGTTTCTCTATTTCTTGCTTAAAAGATGTTACTTGCTCACCAGCAGCATATACATCATCTAAAACCAAAACCTGTTCTTTGGTGTAACCAATATCTTTCCCTTTTATATATTGTAATTGTTGAAAAACCACTAATGTACTGCCCATTAAAAACACAGAGATTGCAAATTGAAAAACGACTAATCCGTTTCTTATTTTTCCGCCAGTACCTGTTGTTTTACCTCCTCCTTTTAATACCGTTACTGGTTTAAATTTTGACATAAAAAATGCTGGATAACTACCAGAAAGTAATCCTAAAAACAGTGTGAAAACCAAAAGTGAAATCCAAAAAAACGGATTTAAAAACGGAATTTCTATACTTTTATTTGCTAAGTCATTAAAATATGGCAATGCTAAAAAAGTAACCAAGACAGCAAAAATTAATGCTATAAAAGCCACCAAACCAGACTCTATTAAAAATTGCTTTATTAAATGGTATTTAGAAGAACCTAATGTTTTACGAACACCAACTTCTTTAGCTCTTTTAAGAGATTGAGCTGTAGAAAGATTCATAAAATTTACACTGGCCAAAACCACTAAAAACAAGCCTATAAATGATAAAATATAAATATTTTGTATGCTATTGTTTGGGTTTAATTCTGCTACACGGTCTGAGTGTAAGTGTATTTTACGTAATGGTATAGTGCTAAAAACATAAGAGTTACCCTCGCTTTTAAAGCGTTCTACCGTCATTGTAGGCGCAAATGTTTTTTGTGCATAGGGCACAACATAACTTGTAAAAACATTTTGCAACCTTTTATTAAAACTAGCTATGTTAGTATTAGGGTTTAACTTTACAAAAGTGCTAAAGTTGTTGCTGCCCCAAGTAACTTCTTTTGCATTTGGGTTACTAGCCATAGACATAAGCATACTATAATCTCTTAAAAACGAGTTTTTAGGAAAATCTTTTATAACTCCTGTTACCGTATATACCTCATCATTATCTAAAACTATTTGTTTACCTATTACTTGTTCTTCTGTAAAAAGTGTTTTTGCTGTAGATTCACTAATTACAATAGTATTTGGCTCTTGCAATGCTGTTTCTGTATTACCTTGTAATAAGCCTAGTCCAAACATTTTAAAAAAGGAAGGATCTGCAAAAGCATTGCCATTAACTTTTATATTTTTAGTAGAATTTGTTTGGCGCACCAACATTCCGCCCCAACCTCTTAACCTTGTTGCCAACTGTACTTCTGAGTATTCTTTTTCTAAAACTGATGCCATTGGTGGCGTTACAACAGCTAAATTATTAGAAGATGTCCCAAATTTTATATCTGCATTTATTCTATGAATTAGCGCTTCATCTGCAAACATTTTATCATAACTAAGCTCATCATAAATATATAATGAAATTAGTAGCGCACCTCCAACACCTATAGCTAAGCCAAATACATTTAAAAATGTAAAAAACAGGTTATTTTTTAAATTACGCCATGCTATTTTTAATTGATTTTTAAACATAATTTTTATTCTTTACTGTTCGTTTTTTGATTGATGCTTACTAATACCCTAATTCTATGCCAAAATATCAAAATACTAATATACAGATACTTACGCATTATTTTTAACTAAAAAATTGATACAACTGTAAAAAAAATTTACACAGACTGTCCATATTTTGTACGTTAAAAAAGAACTATTCCGTACGTAGGCTTTTAACTGGGTTTGCTATTGCAGACTTTATAGACTGAAAACCAACAGTTACAATTGTTATTAGCATTGCAAAACCACCTGCTAATAAAAACACCCACCATTTAATTTCAATTTTATAGGTAAAATCTTGTAACCAATTTTGCATAAAATAGTATGCTATAGGAGATGCAATTACAAACGCAACCAATACTAGCTTTAAAAAATCTTTGGTTAATAACTGTACAACAGATTTTACACTGGCACCTAAAACTTTACGTATCCCAATTTCTTTCTTCTTTTGTTCTGCAACATAAGACACCAAACCAAATAACCCTAAACAACTAATTAAAATGGCCAAAATGGTAAATGCTATAGATATTTTAGATAATTTTTGTTCTTCTGCGTATAACTTTTCGGTTTCTTTATCCACAAAAACATACTCAAATGGCGCATACGGATTCACTTTTTTCCAGTTGGCCTCTAAACCACTCAAAACACTTTTTAAATTGTTGGTTTCTAACTTAGCAACTATCCAATCTGGTTCTGTTTCACTATACATAAGCATAGGTGAAATTGCTTGTTTAAAATCTTCAAAATGAAAATTCTCTGTTACACCCACAATTTCATAATTCTCTGTTTCACTACCATAACTGCTAACAATTGTAGCTGCTAAGGCGTTTTCTATATCAATATTAAAAGCATTTAGCGTTGCCATATTTACCAATATACCTGTAGAGTCTGTTTCTCTAAGCTTACGACCTTTAATAATTTTGGTTCCAATGGTTTCTAAATAATTAGGAGTAATACCATTGTAAAAAACAGAGGTTAGGTTATTATCATCTTGACTAGGTAAACGCATTGCCATATCTCCCATAATAGATCTAGATGGGTAATTATTACTCCCTGTAACAGAACTAACACCAGATACTCCTTGTAGTTGTGATTTTATGGCACTAAAATTTTGTTGTAACTCTTGGGTACCTAAACGTATTGCTAGCAAATTATCTTTGTTAAAGCCTAAATCTTTTTGCTTGGCAAACTTTAGTTGTTGTGATACTATTATAACACTTACTGTTAAAACTATTGATACTACAAACTGAAAAACAACCAAACTACGTCTTAACAAACCATTATTAGATTGTAATTCTGTTGCCCCTTTTAGTACTTTAGATGGCTTAAAAGAAGACAACACCAATGCAGGGTAAACACCTGCTATTAAACCTGTTAACAAACCCATAGATCCCAACAACAATAAAATTTTAAGATTTAATATATGTTCTGGCTCTATGTTGCCACCTGTTAATACATTAGCAACCGGAAGCAATAATAAAACTATAGGTATACTAATAAATACTGCTAAAAATGCAATTAAAATAGACTCACTTAAAAATTGCTGTACCAATGAGCTTTTTTGCGCTCCTATGGCTTTTCTTACCCCTATTTCTTTTGCTCTTTTACTAGCTCTGGCTGTACTTAAATTAATAAAGTTTACACAGGCAACTAGTTGTACTATAAATGCTAAAAACAATAATGCATACAAATATTCTATATTAGATACTTCTTCTATTTGCTTATCTATACCTTTAGAGTGCAAATGAATATCTGTAACAGATTGCAATAGTAATTTTTTATCAAAACCCATATCAGCCAAATCAATTCCTCCACGATCTAGTAAAAACTTAGGCAACTTTTTTTCTAAACTGGTTTTGCTGGCATTGGCTCCTAGTTTTATATAACTGTACGCAAAGTTTTGCGTTGCAAAATTGCTAATATTGTTAGTGTATTCACCAATGCCAGTCGAGTTCATACACAGTATGTAATTAGGATTTAAATGCGTTGGATTGGTTGGTTCATTAAAAACTCCGGTAATGGTTGCATTAAATTGATCTTCTCCTGCACCAATAACCAATGTTTTATTTATAATTTGATTTTCATCTTGAAATAATTTTGAAGCTAGTTTTTTAGATAAAACAATACTATTTGGTTTTTCTAAGGCTGTGGCTAAATTACCTTCTGCGGCTGTATAATTAAAAAATTTAAAAAAGGTAGAATCGGCTACATACCCCTTACTCTCATAATAACTTTGATTGTTTTTAGGGTTACGAATGAGAGCTTCTTCTCCTGAACCAAAATAAACAACTCTACAAGCATCTACCACCTCAGGAAAATCTTCTTTTAAAGCAAAAGCTATTGGAGGGCTACTTGTAGCTACATCTGCATTTATACTGTTGTTACTTATTGACTTTATTTTAGTACGTATTCTGTATACAGAAGCAACATCGTTATGGTGCGTATCATACCCAAATTGTGCGTTAACATATGATATTATTATTAAGCAACATATTGTGCCTACAGTAAGACTAAGAATATTTATACCTGTTTGTAACGGATTTTTTTTAAGACTACGCCACGCTATTTTTAATTGATTTTTAAACATAACTACTTGTTTTTTGATTGATGATGTGTTACTCTGTACGCAAGCTTTTTACAGGGTTATTTATAGCTGCTTTTATTGCCTGAAAACTTACAGTTAACATAGCAAT
Organism: Cellulophaga geojensis KL-A; assembly: GCF_000568425.1. Lineage (NCBI taxonomy): Bacteria > Pseudomonadati > Bacteroidota > Flavobacteriia > Flavobacteriales > Flavobacteriaceae > Cellulophaga > Cellulophaga geojensis. Next base: position 27,381 of record NZ_ARZX01000024.1, read on the forward strand.
TGTAATGGCTCCTAAGCCTGCCAAAGCAAACATCCACCATTGTATGTTTATGCGGTAAGCATAACTTTGTAACCAGCTAGACATTGCCCACCAAGCCAGCGGTATGGCTATAGCAATAGACAAAATAACTAGTCTTATAAAATCTTTAGAAAGTAGGTTTACTATATTAGCTACGCTAGCACCTAAAACTTTACGTACTCCAATTTCTTTGCTTCTTTGTTCTGATGTGTATGCGGCTAAACCAAACAAGCCTAAACAAGAAATAAGTATTGCTAATATTGCAAATAGTTTAGATAATGTACCTACCAACATTTCGCTTTTAAACTTTTGGTTAAACGCATCGTCTACAAACTCATACTCAAACGGAAAAGCTGCATTGTTTTTTTGCATAACACTTGCCATTGCTGTTATTGCATTTTTAGTGTCTGCAGTTTTAGCAATACGCACATACATATATTGTGCCTCTGTAGGTGCATTAAGAAAAATTACAGGATCGCTTTTACCGTACATATCACCATATAAAAAGTCTTTAACTACACCAACAACATTATACCTATCCTCTCCAAAATAAATGCTTTTACCTACTGCAGAAACAGGATCTATTAGTTTTGCAAATGACTCTGTAATTATAAAATTTACACTGTCTAATTCTGGTTTTGGCTTAAAGTTTCTGCCATCAATAATCTCCATACCTGCAGTAGAAAGAAAATCTGAATTTATATACCTAAATGATATAAGCATTTCATTATTTTCATCTGCCATACCAGACCAAGTTGCTCCAGATCCATTATTACCTATAGACAGTGTGTTGTAACTGTTTAAACCCACATTATCTATTAAACCTGTAGCAAGCATCTCTTGTTTTATAGCGGTATAATTTTTAACCATATCACCCCTTACATTCATTGTTATAAGGTTAGATTTGTTATACCCTAACTGTCTGTTTTTTACGTGCTGTACTTGCTTGTACACCACTATAGTGCATATTATTAGTACTATTGAAGCTGCAAACTGGGTTACAACCAATCCTTTTCTAATAAAAACAGAACCTTTTTGGTTGCTACTAATACCTTTTAAAACTGTTACAGGTAAAAACGAAGACAAATAAAATGCTGGGTAGCAGCCTGCAAAAACACCACAAAAAATAGTTATACCAAGTAAAACTAACCAGTGTATAGGATTAGTTAACCCCATTCCCAATTGTTTTTCTATAATGATATTAAATTGTGGCAATACTAAAAACACTAACAATATGCTTACCAGCGTTGCTATACTTGAAATAACTAAAGATTCTGTTATAAATTGAAAAATTAAGCGTTTACGACCAGCGCCTAAAACTTTACGCACACCAACCTCATTAGCTCTTTTAGCGCTACGTGCTGTAGAAAGGTTCATAAAATTAATGCAGGCAATTATTAAAATAATCCAAGCAATTACAGAGAATAAATTTACATACACTATTCTACCACCAACCTGTACTCCGCCTTCAAAATTATCTCGTAAACGCCAGTCTAGCATACTATGCATAAAAGCATAGGTATCACTATCCTCTACTTTGGTTTGCAAAAACTTTTTTACAGTAGTATTTACTACTGCCGCATCTACTTTTTTATCTAATTGTATATAGGTATCTACTGAGTTATTTTCCCACTCTTGCAAATACTCTTTATCTTTTGCATACGGCTCAAAAGGTGCAAGCCAATTAAATTTTACGGTAACATTTTCCGGAAAATCTGCTACTACACCTGTTACCGTATACGTTGTTGTTTGGTCTACTTTTAAAATTCTGCCTATAGCATTATTGCCTTCTCCAAAAAATTGTGATGCAGTTTCATTGGTAAGTATTATGGCATTTGTACGGCCAAATGCTGTTTGCGCATTACCTTGTATAAAACTTAAACTAAATATGTTTATAAAGTCTTTATCTGCGTAATATCCTTTTTTGTAAAACGATTTTTTATCTATGGTAAAAAGATGCTCTTCATCTCTAACTCTTGTTGCATTTACTATGCCTGGCACTTCTTTTTTTAAAGCTTCTGCCATAGGTCCTGGAGTAGATGTAAACGTACGCCACTCACCATTATATTGCTGGTTTGTTGGCAAATAGTACACCTGTTCTTTATTAGGGAAAATTGCATCGTAGTTTACCTCATCTTCTACCCATAAAAAAATAAGACTAGCACAGGTTATGCCCATTGCTAACCCAAATATGTTGAGAAAACTATAGCCTTTATTTTTTAATAAGCTCCTAAATGCAATTTTAAAATAATTTTTGAACATGGTGATTGGCTATTTTGATTAATTGATTGATGATTTTGATTGATGATGAACTCTACTTATTTTGATGCTACTGCCTCAAAAGGTTTGTTATGACTTTCGGTTACTATTTGGCCGTCAAAAAGGTTTACTACCCTGTGTGCGTAATGCGAGTCTCTGTCTGAGTGTGTTACCATTACTATTGTTGTACCTTCTTGGTTTAACTCGGTTAACAGGTTCATTACCTCTATACCGTTTTTAGAGTCTAAGTTACCTGTTGGCTCATCTGCAAGTATTAATTTGGGATTTGTAACTACTGCTCTGGCAATGGCTACACGTTGTTGCTGACCACCAGATAATTGCTGCGGAAAGTGTTTTTCTCTGTGTGCAATTTTCATACGCTCTAAAACTTCTGTTACTTTTTGCTTGCGTTCTGCTTTGTTCATTTTTAAATAGATAAGTGGTAATTCTACGTTTTCAAAAACAGTAAGCTCATCTATTAAATTAAAACTCTGAAAAACAAAACCTAAGTTGCCTTTACGCAAACCGGTACGTTGGTTTTCTTTTAAACCACCTACTTCATGACCTGCAAATTGGTAACTACCTTCTGATGGGTTGTCTAACATACCTATTATATTTAGTAAGGTAGATTTACCACAACCAGATGGCCCCATTATGGCAACAAACTCTCCTTGACCAACATTTAGGTTTACACTATTTAGTGCTAAGGTTTCTACTTCTTCTGTTCTAAAACTTTTTTTAAGGTCTTTAATTTGTATCATTTTGTTGATTGATTTTTTTAATGTGATTATATCTTGTGTTAGGGATTGTAGTGTAAATCCTTTTTTATTTTTCTTAAAAAAGATTGCAACGTAAAGCCCGCCCGTAGGGAACACCCTATTTTAAAACTATTTTTTCTGCTTCTCCAAAAGTGTCGTAATTAGAGGTAATTACTTTTTCACCAGCTTGCAGCCCTTCTAAAACTTCGTAATATTTAGAGTTTTGCTTGCCTATTCTAATGTTACGTTTTAATGCCTCTGTACCGTTTGGGCTTACTACAAAAATCCACTGGCCTCCTGTGCTTTGAAAAAAGCTACCTTTAGATACTAAAAGTGCATCTGATGAGGCCCCTAATTGTAGTTTTACATTAAAACTTTGTCCGGCACGTATATTTTCTGGTTTTTCTGCCGTAAATACTAGATCTACTTTAAACTTACCACCACGAACTTCTGGGTACACTTTGCGTAAACGCAGGTTGTATGTTTTACCGTTACGCTCAAAAGAGGCGTTTAAATCTCTTTTTACACGGTCTATATAGTGCTCATCTATTTCTGCTTCTATTTTATAGTCTGTTAGTACGTTTATTTGTCCTATACGCTGACCTTGGTTTATGCTTTGCCCAATTTCTGCATCTAAAAATCCTAATTGACCGTCTGCTGGCGCACGTACATTTAAATGGTCTAAACGCTCATAAACCATAGATAAGGTTTTTTGCATTCTGTTTAAATCTGTATCTAAACCAGCTAATGATGTTCTCCTCATTTTATCATCTTGCTCTGTTTGTATTTTTACAATGTTATGCTGTTTTAAAGATAACTCGTAATTTTCTTTTGCGGTTAAAAAAGCTTCTTTAGAGATTAAACCGTCTTTGTAAAGCTCTTGGTTTTGCTCATAATTACGTTTTAAGCGTGTTAGCTCGTAAGAGGCTGTTGCTAAAGATTTACGCCCTTCTACTTGCCTAGAGTCAAAGGTTAATTTGGTAGACCTTAAATCGTTTTGTTTTAGTGCTAGGTTACTTTCACTAGCTAAAATTTGTTCGTAAAGGTTACTATTTTCTAGTTTTAAAATAATATCTCCTTTTTTTACCATTGCACCTTCTTCTATCAGCTTTTCTGTAACTCTACCACCTTCATAAGCATCCATATAAATGGTTGCTATTGGTGCTGCACTACCGTTAATGGTTATGTAATCATCAAACTTACCTTGTGTAACTGTACTTATAGATAGTTTGTCTTTTTCTGTTCTAAACGTAGACACAGAACTGCTCCATATTATTTTATATGCTGCAAAAGCTACTACTAGCCCAATTGCAATGTATGCGTAGTGTTTTGGGCGTAATCCTTTTTTCTTTTCTAATTGAATATCCATTTATGTTGTAATTGTTAGTTTATAGTAAATACGGGCAAACCGTTGTAAAAATCTAATGTACTCTGGTTTACTTTTAATCTTATTTGTACTTGTAAATTCTCGTTTTGTGCTGTAGTGTACAGTACTTTTGCTTGGTACAATTCTACTGCAGAAATCATTTCTTTTTCGTATTTTTTTTGAGCTATAGAAAAACTTAGTTCTTGTGCTTTTAACTTTTTTAAGCTTTGTAAATTTTCTACTTCTAAAGCATTTTTTTCTTGTACCAATTGTTGTATTAATTTATACAGCTCTTGCTCCTGAATTTTTAAATTATTTTCTGCCTGTTGCAACGCTATTTTTTGTTGTTTAATTTCTGATCTACCAGACCATTTGTTACTAATAGGAATATTCATAGACAAACCTATAGACCTAGATGCGTTGTCTCTTATTTGATTTTTAAATGATATTATTTCGTTAGTAATATCATCTACATTAGTTTCATAATATCCTGTGCCATAGCCTGCAAACAAAGATAATGATGGGTACAAACCTCCTTTTGCAATAGCTACTTGTTTTTGCGCAGCCTTTACCTTTAATTGCCCTGCTTTTATACTTGGCAAAAATGTTTGAGCCTTGCTGTAAACTGTATTGGTTTGCAATGTAGTATCTGCCACTTTTTTTAGGTCTAAAGCATCTGCTTTTAGGGTTATGGTAGACACGTTTTCTAAATTCATTTCTTGTATTAAATTTAGTTTAGCTGCTGCCAATTGGTTTTCTGCTTGGGTTACTGCTAACTTATCTGTTAACAATACAGATTCTGCCTCATACATATCTGCCTGTGCAATTAAACCCAACTCTAATTGTTTTTTTACAAATGCATAATTTGTATCTGATATACTTACTTGCTCCTTAGCAATTTTTAATGCGCCTTGAAAAAAACGAATATCATAAAAGGCAGACATTACCCTAAATGCCAACAAGTATTTTTGTTGTTGCGCATCTTCTTGCACTGCTTTATAAATATACTTTGTTGCTTTTATACTATTTATTCTCTGAAAACCTCTAAAAATATCTAAGGAAGAATTTAAATTGTAATTGTTAGAGAAAAAATCTGTGTCTATTATATTATTGTTATTTGGATCTACAGACCTACCATATCTAACATCATAACTTGCAGAACCATTTATACTTGGCAACAAATTACGCACAGCTTGCTTATGGGTTTCTTTACTTGATGCAACTGTATACTCCTGATTTTTTAATTCTAAATTATGCGTTATAGCATAGTTTATACACTCATCTAAAGACCAGCTTTGTTGTGCACTACTTGGCAAGCTTACCAAGAGTAACAAAAATAGAATATGTTTAATTTTTATGTTCATAATTTTTATTGTGTGCCAAAACTAAAGCCATTGTTGTGCCAAAAACATAATTTACTAATTATCAATTACTTACAATTAAACACCTGTTAAAACCAAAAAGCAAGTGTAAAATATATATACAAATAATGTCTAATTTTTTTACACTTGTAAAATTGTAATGTATAACATTTGTAGTTTTAATGCATAAACCTTCCTCAACCCAAACAACTTTATAATGCAAAAAGGTAAAGTATTAATTGTAGATGATAACAAAAGTGTACTAAGTGCATTAGAGATTTTATTACAGTTTGAATATGAAAAAGTAGACACACTAGGAAATCCTAACTTATTATCTTCATTTGAAAATTTAAGTGATTATGACATTGTTCTGTTAGATATGAACTTTTCTGCCGGTGTAAATACTGGTAACGAAGGTTTGTATTGGAATAGAGAAATTAAAAAACGTGCTCCGCATATTTCTGTTATTATGATGACCGCCTATGGGGCAATAGACCTTGCTGTACAAGCTTTAAAAGAAGGTGCAACAGATTTTATTTTAAAACCGTGGAATAATGACAAACTGCTAGCCACATTAAAATCTGCATACCAATTACGCAAGTCTCAAAAAGAAGTTTCTAAATTAAAAGAGAAAGAGAGTTCTTTAAAACAGGTTATTAACCAAAATAAAAACTACATAATTGGCAACTCTAAAGCATTAACTTCTGTATTAAACTTGGTACAAAAAGTAGCTAAAACCGATGTAAATGTACTAGTTACTGGTGAAAACGGAACAGGAAAGGAATTAATTGCAAGAGAGTTACACAACTTATCTAACCGTAAAAATGAGGTTTTTATTGGTGTAGATATGGGCTCTATATCTGAAACCTTATTTGAAAGCGAACTTTTTGGACACACAAAAGGAGCTTTTACAGATGCCAAGGAAGACAGAGCTGGTAAGTTTGAAGCCGCAAATGGTGGAACTTTATTTTTAGATGAAATAGGTAATCTAAGCTTACAAACTCAGGCTAAATTACTATCTGCCATACAAAACAGAGTTGTAGTGCGTGTAGGCTCTAACAAACCAATACCTGTAGACATTAGGCTGGTTTGTGCTACAAATTGCAATTTAGAAAAAATGGTTGCAGATGGCTTGTTTAGAGAGGATTTATTGTACCGTATTAATACCATACACGTGCAAGTACCTGCACTAAGAGAGCGAGATGGTGATGTGTTAATTTTAGCTGAATTTTACTTGAACAAGTTTATGACCAAATATGGTAAGCTTGGTTTACGTATTAATAATCAGGCTCAAGAAAAATTACTTGCTTATAGCTGGCCTGGTAATATTAGAGAATTACAACACACTATGGAAAGGGCTGTTATTTTATGTGATGGAAATGTGCTTAAACCAACAGATTTTATTTTAAATGAAAAGGGAACTCCAACGTTAGATACTACTAATGTTACCTTATCTGAAATGGAATTGCTATTGATTAATGATGCTTTAAAAAAGCACGATGGTAATTATAGTGCCGCTGCAAACCAATTGGGCATATCTAGACAAACATTATATAACAAAATTAAAAAGACAGGAAATGGCGAGTAAAAGCTTCTATTTTCAATTAGTGTTAAGGGTTGTTTTTATTACACTTTCTGCTGTTGGACTAGCCTATTTTGGCTTACAAAAAAATTACATAGTTTCTGGTGCTTTTTTTATTGCATTAATTTTGCTTACCGTTTTTTTAATTAATTATGTAAACCATACCAACCGTAAAATTGCTTATTTTTTTCAGTCTATTAAAAATGAAGATTTTACACTACGCTTTCCTGAGTACGAAAATGTAAAATCTTTAAAAGAACTAAATCGTAGTCTTAATATGCTTAATGCTATGATTCATAAAATACACGTAAAAAATCAGGTTCAGGAAAAGTACTACCAAGAAATATTAAAACACGCTGATATTGGTATTTTAACTATAAATGATAAAGGACATATACTTTTTGCCAACCCAAGAGTAGAACATTTGTTAAACTACAAACCACTAAACCACATTAAGCAATTGCAGCAAGTAGATACTAATTTGTATAATTTATTTGCCAAACTAGAGCCTTTTCAGCGTAAATTAATAGAGTTAACAAACGAAAGAGAAAGAATACAACTTACTTTAAAATCTACTACCGTTACACTAGACAATAAAAACTTATTACTTGTTGTAGTACAAGATATACAAAGAGAACTAGAAGAAAAAGAAGCAGATTCTTGGGAAAAACTTATACGAGTTTTAACCCACGAAATTATGAATACTATAGCGCCAATAACATCAATATCTGAGTCTATTTTAAATTATTACAAAAAAGAAGACGGATTAATACCGCTTGAAGAATTAACCGAAAAGCACATACAAAATACCTCTAAAGGCTTAGCTGTTGTAAAAGAACAAGGAAATAATTTAATGGACTTTGTACAAAGCTACCGTAGCTTTTTAAGTATTCCGGCACCAGACAAAAGTCTTGTGAAAGCAGAACAATTAATACACAAAGTGTTTGTTTTAATAGACCAAGAAAACCAGAATACCAATATTAATTTTGCATCTAATTTAACAACAGAAAACTTAACCTTTTTTATAGATGAAAAACAAATTACACAGGTACTTTTAAACTTGTGTAAAAATGCAGTACAGTCTATAGGCGAACAAGAGAACGGAAATATTACTGTTACCGCTGGCATCACAGATGAAAAAGAAAAATTTATTACTGTTGCAGATAATGGTCCTGGTATACCTCCGGAATTAATAGATGAGATTTTTATTCCGTTTTTTACAACCAAAAATACCGGAACAGGAATTGGTCTTAGCTTGTCTAAACAAATATTAAGGCTACACGGCGGAAGCTTAAAATTAAGAAGTACTCCAAACCAAGAAACTGTTTTTACATTGTTGTTTTAAGTGTTGCTACTCTAAACTTGGCTTTTTACGATTTGCTTTTTTTAAGGCCGATTTCTTTTTAGTGTTCAATCGTTTTTCAATAGCAGACCTAGATGGTTTTGTCTTTTTGCGTTTTTTAGGCACAATTAGGGCCGACTTTATAAGCTCTAAAAAGCGTTTTATAGCCAAATCTTTGTTTTTATGCTGACTTCTAGAATCATCACACTGCAACAACAAAACATTTTCTTTTGTAAGCCTATTACTTAGTTTTAATAATAGTCGCTCTTTTTCTTTGTCTGTAACTGCTGTAGAGTTTTGCAAATCATACGTAAGCTCTATTTTAGTAGAAACTTTATTTACGTGCTGGCCACCAGCACCACTACTGCGCACTGCTTTAAATTGCAACTCCTGTACTATTTGTGCTGTATTCAAAACCTTATTCTATTCTTTTATTTATTATTTCTAAAGAAACATTTAAGAACACTTTTTTGCCTACTTCTATACTTTTAGGATGCGTAAAAAATAAGCTTTGCTCCTCTGTTACACCTTCCATTAAATAATAAGCTCCCATTGCATAGCTATTAATTACACGTACTTGTATTCCAGAAGTTTCAGATACCTTAAACTCGTGTGCATACACAACAATCTGTTTTTTTGTATCTGTATTCTCTTTTATAGTAGAAGCAGGAACTAAGTTTGCCTCTGCAAATAAACTTGCTATGTATAATGACTTTGGGTTGTTGTATAGTGTTTCTGTCTTTTCATTTGCAATTATTTCTTCATCTTTTATTACTAAAATACGATCTGCAAATGGCAGTACTTCTTTTTCATCATGTGTAGCAACAATACATGTAATTTTTTTCATTTTTAAGTAACCAAAAAGTCGCCTACGCAGACTATTTTTTCTAAAATTATCTATATGACTAAAGGGTTCGTCTAATAATAACAACTCTGGTTCTTGCGCTAATACTCTAGCCAAAGCAACACGTTGTTGCTGACCACCACTTAACAATTTCACTTTTGTTTTAGCAAAACTGGTCATTTCTAACATTTCTAAAAGCTCTTCTGTTCTTTCTTTTAGTTCTTCTGGATAAAAAACAGATAAGTACTGACTCACATTTTCTTCAACAGTAAGAAAAGGCATTAAGTCAAAATCCTGAGATAGGTATTTCATATACTTTTCTCCTGGAATTAAATTGTAATCTGGCCCTAAAACTTGGTTGTCTTTCCAAAAAATAGTCCCTTCCTTTAACTGAAGAAGACCATATATAATTTTTAAAAGTGTACTTTTTCCGCTGCCACTTTCTCCTAAAACTGCTAGGTATTCGCCTTCATTTACTGTAAAGTCTATGTTTTTTAAAACTGGCGTTGTGTTGTATGAAAATGATATATTGTTTACGTGTAACATAAATAGATAAAAAAATCCGTTTCTAGTAAGAAACGGATTTTTTTGAAATTAATAGTTCTTATTCTTTAAAATCTTTTAAAACTGCCTTATTTGGCAACTCTGTATATCCCATATTAAATAATGTAAATGCTTGTACATCTACCTGCTCATTAATTATAGCTTCGGTAGATTTACCCGCTCCGTGACCTGCGTTAATATCTATTCTAATTAATGTTGGGTTGTTACCAGATTGCTTTTCTTGCAACTCTGCCGCAAATTTAAAACTATGAGCAGGCACTACACGGTCGTCATGATCTCCTGTAGTTATTAAAGTTGCAGGGTATGCTACTCCCTTTTTAACATTGTGTACTGGTGAGTAGCCTAATAAATAATTAAACATTTCTTTGTTGTCTTCTGCTGTACCATAGTCATACGCCCAACCTGCACCTGCTGTAAATGTATGGTAGCGTAACATATCTAAAACACCTACTGCAGGCAATGCTACTTTAGCTAAATCTGGACGCTGCGTCATTGTTGCACCAACCAGTAAACCTCCGTTAGAGCCACCTCTAAGTGCCAAATACTCTGGTGTTGTATACTTGTTTTCTATTAAATACTCTGCTGCTGCAATAAAATCGTCAAAAACGTTTTGCTTTTGCTGCTTTGTACCTGCATCATGCCATTTTTTACCATACTCACCACCACCTCTTAAATTAGGTACTGCATATACTCCGCCTTGCTCCATCCATACAGCATTACTAATACTAAAACTAGGAGTTAAGCTTACATTAAAACCACCATATCCATAAAGTATAGTTGGGTTTTTACCGTTTAATTCTAATCCTTTTTTATAGGTAATTATCATTGGTATTTTTGTACCATCTTTAGAGGTATAAAATACTTGTTTAGACTCGTAATCTTCTGAGTTAAAATCTATGTTTGGACTCCAATATTGTTTGTATTTTCCTGTTTCTACATTATAGCTGTAAGATGATCCTGGTGTATTGTAGTTGGTAAAAGAAAAGTAAAACTCTTTTTCTTCTTTTTTACCTCCAAAACCTGAAGCTGTACCAACACCCGGAAGCTCAATAGTACGTACCAAATCTCCATTGTAATTATATTGTAATACTTTAGAAATAGCATCTACCATATAATTGGCAAAAAAGTAACCACCACCTGTACCTGCAGTAAGCACATTTTCAGTTTCTGGTATAAAATCTACCCAATTTTCTGGTGTTGGATTACTAAAATCTGTAACAACTACCTTTTGGTTAGGTGCGTTTAAGTTGGTTACTACATATAGCTTAGTGCCAACATTATCTATTACATAAGTATCAGATTTTGTGTGTTCAACTACTGTTTTTACCTCATTAGTTTCTAAGTCTTTTAAAAATAATTTATTGCCAGATGTAGATACTGCTGCTGTAATTTGCAAATATTTACCATCCTCGGTAACACTACCGCCAACATACCTATGTTTTTCTTCTGGTGTGCCTCCAAAAACCAGCTCATCTGCGCTTTGTGGTGTTTTTAGTTTATGGTAGTATAGTTTGTGCTGATCTGTTTTTGCAGACAACTCGCTCCCTTTTGGCTTGTCATAACTAGAGTAAAAGAAGCCCTCGTTACCTTTCCAAGATAAGCCACTAAATTTTACATCTACTAAGGTATCTTCTACTATATTTTTTGTTTTTGCGTCTAAAACAATTATTTTTCTCCAGTCGCTACCACCTTCAGATATTAAGTACGCTGCCAAAGAACCATCTTTAGAAAAACTTAAACCTGCTAATGATGTTGTACCATCTTCTGAAAACTTGTTAGGATCTAGAAAAACCTCTTCTTCGCCATCTTTTTTTCTATAGATTACGGATTGATTTTGTAATCCATTATTTTTTGAAAAATAGGTGTAATCTCCTTCCTTATAAGGAGCTCCTAGTTTCTCATAATTCCAAAGTTTTTCTAATCTTTGTTTTAGGCTTTCTCTAAACGGAATTTGATCTAAATACCCAAAGGTTGTATTATTTTGCTCTTTAACCCAAGACTCTGTTTCTGTACTGCGGTCATCTTCTAACCAGCGGTAAGGATCTGCTACAGTTGTGCCAAAATAATTTGTAACTGTATCTACCTTTTTGGTTGATGGATATGAGATCATAATTGCTTCTTTTTTTGAGGGTGATTTACAAGCTACAAAAGTAATAGCCGTAAAAATAAATATGCTTAAATGTTTCATAAGAATTTGTTTATTTTAGGTTGATAAAACTTAACTGTTTTGTGTAACAGTTTTTATTTTGCTTTTGCCAATGCCATTTTTATGGCAAGTCCGGTTAATACAGAAGCCATAAACCACTTCTGTATTCTTAACCATATTGGCTTTTTGGAGAACCAACTTGCCATTTTAGCAGCTGATATGACAATCAAAAAATTAACTGAAAAACTTATTATTATTTGTATAATTCCAAGTTGAAAACTTTGACCTAATATAGAGCCATATTTAGGTTTTATAAATTGAGGAAAAAATGAAAGATAAAATACTGCCATTTTAGGGTTCAATATATTTGTTAAAAAACCAATATTAAAGAGTTTAAGAGGTTTGTCTGATTTAAGACCTTGGTCAGCGTCAAATATTTTGTTTTTGGATTTAACAGTTTTATAAGCTAAATATAATAAATAAGCTACTCCAAGAAATTTAACCACTATAAATGCATATGGAACCGCAAAAAATATTGCCGTAAGTCCAAAAGACACCATAAGTATATGAAATAAAAATCCGCACATTACTCCTAAAAGAGAAATGACTCCAGCTTTTTTTCCTTGCGATAAAGACCTTGAGATTAAATAAATCATATTTGGACCAGGCGAAAGCACCATTATCAATGCCGCTAATCCAAATATTAGTAAATCATTAATTGGTATCATATTTTTTGGCTTTAAGCTGTTGCAAACTATATCACATTTAGCGCTTTATGTTTTTAAAAATAATACAAAAAAACCTTTAAGAAGAATTCTTCTTAAAGGTTTTTATTTTTGTGTTAGGGATTGTAATGAAAATCCTTTTTTATTTTTCTTAAAAAAGATTGCAATGTAAAGCCCGCCCGTTAGGAACACCCAAAACTAAAACTGCGTATTACAGTAACTTATTATTGTTAAGGTATTCTGCAATTTGCACTGCATTTGTTGCTGCTCCTTTACGTAGGTTATCTGCAACTATCCACATATTTAATGTGTTTGCTTGCGACTCATCTCTACGTATACGCCCTACAAAAACATCGTCTTTATTATGTGCGTAAACTGGCATTGGGTAGGTGTTTGTATCTGGATTATCTTGTACAACTACGCCTGCTGTTTTGCTTAATACTTGCCTTACCTCGCTAACGTCTGCATCATTATAAAACTCTACGTTTACAGACTCTGAGTGGCCACCTGCTGTTGGTATACGTACTGCTGTTGCTGTTAATGAGAAGGTACGGTCGTTAAATATTTTTTGTGGTTCACGAGATAGTTTCATCTCTTCTTTTGTGTAGCCGTTATCCATAAAAACGTCACAATGTGGTAACGCATTTCTGCTAATTGGATAAGGATAAGCCATTTCTCCTTTTATGCCAGCCGTTTCATTTTCTAATTGCTTTACAGCTTTTACGCCTGTACCTGAAACAGATTGGTAGGTAGAAACTACTACACGTTTCATTTTATATTTTTTATGCAAAGGTGCCAAAACCATTACCAACTGTATGGTAGAGCAGTTTGGATTTGCAATAATTTTATCTTCTTTGGTTAGTTCACTTGCATTAATTTCTGGAACTATTAATTTTTTTGTAGGATCCATACGCCACGCAGAAGAGTTGTCTACTACGGTTGTGCCTACTTCTGCAAATTTTGGAGCCCATTCTAAAGAGGTGTCTCCGCCTGCAGAAAAAATTGCTAAATCTGGTTTTGCTGCAACAGCATCTGCCAAGCCAATAACGGTATGTTCTTTGCCGTTATAGGTCATTTTTTTACCTACAGAACGTTCTGAGGCTACTAATAATAACTCTGTTAATGGAAAATTACGTTCTTGTAATACGTTAAGCATTACTTCTCCTACCATTCCTGTGGCACCAACTACGGCTACTTTCATTTTTATAATATTTAGAATAACAAATGTAGTTTAATGTAGTTTAACCGCCAAGCAAGTTTTAATAGAATAAAATAAATATAACAAATTGTTTTATTTATAACATTTTAAAAAAGAAATAAAAAAACCGCCAAGCTTACTGGTAAGCTTAGCGGCTTTATATAGTTATTAGGGAATTACTTTTTTAGTAAGTCTCTAATTTGTGCTAATAACTCTTCTTGTGTTGGTCCTGCTGGTGCAGCTGGAGCCGGAGGAGTTTTTGTTTTGTTGTAAGCTTTTACGATTAAGAACAACACAAAACCAACAATAATAAGGTTAATTATAGCATTAATCCATTTACCATATAATATTGCGTTTTCTGGCTTAGTAACAGTACCATCTGTAGCAACTACTGCTTCATCTAGAACAACTTTCATATCTGCAAAATCAATTCCTCCAGAGAAGTGACCTACAAGAGGCATCATAATATCGCTAACGAAACCGCTAACTACAAGCCCCATTGCACCTGCCAATAATACTGCAACCGCTAAGTCTATAACGTTGCCAGTCATAATAAAATTCTTAAATTCTTTAAACATGTTTAGTGTATTTATTTAGTTAATACCTGCAATATACTAAAAATTACAGTTTCTTAAAATTATCTTAAAAAATAAAAACTCGGTTAACACGCTGTGATATTCCCGTTACCAATTCATAAGAGATTGTACCTGCTGCTGTAGCTAATGCATCTGCAGTATGCACTTCATTAAAAACAATAACCTCATCGCCTTCTTTACAGTTTATATTGGTTACGTCTACCATAATCATATCCATACAGGTATTGCCAACTATTGGTGCTTTTTTGCCGTTAATAAATACAAATCCTTTTTGGTTGCCATAAATTCTATAAATACCATCTGCGTGACCTAAAGGTAGTGTTGCTGTTACCATTTTATGGGTGGCTTTGTATGCCATATTATACCCTACGCTTTGGTTTGGGTCTAGGTTATGCAACTGAGAAATTACTGTTTTTAAACTAGCTATTGGTTTTAAATACACATCATACTTTGCATCGTTACCAAAACCATACAACCCTATACCACTACGTACCATATTAAAGTGAGCGTCTGGATAATTTAAAATACCAGATGTATTGCACATGTGTTTTATAGGTGAATAGCCAAGTAAACCATCTAGTGTGTTACTTATACTTTTAAACTTTTGTATTTGCTGCTCTGTAAACTCTTTTTCTGTTAAATCTTCTGACGCTGCCATATGAGAAAAAGCAGAAGCAACTTTAATTGTTGTTGTTTCTTGTATTTTTTGAACAATTTGTGGCACATCAGCCTTTAAAAAACCCAACCTATTTAATCCTGTATTAAATTTTAAATGTACAGGATAATCTTCTTTATTTATTGATGAAGTATATTTTATAAACTGATCTAAAATTCTGGCAGAATAAATACTTGGCTCTAAATTATAAGCCACAATTTCTTCAAAATTTACTTCTTGCGGATGCAGTACTAATATAGGTGTTTGTATGCCTGCTTTGCGTATTGCAACACCTTCACTAGTATATGCAACAGCTAAATAATCTGCTCCTAGTTCTGTAATTTTTTTGGCAATTTGCACTTGATCACTACCATATGCAAATGCTTTAACCACAGCCAAAAACATTGTGTTTGGTGCTAGTTTAGATTTTAGGTATTTGTAGTTTTGCTCTAAATAATTTAAGTTAATTTCTAGAACAGTTTCTGTTGCCTTAGGCATTACTATCTTTTTTTGGGTCTTTTATTTGCTCTGCGTCTACGTCTATAGTTTTTACCTTTTCTTTAAGCATTGCTTTGTAATATGCTGCTCTACTTAGTGGCTCATACTCTTCGGTTTCACCTAGCATTACTAAATTATCATTATTAGATTTTCTAAAACTATAATTGGCTAAGTTACCCGTACGTGTACAAATTGCATGCACTTTAGTTACATACTCGGCTGTAGCCATTAAGGCTGGCATTGGCCCAAATGGATTTCCTTTAAAGTCCATATCTAAACCTGCTACCAAAACACGTATGCCTTTGTTAGCTAAATCATTACAAACTGTAACAATTTCGTCATCAAAAAACTGAGCTTCATCTATACCTACAACATCACAACCATCTGCCAACAACCGTATATTTGCAGCAGCAGGCACAGGCGTAGACCTTATTTCATTAGCATCATGAGACACTACCATTTCTTCATGGTAGCGCGTATCTACAATAGGCTTAAAAATTTCAACTTTTTGCTTTGCAAACTGCGCACGTTTAAGTCTTCTAATTAATTCTTCTGTCTTACCAGAGAACATAGATCCGCAAATAACCTCTATCCAGCCAAATTGTTCTTTGGGGTTAACCGTATTTTCAAGAAACATTTTGTATTTTTAGACGAAAATAAAGCGTTTTTCGTTCTTATTTAGTAGATCGATTAAAATTATTGAAAATTTTAACCAGATAAGGTTTTAAAATATTAGGGAGATGAAGGAAAAATTAAAACAAGAATTAATGAAAATGTCTACGGACATACTAACTTCCAATGAATTAGATAATATTTCTGATTTATATGAAACTGCTAAAGAGTTATATGAGAAATTAGCAGTACTAAAATTTATTGAAGAAAAATTACACGACGTAGAAGTAGATGTTACAAAAAATATTATTGCAGAAAAATTTGAAAAATTAGCAAACGCTGTAATTTATGAGAATACATCTGTACCAGAAAGTAATCCTCACCAAGAAGATATTATTACTCCTGGGATTAATACCATTATGGATATGATGCCAGAAATGGGTGAGCCAATACCTACAGATGATATGCTTAATGAGTTTGCACAAAAACCTGAGTACGCTAAAAACGACCAAGAACTTTTTGTACCAGATACTAAAACTGCTGCTACACAAGAAAAAACAGCAAGTAAAATTGTAAATGGAGAAATAAAAATTGGTTTAAATGACAGACTTGCTTTTGTAAAACACCTATTTAATAATAGTAATGAAGATTACCAAAGAGTATTGTCTCAGCTTAGTACTATAGATACCGAGGAGCGTTCTGTTTCATTTATAAATAATATGGTAAAACCAGATTATAACAATTGGATAGGAAAAGAAGAGTATGAAGAACGTTTTATGGCAATTATTGAACGTAAATTTGCATAAAACTTTTTTATGAATAGTACTAAAATACTTTATTGGATTGGCACATTATTGCTTACTGCAATTATGTGCTTTTCTGTTTACAACTATTTTTTTAACCACAATGCCATATCTGGGTATTTTACACACTTAGGCTACCCTACATATTTGATATACCCACTAGCAATTGCTAAAATTTTGGGCTTAGTAGCTATTTGGGGTAATTTTTCTAAAACACTTAAAGAGTGGGCTTACTTTGGTTTTTT
Source organism: Cellulophaga geojensis KL-A (assembly GCF_000568425.1). Lineage (NCBI taxonomy): Bacteria > Pseudomonadati > Bacteroidota > Flavobacteriia > Flavobacteriales > Flavobacteriaceae > Cellulophaga > Cellulophaga geojensis. The sequence goes on from NZ_ARZX01000024.1 coordinate 44,953, forward strand.
CCTAAATACAACAATGGCATTTGCCGCACATTATATTACAGATAATGGTGGTTACCTATTTGCTGCTATAGCCTTTGTAGGTGCTGCACTATCTTACTACTTTGGTAAAAACCAAAGACCTTAATTATACTTTTTACAATGGGAAAATTATATTTGGTACCAACACCAATTGGTAACTTAGAGGATATTACTTTTAGAGCTATTAAAGTTTTAAAAGAAGTAGATTTAATTTTAGCTGAAGACACACGTACTAGCGGAAAACTATTACATCATTTTGAGATAGACACGCAAATGCACAGCCACCATATGCATAACGAGCATAAAACGGTAGACGGCATTGTTAAACGCATACAAGCAGGAGAAAATATTGCTTTAATTTCTGATGCAGGAACTCCTGCCATATCAGATCCTGGTTTTTTATTAACTCGTGCTTGTGTAGAAAATAATTTAGAGGTAGACTGCCTACCAGGAGCTACAGCTTTTGTGCCAGCACTGGTTAATAGCGGATTACCTAATGATAAATTTGTTTTTGAGGGTTTTTTACCCGTTAAAAAAGGAAGACAAACACGTTTAAAGCTATTGGCTGAAGAAACCAGAACTATTATTTTTTATGAGTCGCCACACAAGCTTATTAAAACTTTAGGACATTTTGTGGAATATTTTGGCACAGACAGGCCCGTTTCTGTTTCTAGGGAACTTACTAAAATGTTTGAAGAAACAATACGTGGTACTGCACAAGAAGTTTTAGAACACTACACAGCAAAACCTCCTAAAGGGGAAATTGTGATTATTGTTGGTGGTAAAAAATAAAACCAAAAAACCTGTAAGTCTCATTTGTATGTATAAAAAAATTATATCACTCCTAATCTTTATAGCTTTTACAGCTTGCAAAACTAGACCTACAACTACTATTACAAACAAAGTAGAAACAAAAAATACTACTGTAGACTATAGCAAATTAGTTGTTAATGAGTTTACAGGAGACTTAGCTTACAACACTACCGCCTTTGTAGAAAAGTATTGGCGTGTAGTAGGTAATACTGGTTTTAACAAAAGCATACATAAAGTTGCTGAAGAGCTAGAAAAGGCTGGTTTTATTAAAGAAGAAAAGGCGAATAGCTCTACCATTTTAACTTATAGAATAGAAGAAAGGCCATTAAAAAAACCTACTTGGGAATCTGTAGCTGCTAGCCTAACAATACAAGGTGAAAAATTGCCTTTATTGCAAAATAGCACCAATAGTAATATGATTGCTTTAAACTCTTACAGCACACCAAAAAAAGGTGTAACAGCAGAGGTGATTTATATTGCAGATGTTTCTAAACTAAAAGATACTAACGTAAAAGGTAAAATTGTTTTTGTAGAAACTAGTCCGGCTAGAGTTTTTAATACTGCCGTAGTTAAAGGTGGCGCAGCAGGAATATTATCATACAGCAACCCAAGCTATTTACAACCAGAAAAAAACACAACATCTATACAGTTTAGGTCTATACCACAAAATAAAGATGTTAAAGGCTGGGCAATAGCACTGTCTTACGACGCCAGACAAAGACTTAAAAAGAAATTGCAAAAAGAAAAAGTAATTGTTACTGCAAATATTAAAACCAACATTTACCCATCTACAGAATTAACGTTAGTTGCAGATATTAAAGGAGCAGTTGCCCCAGAACAAAGACTTGTATATAGCGCACACGTACAAGAACCTGGTGCAAACGATAATGCTACAGGTGTTGGCGTTGCTTTAGAGATGGCCACATTAACAGCAAAATTTATTAAAGAAGGTAAATTAAGCCCAAAAAGAACATTAACCTTTTTATGGGGAGATGAAATTGTATCTACCAGAAGGTATGTGCAAGAAGATAAAGCAAGAGCTAAAAATATAAAATGGGGAATTAGTTTAGATATGGTTGGCGAAAATACCGCTATTACAGGAGGTTCGTTTTTAATTGAAAAAATGCCAGATCCAAGTGCAATTTGGACAAGAGGAAACGATAAACATACAGAATGGGGCGGCAGCGTTTTGTCTTTAGAACAAATGAAACCACATTATTTAAATGATTTTGTACTAAAAATATTTAAAGAACAAGGCAAACGTACAAACTGGGAGGTAAATACAAATCCTTATGAAGGCGGTAGTGACCATACCCCGTTTTTAGCTGCAGATATTCCTGGAGTATTATTTTGGCATTTTACAGATCAATTTTATCACACAGATAATGACAGACTAGATAAGGTTTCTAAAACTACACTTAAAAACGTAGGCACAGCAGCTTTAATTAGTGCTTATACTCTTTTAAACGCAAATAAACATACCGCAAAAATTATTATTTCTGATATTGAAAAAGCTGCTATTACTCGCCTAAACGAAGAGCTAAAACAAGGAAAGCTAGCATTAGCAAAAGGAGGTAAACTACAAACACAAATAAACATTATAAATGCTTGGCAAAATTGGTATACTAAAGCTATTAAATCAACTTTAGATATGGTTACTAGCACATCATCCATAAATACTACCATTGTTAATGCCCAAGCAACAATAAAGCTAACTGCAGAACATTGCATTGCTGAGCTAAAAAGGTAAGAGCTTCCCTTCTTATTTTTTCACTGTAAAACGGGATAAACATATTAAAAATCAATTATACTTTTACCATATGACTTTAGATCAATTTAAAGAAAAACTAAAAAACAACCCAACTACTATTGCTTTTACAGATACAATGCAGGTTATTGAAGATAATTACACCTTTACACCAACTGCTTTTAAAAATGGCAGCTTAGAGAATAAAGAGGGTGAAAACTCTGGTTCTTGTAAATTGTTTGCTTTTGCTTTAAAACAAGAATTATCCAAAGAAGAAACTTTGGCTTGTTTTGGAGATTACTATAGAAAAGATGTGTTACAAGACCCGGAGGGAAACGGACACTTAAACATTAGAAATTTTATAAAAACTGGTTTTAGCGGCTTAGCTTTTGATACTGAAGCTTTAATAAAAAAATAAAGATGAAAATCAATTTTAAAGCAATTAACTATACCATATTATTTGCTTTTAGTGTAAGCATATTAAGTTGTAAAAGCAATACACAAGAAAGTACTACCGAAAAAAGCTCGGTTTTACCAAATGGTATGCGATTAACTGTTTTTAAAACCAATAAAGACAAAACATCTATAGGTATATTAACAGGCACAAATTACGGTACTACGCACACCTACAAATACAATGTTTTACTACATGAACCAGATGTTAACTGGAGTTTGGGCAGCGGAGAACCTAAAAACTTTTTGTTTTGTAAAGACACTATTTATATACACTACGTAAATAAAAACAACTACCCTATAACTGTTACCGATTCTGTTACAAACTCCACCACTACAAAAAACAATTATAAGATGGAAAGTATGTATCAAAAGCACGTTGATAACAGGTACTTTTTTAATCTTTTTGGTGATGATTTCTGGTTAGATGTTTCCCCTAAACGCTACAACGAAATTAAAAATTCTTGTGAAGAATATGCCATTCCTAATGATGGTGAACTTACTGTTACAAGCAAATAGGACATCAATCTAAAACAATAAAACCCCACCAAAATGGCAGGGCTTATAAATAGTATGCGGGTTTCTTTTTAGTAAGCACTTCCGTTGTGTTTACCTTCTTCCCAACCGTGTTTACCTAAATATTGATTTCCACTTTCTACAGCGCCTTCTTCAATAGAAGTTCCCATAGAGTCATTCCATCTATTTAAATATCCAAATAAAGAAATAACACCTAACATTTCTACAATTTCACCTTCGTTCCAATACTTGTATAAATTCTCTTTAATTTCTGCATTTACAGCATTTGGCACTTGAGATGCTGCTAAAGAAAAATCTAGGGCTGCACGTTCTGCATCAGAAAAAGCAGCGTGAGTTCTGTACTCCCAAATATTATCTAACTGCTCTTGCTCTGCTCCGTAACGTTCTGCTGCTCTAATAGCATGTGCTTGGCAATATCTACAACCAGTAGCGTTACTACTAACCCAAGCAATCATACGTTTTAATGCAGATGTTACATTACCCTCATTAGCCATAACAGCTTTATTTAAGTTTATAAAAGCCTTGGATATTGCTGGTCTGTGCTGCATTGTTAAAACAGAATTAGGACAAAAGCCTAAGGTCTCATTAAAAAATTCTGCCAATTCTTTTGTTTCAGAATCGTGATTAGGATCTAAAGGGTTTACTAAAGCCATAGTTATTTTTATATTTAGTTGTATTTTTGAATCTACAAGAAACGAAAAAAAATTATGAGTACAACAAATCATATTACAACCAAATGGTTGGGCAACATGGCTTTTGAAAGTAACAACCCGTCTGGGAATAACTTAACTATAGATATTGCCAAAGAAGATGGTGGTGACGGGCAAGGTTACAGACCTAAAGCGCTTATGCTTGCTGGCTTAGCAGGTTGTTCTGGTTTAGACGTTGCATCTTTAATGAAAAAAATGAAGTTAGATGTAGATGAGTTTACAATTGAAACTATTGCAAACTTAACAGATGAGCACCCTAAGTATTATGATGCTGTTACTATAGAATACCATTTTCACGGCAGTAATTTAGATGAAAAAAAATTGCAACGTGCGGTAGATTTATCAGTTGAAAAATACTGTGGTGTTATGGAAATGTTTAGACGTTTTGCAACATTAGATATTAAAACTATTTTTCATCACGCTTAAATTAACTGTTGAAGATTATAAACTAAAGTTCAAAAAAAATAAGTTTAAAGTTCTTTTATCTTGACTCTTGCATCTTAACTCTTAAATACAAAAAACACTACATGCGCTGGACCATAAAACCTAAACCTGATGCTGCTAAAGTAGCCGAACTACAAAATGCATTGCAGGTTGATGAAATTGTGGCTAAACTATTACTACAACGCGGTATAACAACTTTTGAAGAGGCTAAAAAATACTTTAGACCACAACTATCAGATTTACACGACCCATATTTATTAAAAGATATGGATTTGGCTATTGCTCGTATAGAGCAAGCTATTGCCAATGAAGAAAATATTATGGTTTTTGGCGATTATGATGTAGATGGCACAACTTCTGTTGCGTTAGTATCATCTTATTTACAAAGTTACTACCCTAATGTTACTACTTATATTCCGGATAGATATAAAGAAGGTTATGGTGTGTCTTATGCCGGTATTGACTATGCAGATGATAATGATATTAGTCTAATTATTGCATTAGATTGTGGTGTAAAAGCGGTAGATAAAGTTGCTTATGCAAAAGAAAAAGGTGTAGATTTTATTATTTGTGACCACCACAGACCTGGTGCTACGTTACCAAATGCTGTTGCTGTTTTAGATGCCAAAAGGAACGATTGCAATTACCCGTATGATGAGCTTTGTGGTTGTGGTGTTGGTTTTAAATTGATACAAGCTTTAGGTAGCAAAAGAGGGCAAACTATAGAGGATTTAGTACCTTATTTAGACTTGGTTGCTACAGCAATTGGTGCAGATATTGTCCCTATTACTGGCGAAAATAGGGTGCTTGCCTATTATGGATTACAGGTTATTAATAGTACGCCTAGAGCTGGTTTTAAAGCTATTATAAATCAGATAAAAAAAGATGTACTTACCATTACAGATGTTGTTTTTGTAATTGCACCTCGTATAAATGCTGCAGGGCGTATGGTACACGGTTTGCACGCTGTTAATTTACTAACCGAAACAAATTTGGAGCAGGCAGAAGAATTTGCTGCTGCCATTGAACAGTACAATGCAGATAGGCGAGAACTAGACCAAGAAATTACCAAAGAAGCTTTAGTACAAATTACAGATAACAAAGAAGAAAAACATTTTACCTCTGTAGTTTATAATGAAAATTGGCACAAAGGTGTTATTGGCATTGTAGCATCTAGACTAACAGAAACGTATTACAGACCTACTTTAGTTTTCACTAAAAGTGGCGAAAAACTAGCTGCATCTGCACGCTCTGTAAAAGGTTTTGATGTTTACAATGCACTTGAAGCTTGTGCAGACCACATAGAACAATTTGGAGGCCATAAATATGCTGCTGGTTTAACCTTATCTGAAGCACAGTATGATGGGTTTAAAAAAGAATTTGAAAAAGTTGTTACAAAAACTATAGACCCCAACCTTTTAACTCCTGAAATTACTATAGATGCAGAGCTTAATTTTAATGAAATAAGTCCAAAATTAATGCGAATTATTAAACAAATGGAACCTTTTGGCCCTGGTAATATGTCGCCTGTATTTATGGCAGAAAACCTACAAGACACAGGTTATGCCAAAGGCGTAGGGCAAGAAAAAGCGCATTTAAAATTAGCTGCTGTACAAAACGGTTCTAGCCCAATTGGAGCTATTGGTTTTAATTTAGGTAATAAATTGCCTTTAGTACAAAACAAAAAGCCTTTTAGCGCTGTTTTTTCTTTAGACGAAAATGAGTGGCAAGGGGTTGTTAGCTTACAATTAAAACTTAGGGATATTAGATAAAAAAGCCCAAACACAAATTAAATGCTTGGACTTTTTAGAAAAAAACTAACTCAAAACTTAACTTTGCTATTAACTCCTTTATTAGGGGTAAATAATTGTTTATTCTTTTACTTTAATAATGAATACACAAACTCTGGGTGACCACGTTCACCATCTGCATTTGTAAGTGCTAAAAACTTAATTTTGTATAGGTTTCCGTCGGTATCAGACATCACATAAAAAACATTATCTTTTAAAGAAGGTAGAGCGCCTGGTCCACCACCATTTCTCCAACTACTTCCTACACCTCTTTGGTCATTAATAAATTTAGAAGCATCAACATTTGCTAACGTAAAGTTGTCATAATTTAAATCGGTTTCAACTTCTGTATCTATCATATATACTTGTGCATTGGCTTTTGCGTTATTAACCACAAAATCAGAATACCCATAAGACCCATAACCTTCTATCTCATTAGTGAAAACAGTAAAATTTAAATCCCAATTCTCTTTTTCTGGTTCAACAGTAACTTCTGTCTCTGTATCAAAACTAAAAAATGTAAAATTATGGTCGCCATTTTTAGAAATGGCTACTTCTTTATGTGTTGTATCATCTAAATCTGCATATTGTAAAACATAATTACTACCATTTCTTAGAATTCTAATTTTTTTCCAGCCTCTAGACTCTCCACTAACAGCAACACTACCTGTACCAGGAACTTCTGTACCAACTTTAAAACCTAAGTTTACAAGGTATACTGAGTTATTGGCATCTGTACTAGAAATTTCATCTAAAGCAGTTTCTAAAATGTTACCATCTGGGGCATCAACAAATTCAGAATTTGCAGGATCAAAAGTACCAATAGCTACCTGTGGCTGTAAATCTTTAATTTCTTGTGAAGTGGAGTTTATAGCATCAATATCTATAACAGAAAGTTTAGCTGTTGCCATATATATTGAACCATTAAGCACTACTCTAAAATTTTCACCAGAGAAAAATCCTAAATCCCAAGTATCTCTTTGTACTACTGAAGATGTATTGGCACTTAAATCTACATATACTTGGTTTGGCTCGTTTGGTCCTCCTACATTTGGAGCTATTGACGCTCCTTCTATAACAACTTTAATAGCTTCGCCAGGCTCGTCATCCTTACTACAGCTAGTAAAAGCTATAACTGTAGCACATAGTGTAATAGTTAAAAATTTGTTTAACATAATTGTAATTTTAAAATTTAAGGTTATATAATAGTTTTAAGTAATAAGATCGTCCGTAACCAAGTAAAATACCATTGCTAGCAGAAGAATGAGTTCCCTCTCCTACAGGGCCATTAACATCTACAGTAGTAACATCTAATAAGTTTCTGGCTCCTAGAGTAACCTGAAAAGTATTCTCTAAAAAAGATTTTTTAAATGAGGCATCTACCCAATTGTAAGCATTGGTAGTTGTTTTGGAAAACGTTGGGTTTCCGTTAGCATCAGTTCCTGTAGCGCTATAGTTTTGTTGTTCTCCCGTGTGTTTTAAAAGTACAGTTACTGCTGTACTCCATTTTTCTATCTGGTATGTACTGCTTGTATTTAATTGAAAAGAATAAAGGAATTTATCTCCTGAGTTTGCCTCATCATTAGCAACCTGAGAAATACCTTGTATTGTAGCACCTAAATTAAGCGTCCAATTATCTGTTTTTAAGCTATTATCTAATGTTACACCCCACAACTTATACTCATTAATATTTATGTATTGATACTGTAATGGCGTTTGGTTTACAATGGCTAAATCAATTTTATCTTTTACGTCTATATAGGTAAATTTTAATGTGTTTAAAAGCGACGTATTTTTAATCCAGCTACGTTTTTTTAAATTTAAAAAAGACGTAAAACCGTTTTCTGGCTTCAAATTTTCATTACCTCTAACATCATGATTGCTATCTACAAAATAATAGTACAATTCTTCAAAATTTGGTGTACGGTAGGAGTTCCCTAGGTTTGCTCTTAACTCAAACCCATTTTTTATAAGGTAGCGTGCGCTTAAAGAACCTAAAAGTTTTGATTTAAAAATTGAATTGTATTCATAGCGTAAACCAGGTCGTAAAAGAATTTTATCTAAAGCATTTATTTCTGAAGATCCAAATACTGCATAATTACTTTGAGACTGTTCTTTGTCTTGCTCTGTTACCTCTCCAGAAGCCTGGGTATCAAAACCTTTAATAAAACGAGATTCATAACCCAATTGAAAATTATAAGAATCACTTTTAATTAGGTTGTTAATACTTCCTTTAGAGAAAAACACACTACTAGATTGGTAAACCTCATCAGTTTCATTACTTCTCTGGTTTGTAATTATATAATTATTAAACTCATTTAGGTTGCGCTTTTGTTTTTGATAAGATGCAGAAGCCTTGTAATTAGCGCCAGAATTTAATCTTCCGTTTACACTTAAATTATTAACAAATCTATTGGTTGTAAAAATTCTATCTGTTGCAGACGGGTTACTAGTTTGCGATTGTGTATCTATATTAGCTCTAACAGCTGCATCATAGTAATTAACAACTTCATTTAGGTATTCAAACTTATAAAAAAGCTTAAAGTTATTTTTAGTATAATTTAATAATGCGTTAGTGTTTATTTGTGTTTTAGGCAACCAATCATACCCTCTTAAACCATCATTTTTATAATAGTTTTTACCTTGCCTGCCATTATAAAAACCTGCAAATTGATTTCTATTTACTCCTAATCTAGTATACCAGTTGTTGTTTATATTATGACCAATATTTAGTCCTTGTATGTGCTTACCTTTATTAAACCAAGCATACTCATCACTAATTGTTTCTTCTTGTAAAATTGCTTGTACTTTCCAATCACTATCACTAGATTTTTTGGTGATAATATTAATAACTCCAGAAACAGCATTAGCTCCATACTCAACTCCCATTGCTCCTTCTACAATTTCAATACGCTCAACGTCATCAAGATTTATTTGTGTTAAATCTATATTATTACCTAGTCCGCTGTCGCTAACAAGAGGAATATTGTCAACCAAAATATTGAAGTATTGTGCATCTAAACCAAAAAAAGAAATTGTAGATTTTCCTGTTTGCCCATTAGGAACTATTGTTAGGTTTAAATTAAAGTTTAATATATCTGCCAAATTATTGGCTGCCTGGTTTTCTATTTGCTCTCTGTTTATTACAATAACATTATGTACCGATTTTTTTATTGATTGCGGATTATACTGTCCAGTAACAACTACCTCTTCTAACTTATTTAAGTTTATTGAGTCTTTTTTTAACTCTTGTGAGAACACAAAAACAGAGAAAAAAAGCATAAAATAAATAGATAAATATTTACTATTTAGAATCATTCCTAATAATTTTCGACAAATATATATGTTATTTTTAATCAATCTAAATAAATTTAATATTTTTGTAGGAACAAAACAGACATTACATACAAATACACAATTATGAAAAAAGTACTTTTTTTAGCCATAGTAATAGTTGGCTTTAGTTTGCAAGGAGTTGCACAAGACAAAAAACAATTAGACAAAGAATCTATTAAAGATATGTGTGGTTGTTTTAAAGTGAATTTTAAGTATACAGAAACTTTTGCACCAGAAATTGATTATGAAAAGCATTTAGATTACACCTCTGGAGCTTTAGAATGGGCAGAGTTAATTGAAGATGAAAACAACAAACTGTCTATACAGCACCTATTGGTTATAAAAGATACTATGGTAATTAAGCATTGGAGGCAAGATTGGTTGTATGAAAACAATCGTGTTTTTCATTACGATAAAGACAACAAGTGGGTATTTACAGAGTTACCGGAAAATGAAGTAAAAGGACAATGGACACAATTGGTTTACCAAGTAGATGATAGCCCTAGATACTCTGGATCTGCAACTTGGATACATGCAGATGGCAAAAATTACTGGGAAAACAAATCAGATTCTCCATTACCAAGAAGAGAATACTCTAAAAGAAGTGATTACAATGTTATGGCAAGAGGTAACCGCCAAGAAATTACAGATTATGGCTGGTTACACGAACAAGACAATGATAAAATTATTAGAGAAACCGGAAAAAAAGACGTCCTTTTAGCTCAAGAAAAAGGATATAACACCTATGTAAGAGTACCAGATGAGCAATGTAAAGCTGCAAAAGATTGGTGGAAAAATAATAAGAAATTTTGGGCAAAAGTTAGATCTGCTTGGAATAAAGTATACACTAAAAACAGTGAAATAGAACTTGCTAAAGCTGTAGATAAAAAACCATTATTTATGCATTTTTATGAGTTAGAAAAAAAGAATGCTAACGAAAAAGAAATCCTTGCTTTAATACAAAAATTTGCATCAACCAAAACAACAGAAAATGCACCAGGAAAATAAAAGAACTACCCTACTATGTATTGCTTTTACATTTTTGTTACTGGCGTTTACTACCCCTCAACTACCAGAAAAATTACAAAAAAAAGTAGATGCAGCTATAAGCTTTGCTTACGGTACAGAATCTTTTAGTTTAAGCGGAATCACAAGTGATGTGATTCCGCCTAAAGATTATGTTTTTAAAATTAACACAGATGCAGAGTTGCTAGGTTACGCATACGTTGGACAAGCAAATAGTATGAAAAATGTATTTGACTATGTGGTGTTTGTAAACAAGGATTTAAGCATTAAAAAAACAAAGGTTTTAATTTACAGAGAAGACCACGGCAGGCAAATAGGAGCACAGCGTTGGCTAAAACAATTTATTGGTTTATCTGTAAACAAAAAACCAGTGTATGGTGAAAATGTAGACGCTATTTCTGGTGCAACTATTTCTGCAAAAAGTATGACAATTGCGGTTAAAGATGTGCTAGAAACTATTCAGAAATTAAACAATAAAAAACTTCTTTAACCTATACGATTATGAGAGACATAGACGCTATTTATTATAATGATTTTGGAATTGCCTTTCATTGGAAAAAAGAGACTAAAAATTACCGAAGTAAAATACAAGTAGTGTTTAGAGATACTGGTTTTTTACTTACTCATAAAGAGTTAATACGTTTTGCAGAGCATGTACAAAACACTATGAACTCTAATGCCGTTTGCAGTTGTTGCGCTAAAAAAAAATCGTGCAGAGCTATGTTATTAGAAACACCAGTACCACAAGTTAGTTTGGCTGTTAGCGTTAATGAGTTAACAGCGATAAAAGACTTAATAGAGGGCACTATTTTTCAGTTAAACATAGATAATTTTTTAAGTGACATCTGTAACAATTAAGTTTAGTAACTCTTTGTTAATTGTAATACATTTACACTAACTAAACAGTTATAAAATGGATCCGTACGCAGCACTACGCTACAAAGAATTTAATACTTTTTTACTAGTTAGGTTTGCTATGGTATTTGCGTGGTCTATGCAATTTATAGTTATAGAGTGGCAAGTGTACTCCTTAACTAAAGATCCGCTTTTGTTAGGTATAATTGGACTTATGGAGGTTATTCCTGCAGTGTCTATGGCTCTATTTGCAGGGCATATTGTAGACCAAAAAGAAAAAAGAAACCTTTTAATTAAATGCATTTTAGGTTTTTCTGTAATTAGCTTTGGCTTATTTGTTATTAGTATGCCAAGTGTTATAGCACAAACTACTACCAAGACAATTTTATACACTACCTATTTTTTAGTTTTTTTAGGCGGCTTGGCGCGTGCGTTTTTAGGCCCTACTATTTTTTCGTTAATTGCCTTAATTGTTCCAAAAAAAATATACCCAAATGCTGCTACGTGGAGTAGTACTACTTGGCAAATGGCATCTGTTTTAGGTCCTGCTTTAGCTGGCTTTTTTATAAGTTGGATTGGTGTTCACTGGTCTATGTGTGTAATTTTTGGGTTTTCGTTATTTGCTTTAATTGTATTACTGAAAATTCCTAAAAAACCCATTCTTAATCCTAAAATAGGCGAGCCAGTTTTTAAGAGTTTAAAAGAAGGACTAACCTTTGTTTTTAAAACTAAAGCTGTATTAGGCGCATTAACTTTAGATATGATTGCCGTACTATTTGGTGGCGCTGTTGCTCTATTACCTGTTTTTGCACAAGATATTTTACAAGTAGGCTCAGAAGGCTTTGGAGTATTAAGAGCCGCGCCAGCTGTTGGCGCAGCGTTAATGATGTTAATGTCTACCCGTTTTCCGCTACACAAATTTGCTGGTAAAAAACTACTACTTGCTGTATTTGCTTTTGGTATTTGTATAATTGTTTTTGGATTGTCTACCTATTTTTGGGTGTCTGTTGCTGCCTTATTTTTTAGTGGTGCTGTAGACGGTGTGTCTATGATTATAAGGCAAACTATTTTACAATTAAAAACACCAGATCATATGCGTGGCAGAGTAGCCTCTGTAAATTCTATGTTTGTAGGCTCTTCTAATGAGCTTGGTGCTTTTGAAAGCGGACTTACAGCTAAATTAATGGGTACTGTAACCGCAGTGGTTTTTGGCGGAACAATGACGTTGATTACCGTTGGTGCCACTGCTATTTTTTCTCCTAGCTTTAGAAAATTAGACCTTAGCAAGGATGTAGAAGAGCACCAAAAAGAAGAATAATTTTGCTTTAATATTCTATTCTTTTAACAAAATAAAATCCTATTTGTTTACGTTTACTATATGATAAAAGCTGGCAAATTCTTTACTGTAGTACCTAAAGAAACAGTTATCAACCTATAAAAAATGAGAACATTATATACAGTATGCTTTGCCATATTTATTGGTGCATTTGGAGCTGCACAAAACCTTGTTAAAAACTCTAGTTTTGAAGATTATAAACATTGCCCAGAAGACATTGGCAGGTTTACAAACAATGTAGTAGATTGGTCTACACTACAAGGCACTACAGATTACTTAAATTCTTGTAGTAGAACTGTTGGTTTTTTTAACCACAACGGCAAACAAATAGCTCGTAGCGGTTTTGCTTACGCTGGCATTTTTACATACTCTAATAAAGATTATAGAGAATATATACAAGGCTCTTTAAATGAAAAACTAGAAAAAGACAAAAAATATATTGTTACCTTTTATGTAAGCTTAGCGGATTATGCTACGCTTGCAATTTCTGATTTTAGTATTGTTTTTAGCAACAAACCTATTGCTGGCTCTACTATAACAAACAGCAAAAAAACCTTAGTTACACACAAAACACTGTCTAAAATTAATGGTTTAGTGTACGACCATTATATGCAACCAGATCCTATTTTTTATAAGAGCAAACAAATTTGGATGCAAGTTTACATTCCTTTTACCGCTAAAGGATACGAAACTAATTTTACCATTGGAAATTTTGCTAGCAATAGTAGAACCCAAAAAATGAAAGTCTCTGAGGTAAACGAAAAAGATTTCTCATACTATTACATAGATGATGTTAGTGTTGAAGCAAAAGACCGAGAATTGCCTCCTTTGTATGCTGAAACTGTACCACAAAAAGCAGATGCTACACCAAAAATAGAGCGCAATAAAGTATACACGTTTAAAAATGTTTTATTTGAGTTTAATAAGGCTGATTTACTAACTGCTTCTGAAGAAGAAATAAATGTATTAACTACAATTTTACGCAACAACAACAAGCTTTCTATAGAGATTTACGGGCACACCGATGCTGTTGGTTCTAAAGAACGTAACTTAGAACTTAGTAACCAACGTGCTAAAGCAGTGGCGAGCTATTTAATTGATAGCGGAATTGATGAAAACCGTGTAAAATGGATAGGATATGGCAGTAGCAAACCTGTAGCTGATAACACTACTGAAGAAGGCCGTACACAAAACAGAAGGGTAGAGTTTAAGATGCTAGAAAATTAATTTTCTAACTTTTCTAAACTTAGTTGTTCGCCATTAAAAACTGCGTAGGTATAGTAACCAATCCAGTCACCAAGGTTAATGTAGGTAGATTTTCCGTTTAGGTCTATAGTCATTGGTAAATGGCGGTGTCCAAAAACAAAATAATCATAATGTTTGGTTTCTAATTTGCGTTTTGCATATTGCACCAACCACTCATTATCTTCTCCTAAAAACTTTACATCATCATCACCTGAAATTGCTTTGTTTTTTACTGAAAAATATTGAGCTAAAGATACCCCAATATCTGGGTGCAACCACCTGTAAAACCATTTAGAAACAGGATTTGTAAACACCTTTTTCATTCTTTTGTACCCCTTATCATGTGGTCCTAGACCATCTCCGTGACCAATAAAAAATGACGTATTGTTAAATAAAAATTGCTGAGGTGTGTGGTAAACTGGTATGTTTAATTCTTCCTCAAAATAACCATCCATCCAAAGATCATGATTACCTACAAAATAATACACAGGTATGCCAGCATCAGTAAGCTCTGCAAGTTTACCTAAGGTCCTTGTAAAACCTTTAGGCACTACAGTTTTATACTCAAACCAAAAATCGAATAAATCTCCTAACAAAAAAATTGCAGCAGCATCTTCTTTAGCCTTATCTAACCAAGCAACAAACTTTTTCTCTCTTGGCTTGCTTTCTGCCATAGTAGGCGCACCCAAGTGGTTGTCACTTGCAAAGTATACTTTTTTACCTTTAGGAATTGTAATTTTTTTCATTGCTAGTAAAGATACGTAAACAGATTTTTTTAGTTATCTGCCGCGTACCATTCTGCAAAAGAAGAGTCTGTTTCTTGCAGTTTTAATGAGTGCAAACTAATGTTTTCTGGCAATCTGGCTTTAATTTTTGCAGCAAAATCTATCACCATATTTTCACTAGTTGGTTGGTAATCTGCAAGTATTACACTGTGCCCTCTTTGCATTAACTCATTTGCCAACTCTATATGTGGTGTGTTTTTATTAAAAACCGTAGCATGGTCATACACATCTACAATTTCTTCTTTAACTATTTTTTTAAGATCGCCAAAGTCTATAACCATTCCCCATTTTACATTAGTATTATCTGCTATTGGAGCCCCAATTACGGTAACAGATAATTTATAACTATGTCCGTGTACATTTCTACATTTTCCATCATAACCATATAATGCGTGACCGGTTTCAAAACTAAACTGTTTTGTTATTCTAATATTACTCATAGTTACTTATTTGCACTGCAAAGGTATTATTTTACGGCAGATGTTTTTACTTAAGAACAAATAAAATCTCTACCAAATAGCTAATTAAGACAAAACAATTGCCTTTTTAACTAATGATAGAGATTTATACGTTTGCCTTTTTACTAGATTAACGCTATAAAGCTTAGTGTTGTGGCTATTTATAGTTTTTACTCAAAAAAAGTAACAGCACCAGAGTTA
>NZ_ARZX01000025.1:0-51005 GCF_000568425.1 Cellulophaga geojensis KL-A
CTAATACATACAAAAAAGCCCTAGAAAATATTTCCTAGGGCTTTTGGTGTTTTATATGGGTGTGTATGGTATAATGTTTAAATTATTGCTTAACAAGTCTATATATCCGTAGTAAATACTGTCTTGTGTGTTTAATGTATTGTCTTTATTAGTGTTTACTAATGTGTTAAAATATAACTTTTGATTATCTAAAGTAAATTTATAATGGTGTATAATATCTTTGTTGGTTATTGATATTCGTTTAAAATAACTACCATCTATATAGCTTATATATAGCGTAGATTGGTCTTTCTGATTTATTTGTTTGTCATTATTTGTATCTGTGTCTATTACTGAGTATAGTAAAATTTCTTTAGTTGTTTTTTTGTATGTGTCTCTTAAAAAAGTAATATTGTTAATTAGTATATCTTTAGAGGATAATGAAATTAGCTTATTGGAGTTTATAGCTTGAAACTTCAAATTAACGATATTTCCAGTGATTACGTCATTATGGTGGATAATTCTATCGTTTGTAATATTATCATTCTTATAAGAACTTCTATTTAAGTAGTTTTTAGAATTTGCACTTATAGAAATAATAGGATGTATTAGTATTTGTGAGGTTATAGAATCTATCTGTAATGGTAAATCTGCAATTTCTTTATTAACAGAATTACTTTTTTCTTGTTCTGTGTTGCTATTAATTACGTGTTTTTTAGTTGCTTTGTTGTTGCAAGATTGTATTATAATAGCTAGAAGTATAATTGCTTTTTTCATAGGTTTTATAGTTTAATTTATAATAAACTTAAATTAAACTATAAAACAAGAAAAGTAGAAATGAGCAAACGAGTTCTTTTGGTTAGTTAACTCTATGTTAGGTGTATAAATTGAAAAACTCCGGTAATCAGCCGGAGTTCATTCATCAATCAAAAAACGAACAGTCATGATAAACTGTTGTTACAGTTCACAAATTACAATTTTTATACCAAAAACACAACAACTGTTGTTATGTGTTGTTAAAAAAATGATTTGCGCTTCTAAACCGTTATGGTTTATCCAAGATATGTTTTTAAAATTTTGCTTCTAGAAGTGTGTTTAAGTCTTCTAATTGCTTTTTCTTTAATTTGTCTTACTCTTTCTCTAGTTAAATCAAAAGTTTCTCCAATTTCTTCTAAAGTCATAGAGTGTTGTTCTGCTAAACCAAAGTATAAACGGATAACGTCTGCTTCCCTAGGTGTTAATGTTTCTAAAGCACGTTCTATTTCAGTGCGTAAAGATTCAATTAATAATTCTCTGTCTGGATTAGGAGACTCGCCACTACGTAAAACATCATAAAGGTTAGAATCTTCACCATCAATTAATGGAGCATCCATAGATACGTGACGGCCAGAATTTTTTAGAGACTGCTTAACGTCTTCAATGGTCATATCTAATTCCTTTGCAATTTCCTCTGCAGATGGCTTACGCTCATGTGCTTGCTCTAGAAAAGCAAAAGTTTTATTAATTTTGTTTATAGATCCAATTTTGTTAAGAGGTAAACGTACAATACGAGATTGTTCTGCTAATGCTTGTAATATAGATTGACGAATCCACCAAACAGCATAAGAGATAAATTTAAATCCACGAGTTTCATCAAAACGTTGCGCAGCTTTTATAAGACCTAAATTACCTTCATTAATTAAATCTGGTAATGTTAAACCCTGATTTTGGTATTGCTTAGCAACAGAAACTACGAACCTAAGGTTGGCTTTAGTTAATTTTTCTAAGGCTACTTGGTCTCCCGCTTTAATTCGCTGTGCTAATTCTACTTCTTCATCGGCAGTAATTAAGTCTACCTTACCAATTTCTTGTAAATATTTATCTAGCGATGCGGTTTCCCTGTTGGTAACCTGTTTTGTAATTTTAAGCTGTCTCATTTAATATATAATTTACGCGCAACTAAAGGGCTGCATATACTTATACGTAGAAAAACAAGAAATGTTACATTTTATTAATGTTAAATTTATCTTTTTCTGATTATTTAGTCGAAATAAAGTAAATAACCTTAAAAAATATTTCAATTTTAATTTAATAGCTTCATTATTAGATATAAAAAAAGCAGGTATAAATTTGATACCCGCTTTTTTTTAATGATAATATGTAATATAATTTATTTTTTTTCTGCCAACCCACGTGTTAACCATCCTCTTCTGCTTGCTGTTGCTATGGCATAAGGAGTAATCCAGAATAAACCAAATGTGTATAGTATGCTATAAGTGTATGCCCATAAAGACTCTTGCGGCTTGTATTTGTTAGAATAAAATATTACAGAAAATGTAGATAATATTAAAATACTAAAAAGTGTAGATGTTAAAAATAATAGTGGGTGAGTGGCTACAAAAAATAGCATAAATAATAAAAATGGGTAACTCATTATTATTTTTAAAGATTGGTTTATAAATAATAATCTAGAACCAGCTTTAGATTCTTTTCTAAAGTTTGTAAATACGTATTTAGCCATTTCTATATTTTCACGTACATTACTTCTTCCCCATCTAATAAACATTTTATATAGGCCTTTGTATTTTTCTGGAACATTAGTATATGCATTTGCATTTCTTTGAAAAAGCACGTGATTGCCTTCTTTTAAAATCATATTTGTCATAGCTCTGTCTTCACCAATATCTGAAGGTTTTCCCATAAAGGTTTGGTTTATCCACTTAGGTAATACTTTAAAAACAGCAGAGCTACGGTATGCTGCTAAAGCACCAGGTGTGCATAAAACTGAATTTAATGTACTCTCTGCAGAACGCACAAACTCAAAACTTAAAACAAAACTTACGTCTAGCATTTTAGGGATTAATGCTTTTGCTTTGTTTAAAACTCTAATATTACCAGCTACGGCACCAACTTTTTCATTAACAACAAACGGACTAACTAAATTACGTAGAGTATCTGCGTCTACTATAGAGTCACTATCTACAGTAACAAAAACATCTCCAGTTCCTAAATTAAAACCACGGTATAATGCGTGTCTTTTGCCTTTATTCTCTGGCTGTTGGTAAATTTCTACACTTTCTCCTAGTCGTTGTTTGGCTTTTTTCATCCAATCCCAAGTGTCATCAGCACTACCATCATCAATAGATATTAATTGTAATTTTTCTTTAGGGAAATCGCTATTTATTAAACTAACTAAAGTGTCATGTACTTGTTTGCCTTCATTGTAAGCAGGTACAATAACAGTTACTCTTGGTAACTTATCATCAGAAACAGATGCTATAGGTTTATATTTAAAATATCTATATAATACAAAAAGAAAAAAGGCAACTTTAAATACCAATAATGTAGTAGCAATAACCATAAAAATTAAACCAAAAGTAGAGTTTGTTCTGTTTTGGTTAAACTGAAGAAAATCGTTTTGAAAAGTTACCATATAGTAAATAGAACCTAATAACAGTAAAAAGGTTGTTGCTAAAACTAATATAGCCAAAGAATTATTTTCTTTAGAGGCGCTTACTTTTTCGTCTACAGACATTTTAAAATCTTGAAAAATTGTTGCAGTCTTTTGATATGAAGTTTTTAATAGCATAGGTATAGTGTTCATAATTTTATAGTTTTTAACTCTGTTCTCTGTTAGTTTTACGAACTGAATGCTATTTTAGATTTTTAGAATTTTTTATTTATGAATATCTTAAGAAAAAGTATGGCTTTAAGTTCAAATTGTTAACAATTTGTTAAATAACAGAGAATTTGGTAGTGTTAGCTATTTGATGAAAATAAAAAAGAGACTATTTCTAAGCTTAGAAATAGTCTCTTTTTTTGAAGTAAAATAAACCAGTTTTTACTTACTCTCTTATGTGCCCGTCTCCAAATACATAATATTTATTTGTAACCAATTGTTTTAAGCCAAGTGGACCTCTGTGGTGTAGTTTATCTGTACTAATAGCTAGTTCAGCACCCACTCCCATTTGTCCACCATCTGTAAACCTAGTAGATGCATTGTGGTAAACCGCAGCACTATCTACCTGTTGCATAAATGTTGTTGCTTTTTTAGTGTCCTCTGTTAAAATTGAAGCAGAGTGTCCGCCAGAATAAGTATTAATTTTTTCTATTGCATCGTCAATACCACTAACTTCTGCTATAAGAATTTTGAGAGCTAAAAACTCTTGATACCAAATATCATCAGCGGTAATTTTTTCATTTTCTGGTATTAAGTTGGCTATATTATTATCTGTAACTATGCTAACATTAAGTTGTTTTAAAACTATTTCTAGTTCTTTTACTTTAGCTTCGTAATCAT
Source organism: Cellulophaga geojensis KL-A (assembly GCF_000568425.1). Taxonomy (NCBI): domain Bacteria; kingdom Pseudomonadati; phylum Bacteroidota; class Flavobacteriia; order Flavobacteriales; family Flavobacteriaceae; genus Cellulophaga; species Cellulophaga geojensis. The sequence goes on from NZ_ARZX01000025.1 coordinate 4,259, forward strand.
TAATGTTTTTATTTATTAGCACTTTATCTAACGCATTACAGCCCGATATTTTATGCGTTTTTGCATTAACAATAACATTAATTGTTTTGGTCCAATCTGCATCTTGGGCTACATACAAAAAGTTGTTGCCACGGCCGCTTACAAGTACAGCGCAACTAGCATTATCTTTTACAAATTTAATTAAACGCTCACCACCTCTAGGAACAATTAAATCTAGCTTTTCCGGAGGATTTTTTAAAAACTCTTGCGTTTCTTCTCTTTGTAAATGCAATAGTTTTATCCAGTCTTTAGAAACATTATTTTCTTCTAAAGCTCTATGCCAACATTTTTCTAAAATTGTATTACTATGCAGTGCTTCTTTACCACCTTTTAGTAAAATTTTGTTGTTAGCTTTAAAGGCTAAAACAGCAGCTTCAATAGTAACATCTGGTCTAGATTCATATATAATAAGAATGGTTCCAAATGGAGCTGTTTTGTTGGTAACCACTAGACCACTATCTAAAGTTAGATTAGATATTTCTTTGCCAACGGGGTCTTCTTGTTGTTTTACTTCTACTATAGCTTTTATCATACCGTCTATTTTACTGTTGTTAACAATTAAACGGTCTAATAATGCCTGATCTTCTTTGTTAAAAGCTTCAATGTCTTTTTTATTCGCTTCTAGAATTTTATCTCTGTCATTGTCAATAATTTTAATCATTGATTCTAGAACGTTATTTTTTATTTTGGAGCTTAATAATTTCATATATTTTTATTTTAATGAATAAATTTTGTTCCTATCTTTTTATTATCAATAATATCTACAATAACATTTTGTTTTTTTCCATTTGCTATGTAAGTAGGAATCTCTTTTTTAGCGGTACTTTTTGCTATTTTTAATTTAGATGCCATACCGCCACGGCCTTCGCCTTCTTTTTTGCCACTGGCTTTTACATATTTTTCTACATCTTGGTCATAAGTAACCTCACTAATTTTTTTAGAGTTTTCATCATCAGGATGCCCAGTGTATAAGCCATCTGTATCAGATAAAATAATAAGTCTGTCTGCATCAATTAACTCTGCAACTAAACTTGCTAATTCATCATTATCAGAAAACATAGACATTGTTACAGAAACGGCATCATCTTCATTGGCAATTGGTATTATGCCTTCAGATAGTAAACCTTCATAACAATTGATCATATTATCTCTATGTACACCCAAATCAAAATCTCTTTTAGTTGCTAAAACTTGGGCGCAACGCATACCATAATCGCTAAAAAGACTGTAATAGTGCCTCATTAGTCTTGGCTGTCCAACGGAAGAATATACCTGTCTTCTAGTAGATTTGTCAGTAATATTAGTCTCTCCTAAAATTTCTTTTCCTGCTATAGCAGAGCCAGATGAAACTAGTACAACCATAATATCTCTTTCATATAAAACAGATATTTGTCGTACAAGTTCTTTTAAAATTGGACCTAAAATTCTGTTATCTTTATTTGTAAGAACGTTAGTACCTACTTTTACAACTACTCTTTTAATTTCCATTTTTACTTTTCTTTACCCATTTCTATAGCTCTATTAAATGCAGCATATGCGGCATCTTGTATAAGCTGTTTTACGTTGTTGTCTTCCATAGAATCTATAGCAGCTTGTGTGGTACCACCTTTAGATGCAACGCGGTCTATCCATTTTTTTGGAGAAATATCATTTTGGTTAAAAAGCTCTATAGCGCCTTCAAAAGTACTACTAACAAGAACTTTAGAGTCGTACTCAGAAAAGCCCATTTTTAAAGCGGCTTCTAGCATAGATTGCATAAAGTAAAAAACATATGCAGGACCACTTCCTGAGATTCCTGTAGATGCATCTATAAAATTTTCTGTTTTAACATGTATAGATGTTCCTGTAGTATCTAGTAAATTACGAACCATTAGGAGTTCTATTTTAGATACATCTTTAGACTCTGTATACGATGTAACACCCTTACCAACCTGTGCTGGTAAATTTGGCATTGTGCGTATTACTTTTGTTGTGTTTAGACGATCTTTAATAGATTGTATTGTAACGCCTGCCATTAAGGATACAATTATTTGCTGGTTGTTTAGCATAGTTTTCATTTTAGAAAATAAATCATCACTATGATAAGGTTTAACAGCAATAAAAACCAAGTCTGATTGTGGAAGACAATCTTCTAAATTGTCAAAAACATTAAATGCTGGGTTTTCTCTAAGTGTTTCAATTTTTTTTGGATCGGTGTCGTAAATTCTAAGTTTATGCTTATTTAGAAGTGGAGATTTGGACATACCTTCTGAGTATGTTAACCCCATATTACCTGCACCAATTACTAATACTTTCATTTTTTGTATATATTGTTTTATATACATTAAGTGGCACAAGTATTATGCAAGAGTCCAGATATTAAAGTCTAATTTTAGGAAATCATTAATTTGATAATCATACGTCTATAGATTATGATGTTGTTAAGCTATATGTAAAAAGCTTGCAATATTTTAAATTGAAATTTTTTTAAAGCAAAACAAAGGTGACATACTGTCGGTAAAAAATGTCGGTTTTTGACAAAAAAATGCGTTTTTAGATAAAAAAAAGCCCAAAAATATTAATTTTTGGACTTTTTTTATTGTTTTTTAAAATTTTTAGTAGATTACAGTTATGCTGCTGTAAAGTAATATTACATTTTTGAAGTAATAAATGTACCATTATTTTCTTGAGCTAGTGTTCTCATAAAATCTAAATCTGCATCTTCACCAAAAGCAATAGTATGTATAATAATATTGCTAGTATTTACTTTTTTAATTTCTTCTAAAACAGCTTTGGGTCCGCTGTTAGGAAGACCATCACTCATTAATACAATTTCTTGAACATCTGCTGTAGATAATGCTTCTAATAACCCTTCTAAAGTATTAGTTCCTCCACTAGCTTTTAGATTTTGAACAAATATGTTAGATGATGTTCTGGTAGTATTGCTAGCTACTCTAAATTCTGTAGCTTGTTTTGTAACATTATTATTAAAAGAAAAAACTAAGAATTTTTTTCCATCAGGAAGTCCTTTTATTGCAGGTATTAATTTACGTTTTACAGCGCCAAGCTTGGTAGCTTCTTTAGTAACTTGTTTCCCTAAAATAGAGCCAATTTTACCACCAATAGCTTTGCTAACTTGATTACCAGCTTTGTTGCCTACTTCTCTTACTACTTGGTCTTTTACAGAGCCTTCATCAATACCTTCCATACTTCCAGAAACATCTATAAGGTATAATGTGTTTTTGGTAGATGTTTCAATTCCAAAAAAATCATCAGACTTTTTTGCAACATAGCAAGATTGTAACAGGGTGCAAATAGTAATAAGGGTAATTACGGTTAGTGTTCTTTTTGTTTTCATTTTGTGTTTCATTTTATTTAAAAAGCTAAAGTACTATTATTTTAGATTTACAATTAGTTAATAGTAATTTTTTAAAAGCCTCTTTTAACTAAAAAGAAAGCCCAGCAATTTAATATTGCTGGGCTTAATAATTTTAAGAAAATTATAAATTAATCTTCTTTTTTGTTTTCTCTTGGTTTACGATCATCACGACGATTGTCACGACCACGATTGTCACGACCACGATTATCTCTACCTTTATTATCTCGTCCTTTATTTTCTCTAGGAGCTCTTTCTACATAACCTTCTGGTTTAGGTAATAAAGCTTTTCTAGATACTTTTTCTTTACGCGTTCTAGGATCTACGCCAAAATATTTTACGTCAAAAACGTCTCCCATATTTACAACATCGGTTACATTTTCTGTGCGTTCCCATGCTAACTCAGATACGTGTAATAAAACCTCGTTTCCAGGAGCCTCTGTATATTCTACAACAGCACCAAAATCTAACATTTTAATTACTTTAACTTCGTAAACACTACCTTTTTCTGGTTTAAATAATAGCGAATCTATTTTAGCTAAAACAGCATCTATACCATCTTGTCCAGTACCTAAAATTTCAACAACACCTTCTTCTGTTTCAGGGTCTTCATTAATTACAATAGTAGTACCTGTTTCTTTCTGAAGCTCTTGAATAACTTTACCACCTGGGCCAATTAATGCACCAATAAATTCGTTAGGAATTCTTCTGGTAATCATTTTTGGAGAGTGAGATTTAACATCACTTGCAGGAGCAGAAATAGTATCTGTTAATTTACCTAAAATGTGTAAACGTCCTTCACGTGCTTGTTTTAAAGCATTTACAAGAATTTCATAAGAAAGTCCTTTTACTTTAATATCCATTTGGCAAGCAGTAATACCGTCTGCAGTACCTGTTACCTTAAAGTCCATATCACCTAAATGATCTTCATCACCTAAAATATCTGATAATACAGCGTATTTACCTGTTTCTGCATCAGAAATTAATCCCATTGCAATACCAGAAACTGGCTTAATAAGTTGCACACCAGCATCCATTAATGCCATTGTACCAGCACAAACAGTTGCCATAGAAGAAGAACCGTTAGACTCTAACACCTCAGATACTACACGAACAGTGTAAGGGCAATCTGCGGGAACCATATTTTTTAATGCACGTTGTGCTAAGTTACCGTGACCAACCTCACGACGAGAAGTACCTCTTAAAGGACGAGCCTCACCAGTAGAAAAAGGAGGGAAGTTGTAGTGTAAATAAAAACGCTCCTCACCTTCGTAAGATGGCATATCTATTTGGTTAGCTTCTCTAGAAGTTCCTAAAGTAACTGTTGCTAATGCTTGAGTTTCTCCACGTGTAAAAATAGAAGAACCGTGTGTAGATGGTAGGTAATCTACCTCACACCAAATTGGTCTAATTTCATCAGTCTTACGACCATCTAAACGTAAACCTTCATCTAAAGTTAAGTTACGTATTGCAGCTTTTTCTGCTTTAGCGTAGTATTTTGAAACTAAGTCTCCATAGTCTGCTAATTCTTCTTCAGAAAAAGTAGCTTTTATTTCTTCTTTTATTTCACCAAAAGCAGTGCTTCTTTCGTGTTTAGAAGAGCCTGCTTTAGCTACAGCATATACTTTATCATATGCCATATCATAAATTTTCTTAGCTAAATCTTCATCTTCTCTTTCTGGCTCATACTCACGTGTTTCTTTTTTACCAAAAGCTTCTGCTAATTTTACTTGAGCAGCACATTGTACTTTAATTGCTTCGTGAGCAAATTTAATTGCCTCTGCCATTTCTTCTTCAGAAATTTCAAGCATTTCACCCTCAACCATCATTACAGAGTCTGCAGAAGCACCAATCATCATATCAATGTCAGATTCTTCTAATTGAGCTCTGGTTGGGTTAATGATGAATTCACCATTAATACGACCAACTCTAGCTTCAGAGATAGGAGTTTCAAAAGGTACATCAGATAATTGTATTGCTGCAGATGCTGCTAAACCAGCCATAGCATCAGGCATTACATTTTCATCATGAGACATTAACTGTATCATAACTTGAGTTTCTGCGTGGTAATCTTTTGGGAAAAGTGGACGTAAAACACGGTCTACTAAACGCATAGTTAATACTTCACCATCACTAGGTCTTGCTTCTCTTTTGAAGAAACCACCAGGATAACGACCTGCAGAAGCAAATTTTTCACGGTAATCTACCGTTAAAGGAAGAAAATCTACATCACTTTGTTTGTAGTTAGAAACTAACGTACATAGTAACATACAATTTCCAGATTGAACAACAACAGAACCGTGGGCCTGTTTTGCTAATTTTCCGGTTTCAATAGAGATTTCTCTACCGTCCCCAAGGTCTATGACCTCTTTAAATACTTTTGGAATCATAAATTTTTTTTAAAGCCTTATAATTTTAAGGCTTGTTAAACAATGGTCTTACGCCTTGTTGGGCGAGGTGTTGTGTTGTTGTGTTGACCAATGAAAAACTATAAATAAGCTTTTAATTTTGCCTTGTACTAAAACAAGGTCTTTGTAATTTTAGCTAAGATAAATATTATAAATTAACTAGTATAAAAAAAGGGAAAGCATTGCTTTCCCTTTATGTATTATTTTCTAATACCTAATTCTTTAATAATAGCACGGTAACGTACAATATCTTTTTTGATTAAGTAATCTAAAAGACTTCTTCTTTTACCTACCAATTTAACTAGAGAACGCTCTGTGTTATAATCTTTATGATTATTTCTTAAGTGACCTGTTAAGTGGTTAATTCTGTGTGTGAACAAAGCAATTTGTGCTTCTGCAGTACCAGAATCGTTTTCGTTTTTACCGTATTTCTTAAAGATTTCGGCTTTTACTTCTTTTGTTAAATACATTCCAATATTTATTTAATGATTTTTATGTATGTGATTGGTTTTCAATCAAGCCGCAAATATACAATTTATTTATTACACTTTAGCTTAACCTGTGTAGATTTTTTTGTGCGAATACTATTTTTACTTTAATTGGATATGTTGCTAATAAAAACAACCCTTGATAATAATAAATCAAGGGTTGTAAAATTATAAAATAATGTTGCTTACGCAGACATAGGTTTATGTTTACGAACAGGTTTGTTCTGAATTAAATCTAGATAAAGATTTATTTTTTGTTTTAAATCTCTTCTGTGTGTAATAAAATCTAAAAACCCGTGTTCTTTTAAAAATTCTGCAGACTGAAAACCTTCAGGAAGGTCTTTACCAGTAGTGTCTTTTACAATTCTAGGACCTGCAAAGCCAATTAAGGCTCCAGGTTCAGATATGTTAATATCTCCTAACATTGCGTAAGATGCTGTTGTACCACCCGTAGTTGGGTCTGTACATAAAGATATGTATGGTAAGCCAGCCTCTGCAAGTTGTGCTAACTTAACAGATGTTTTTGCTAGTTGCATTAAGGATAATGCAGCCTCCATCATACGTGCTCCTCCAGATTTTGAAATCATCATAAAAGGAACATTCTTTTTAATAGCAAAATCTATAGCTCTTGCTATTTTTTCGCCAACAACACTACCCATAGAGCCGCCAATAAAGCTAAAATCCATACAGGCAATAACTATATCACTACCATTAGATTTTCCAATAGCGGTTCTAACAGCGTCATTTAATCCTGTTTTTTTCTCAGCAGCTTTTAAGCGGTCTACATACTTTTTAGTGTCTTCAAACTTTAAAGGATCTTTAGAAGTTAATTTCTCGTCTAATTCTTTAAACTTATTATCGTCAAAAAGTATTTCAAAATATTCCTTACTTCCTATTCTTACGTGGTAGTCATCTTCTGGACTAACGTAAAAATTCTTTGCTAAAACTTCAGACTCAACAATTTTACCTGTTGGAGATTTGTACCACAATCCTTTAGGTGTGTCTTTTTTCTCTTCTGTAGCTGTCTGTATTCCTTTTTCTTTTCTTTTAAACCAAGCCGACATAAAATAATATTAAGTTAAGTGGGGATCTGTTTGTTATAATGTGTTTACATTATTAAGATCCTCAAATGCTTTCTTTAAACGTGTACTAAACGTTTTTTCTCCTTCACGAAGCCAAACTCTCGGATCGTAAAACTTTTTATTTGGTACATCTGCACCTTCTGGGTTTCCTATTTGTGATTGTAAATAGTCTTTTTTACCCATTACATAATCTCTTACACCTTCTAAAAATGCATATTGTAAATCTGTATCAATATTCATTTTTATTACTCCGTATCCTATAGCTTCTCTAATTTCTTCTAAAGTAGAACCAGATCCTCCGTGAAAAACAAAGTCTATATGGTTTTCTTCTACATTGTATTTTTTAGAGATATACTCTTGTGAATTTAATAAAATTTTTGGAGTTAATTTTACATTACCTGGTTTGTAAACACCGTGTACATTACCAAATGCAGCTGCAATTGTAAACTTAGGGCTTACTTTAGATAACTCTTCGTAAGCATATGCAACTTCTTCTGGTTGTGTGTAAAGTTTAGAATCATCTACATCTGTATTATCTACACCGTCTTCTTCACCTCCAGTTATACCTAATTCTATTTCTAAAGTCATATCCATTTTTGCCATTCTAGCAAGATATTCTTTACAAATTTCAATATTTTCTTCAATTGGCTCTTCAGATAAATCTATCATATGTGAGCTAAATAAAGATTTACCAGTTTCTGCATAATGTTTTTCACTAGCATCTAGTAAACCATCAATCCAAGGTAATAATTTTTTAGCGCAGTGGTCTGTATGTAAAATAACAGTTGCACCATAAGCTTTTGCTAATTCATGAACGTGTTTAGCACCTGCAACTGCACCAGCAATAGCAGCTTTTTGGTTTTCATTAGACAATCCTTTACCAGCGTTAAATTGTGCGCCTCCATTAGAGAACTGAATAATTACAGGAGCGTTTAAGCTAGCTGCAGTTTCTAAAACACTGTTTATAGTGTCAGATCCAATTACGTTAACAGCAGGTAAGGCAAAGCCTTTTTCTTTTGCGTAGTTAAAAATTTCTTGTACTTGGTCGCCTGTAGCAACTCCTGGTTTAATGTTATGAGCCATACTTTATGTGTTGGTATTTTATTAGATTAACATAGCAAAAGTAATAAAATATTTAGGGTTAAAAAGGATAATTAACACCAATGTTAATTGTTGCATTGCTAAAATTATAGTCGTTAAACCATCTTTTTGACGCTTCTAACTCTGGATTGTATGTTTTAAAACCCGTATCTAAACGCAGTACAAAGTATGAAAAATCATACCTTAAACCAAAGCCAGTGCCTAGTGCAATTTCTTCTAAAGAATTAAAGTCTTTAAAAATTGCATCTTCGTTTTCTTCGTTATCAAAAACGTTCCAAATGTTACCGGCATCTGCAAATAAAGCTCCTTTTATACTACCCGCAATAGGAAATCTAAATTCTAAATTTGCAGCAATTTTTAGGTTGGCCTCATTAAAATCGTTTAAAGATTGTGTGCTACCTGGACCTAATGAATAGGCGTTCCATGCACGGTTGTCATTAGAGCCACCTGCAAAGTAACTTTTGGCAAATGGTACACTATTAGAGTTGCCGTAAGGTACTGCTAAACCTAAGAAACCTCTAAAAGCTAAAACATTTTGAGACGGAAAACTCCAGTGTTTTATATAGTCAAAATCTGTTTTTATGTACTGGGAGAAAGGAACACCAAATATTTCTTTGTGTCCGTCTTCATTCTCATTAAATTTTGTAATTCCGGATATAAGAGAAAGTAAGTTTCCTGCGCTTTCTACCTTAATTTTAAATTGATGAAAGTCATTGTCATTAACACCCTTTCTACTGTCTTTAGAATAAGAGAAACTTGTAGAGAAAATAAGGTTGTTTTCAGTTAATCTTTTTTCTCTTTCATCTATACTTCTAACTTCTTTGTAGTTGTCTGATGTGGTAGGTATTAAACCTTGGTTTAAAACTTGGTCTATAAAGCCACTTGTACCAGTAGGAATTATTAGTTTTGGGTCAGAATCGTTCTCAGATGTTTCAAAAAACTCGCTTAATGCGGGATCATCTTGGTAATCATCTGCTACATCATCTAACCTTTTGTAGGTGCTTTGGTATACATTATAAAACCTATTTGGGTTAAGGTTTCTAATAAATTGTATATTAATTAACTCTAAAGAGTTTTTTTTAAATTGTGTAGGAGACCAGTTGTACCCTAAAATAGTGTTAAAGTTTTGCTTATCTAAACCAATATTTTTCTGAAAATTTGTACCAATTACCATTCTTGTTTGTGGTAACATATAAGGAGGTATAATTTTCTTTGTTTTAAATGGCATCCAAATTCTTGGTACAGTTAAGTTTACATCAGCCCCAATTTCAGAAACAGAGTTTTCATTTGGGTTGTTAACTTCACTTAAAACACCAACAGATCCACGTGCAGATATACTAAGTGTTTCTGCACCGCCAAAAACATTTTTTATGTTTAAAGATGTACTAAGCGCAGCACCTAACCTTTGTATGTTAGAGTGTGTGCCTTCAATATTAGTTTCTAATGTGTATTTTTTTAAAGGAGATAAGTATATGTTAGTTTTAAGCCTATTGCTTAAAGTATCAAACGTAATGTTTGGGTATTTAAAAGTATTTAAGTTGCTTATTTGTTTGTAGGTCCTAGACTTATTTATTTCTTTATAAACACTATCCTTTTTTATAAAAATAGCATTTGTAATTGCTTTAGGTTTATACTTTAACTTGTCTTTATAAAAAAGAGTGTAATTATCATAGGTGATAGATTTCATTTTAGAGACATCATCTCCAAAAAAATAATCAGTATAAATATTTATAGTATCAAACTTAAAAATTTTATAGGCAGTAAGTTTATTTTGTCCTCTTTGTTTTAGGTTGCTAATTTGTAGTTCAACCTCCATTTTTTTAGAAATAGGTTTTTTAGTACTATCACTAGGAATAAAATATTCTATAGAGCTCTCTTGAAAATTAAATATACCAGAGTTTCTAAATAAATTAGTTAATCGTTCTCGTTCTTTATAAAAGTTAGATGAATTGTATTGCTCTTTTTCTTTTAAAAATGAATTTTCTGCGTTTAACTTGTAAATAGAGTCTAATGTTTTTGATGTAATGTTTTTTGTGATACTATCTATAATGTAAGGGTCTCCAAGCTCTAATTTATAGTTTATTTGTGCACGTTGTTTGCGGTTGCTAGAATCTATTTGATAAAATGATTTTGTGTCAAAATATCCTTTACTGTCGTAATAAGATTTTAAAAGTTTGGCAGATTTAGATGTTTTAGTTGTGTCTATAATAGCTGGTGATTCTCCAATATTTTTTAGCCATTGGCTAGCTCCTTTTACAATAAAAGATTCTCCTAAACCGTCTACCTGTTTTTTAGAAAGTAATTTGTTTAAACGGGCAACACGTTTTGGTTTTTTGTGCAGCCAAACTTGGTATAAAGAGTCTGGGTTGTCTTTTGCTAAATTGTATAAATTTAAACGTAAAGGATACCCTAATAAATTACTATTTGGTTTTTGAGAAATTAAACTGTAAGCTTCTTCATTTTTTATTTTTTTACCATCTGCTGTAATGGTATTTTTGGTTAGTAAAAGTTCATCTTCTTCTACTTTTTTTAACGCATTACAAGATGTTATTGCTATAACTAGCAATAATAAACTTATTTTAGCAAAATGTTTTGTGTTACGTAAGCACATTTTCATAGAGTTCAAAAATACATTATTTGTATGGTTAGTAAAAGCCAAATAAAATTTATAAAAAATCTACAGCAAAAAAAGTACCGAACTGAAAATAAGTTGTTTGTAGTAGAAGGTATAAAAACGGTAAAGGAGTTGGTAAATGCCAAGGTAAAGCCTTATGCAATTTATACAACAAGCAATGCCGTTTTAGAAGATAATGCTTTTAAGTGTGAGTTAATTTCTGAAACAGATTTAAAAAAGATTAGTGCCTTAAAAACACCTAATAACATCTTAGCTGTTTTTTATCAGCCAAAAACTAAAGAAATAATAGAAGACAATTGGCTTGTTGCGGTTGATGATGTGCGTGACCCTGGTAATTTAGGTACTATAATAAGGTTGTGTGACTGGTTTGGTGTTGCAAATTTATTTTGCTCTAAGCAAACCGTAGATTGCTACAACCCTAAAACCATACAAGCAACAATGGGCTCATTAGCAAGGGTTAATATAGTTTACGGAGATTTAGAAGCTTTTTTAAAGCAAACAAATTTACCTGTTTATGGTGCCTTTATGGATGGTAAAAATGTTTATAAAGAAGATTTTACAGCACAAAGTGGTGTTTTAGTAATGGGGAATGAGGCAAACGGTGTATCTAAAACGGTAGAAGAATTAATTACTAAAAAAATAAGTATTCCTCAATTTGGTAATAAAACAACAGAAAGTTTAAATGTAGCTACAGCAACTGCAATTTTGCTAAATGAAATAAGACGAGGATAAAAACTATTCAAACGTAAAGTTTATAAAAATACCTCTGGTTTTCATAGAATTAATATTACCTGTCCAAGGGCTATTAGGGTCAGCATCTGGTACTAACTCATTATTAATAGCAAAAACTCCTCTAATAGATGGTGAAAATTTAAAGTACTCTAGGTAAAAATCTATACCAAAACCCATTTCGTAGTAGTAGGTGTTCTTTTTCATTCTAAATGTAGCACTACTATTATCTTCTACGCTGTCTTCATTAGCGCTTAAGTTCATAGATGTAGATGCGCCTCCAATAATATAAGGTTTCCAGTTTCCAATTCTTCTTGTGCTTACTTTAAGTAAAAGCGGAAAATTAATGTAGGTACTTTTTATTTCTCTAATTGCATCATTAGCATCTGTAAAACCCCTAAACCCTAATGTTCTTTTTGTGTAGTGCAGTCCAGGTTCAAAACGTAAATCTAAAAATTCGTTTAAGCGCAGTTCACCAATTAAACCCACATTAAACCCAAGAGATTTATCAACCAAAACATCACCTAGGTCATCTTTGTAATCAAACTTAAAATCATATTGGTTAAAACCTAAAAAATACCCCCAGTTTAAAGGACGTAAATCTTCCGATTCTAAATTTATAATAGGATCTTCATTAAACTGAGCATTTGCAGTGTTGCCAGCAATAAAAAGGCACAAAAAAAGAAACAGAATTTTTTTCATTAGATTTTCATATCTTATTTAGATGCAACGTAAATGGATGCAACTCCAAAAGTTTGCGGCTTATTCTCTATAGATATAAACCCATTTTTTTGTAAAATATTGTTGAACTCTTCTCCATGAGGAAAAATAGATGCAGATTCAGACAAATAAGAGTATGCAGTACGGTCTTTAGAAAATAGTTTTCCTATAGTAGGTAGTATGTATTTGGTGTAAAATTTATAGCCTTGTTTAAAAGGAGTTTTTGTAGGTACAGAAGTTTCTAAAACTACAAAAGTTCCTTTGGGTTTTAATACTCGTAAAATTTCTGTTAACCCTTTGTCTAAGTTTTCAAAATTACGCACACCAAAAGCAACAGTAATAGCATCAAAAGTGTTGTCACTAAAAGGTAAGTTTTCACTATCACCAATAATCATATCTATGGTGTTACTTAAATTTTTTGCAGCTACTTTTTGTTTGCCTACTTCTAACATTCCTGGAGAAATGTCTAAGCCAGTAATTTTAGTAGCACCTGTTTTTGTTAAGTTAATAGCAAGGTCACCTGTACCAGTAGCAATATCTAAAATGGTTTCTGGCTTTTTACTTTTTATAAGATTTACAACTCTTTTACGCCATTTAACATCTATGCCAAAAGAAATTACTCTGTTTAAGCCATCATAATTCTTAGAAATGGTATCAAACATTTGTGTAACCTGTTCTTTTTTTCCAAGTTTAGAATCTTTATAGGGAGTAACTTTTTCTGCCATTATTATTTTTTTTGCAAAGATAGTACAATGGTTACATTTTATGCATTTTAGAGCCTTAAAAGAGCTAAAACCTGCCATTATGTAATATATGTAGGTATTATACGTTTTAAAAATTAGGGATTTAAACGTGCAAGTTAACTGGTTAGCAACGAAATATATAAGGTGTAAAAAGTATACTGCAAGTTGTTTTTTGTTTTTACGTCTATATACCAGTCAATTGCATAAAATTGAGTAATTTTGCCCTCCAAAGTTTACTAGGGTAGGTTTTGGCTTAGTTAAAAATATTTATGAAAATAATAATAGCAGGAGCAGGAGAGGTTGGTTTTCATTTGGCAAAATTATTGTCTTTTGAGTCGCAAGACATTACCTTAATAGATACCTATAAAGAAAGTTTAGCTTACGCAGATAGTCATTTAGACATTCGTGTTTTAAAAGGCGATGCTACATCTATTGCAGTTTTAAAAGATGCTCAGGTTGAAAAATCTGACCTTGTAATAGGTGTTACGTCATCAGAAACTACAAACCTAACACTATGTATTATGGCTAAGCAATTGGGCTGTAAGCGTACAATTGCCCGTATATCCAATACAGAATTTATAAGGAATAAAGAGGCTCTTAATTTTGAAAAATTAGGAGTAGACGAATTAATTTCTCCAGAAGAGTTAGCTGCTACAGAAATACAGTTGTTACTAAACCAATCTGCTTTTAATGAGAGTTATGAGTTTGAGGATGGAGCACTAATTATGATTGGAGTTTGCTTGCCAAAATCTGCACCTTTTGTAGGTAAAATGGTAAAAGAAGCAGCGCGCATTTTTCCTGAATTAAATTTTATGCCAATAGCTATACAGCGTGTAGGAACGCAGTATACTATTATCCCTAGAGGTGATACTGAGTTTATGAAAGGAGATCAGGTATATTTTATTACTTCTAAAGAAGGATTAGATGATCTTTTAAAATTAACAGGTAAAGAAAAAAGACAAATTAAAAATGTAATGATTCACGGAGGTAGTAAGTTAGGTTATAAAACTGCTCGTGATTTATGCGGAAAAAGATTTAATGTTAAATTAATAGAAAAAGACAAGGAAAGAGCAATGCAACTTGCCGATGATTTACCAAATGCCTTAGTAATTAATGCAGATGGTAGAATTGTTGAGGTTTTAGAGGAAGAAAATTTAGATGCTATGGATGCATTTATATCAGTAACATCTAACTCAGAAACCAATATTATGTCTTGTTTGGTAGCTAAGTCTAGAAACATAAAAAAAACTATAGCATTAGTAGAAAATATGGATTATTTTCAGCTATCGCACACTATTGGCATAGATACCCTAATTAATAAAAAATTATTAGCGGCTAATAATATATTTAAACATATAAGACGTGGAGAAGTTGTAGCAATGACACGTTTAAACAACCTTAATGCAGAAATTTTAGAGTTTGTTGTAAAACCAAATTCTGTTGTTAATGGGCAAATTATTAAGGAGTTAGATTTTCCTAGGTCTGCAACCATTGGTGGTGTTGTAAGAGACGGAGATGGTATTATAGCTCTTGGTGATTTTAAAATTTTAGAAGGAGATAGAGTAGTGGTATGTTGTTTGCCAAGGTCTATTCCTAAAATTGAAAAGCTTTTCTTGTAAAATGACGCTTAATTATAAAATTATTGTTCACATAATGGGCTTGTTGCTACTTTGCAACGGCGGATTTATGGGTTTGTCTGCTGGTATTAGCGCAATTTATAAAGATGGTGCTACATTAGAAATTGCTATGGCTGCATTAGTAACATTAGCAGCTGGTGCTATGGCAATGTTAAGTACAAAAGGGCACAAAAAAGAAGTAAAGAGAAAAGAGGGGTATTTAATTGTAACATTTGGGTGGATTGTGATGTCTATTTCTGGAGTGTTACCGTATTTATTTACAGACTCTATACCTAGTTTTACCAATGCTTTTTTTGAAACAGTTTCTGGTTACACAACAACAGGGGCAACTATTTTAAATGATATTGAAATTTTACCAGAAGGTGTTCTTTTCTGGAGAAGTTTAACTCACTGGATTGGTGGTATGGGTATTATTGTTTTAGCTATAGCAATTTTGCCAATTTTAGGTATTGGTGGTATGCAGTTATTTTCTGCAGAATCTCCTGGTCCTAGTGCAGATAAATTACACCCACGTATTACAGATACCGCAAAGAGATTGTGGTATATTTATGTAGGTTATACTGTAGCAGAAACAATATTATTACAACTGGCAGGAATGTCTTTTTTTGATGCTATAAATCACTCCTTAGCAACATTGTCTACTGGTGGTTTTTCTACTAAAAATGCAAGTTTAGCTTATTGGAATAACGACCCACTAATACAGTACATTGTTATTTTATTTATGTTTTTAGCAGGTAGCAACTTTGTATTAAGTTACTTTGCTTTTAAAGGTAAAATACAAAAAATGCTTAAGGATGAAGAGTTTAAGTTTTATACTGGCTTTGTTGTCTTTTTTACATTAATAGCTGCTGTTACAGTTTATTTAAAAGCAGAAGTGCCTGTGTCTGATTATCATCCTATGATTTTGGGTGAAGCTGAAAGTGCATTTAGGCATACATTGTTTCAGATAATATCTGTTATTACTACTACTGGTTTTGTAACTGCGGATTTTACTAGTTGGACCCCTTTTTTAACGGTTTTCTTTTTTGGACTTATGTTTTTAGGTGGCTGTGCAGGGTCTACAGCTGGTGGTATTAAAGTTATGCGTCACTTGCTAATTATAAAAAACGGATTGTTAGAGTTTAAACGTACACTACATGTAAATGCAATTATACCTGTGCGTTACAACAATAAAATGGTGCCAGAAAAAATTGTATACAACATTATAGCTTTTTTAGTATTGTATATGTTACTTTTTATAATAGGTGCCTTAGTGCTTAGTTTTTTAGGGTTAGATTTTATATCTGCAATAGGTGGTGCAGCTACTTCTTTGGGCAATGTTGGCCCTGGTTTAGGAAGTTTAAATCCGTTAGCTAATTTTGATAGTTTACCTGCTTTAGGAAAATGGTGGACAGCCTTTTTAATGTTAGCTGGTAGATTAGAGTTGTTTACGGTACTTATTATTTTAACTCCGTATTTTTGGAAGAGGATATAAACTTGTCTAGTAAATTATTGGTTTTGGTTTGTATTTTAGTTTTAAAAAAAGAAGACCATCCTAATAAATAGCCACTTATACCTAATGCTTGTTTAGACCATTTCCATAAGTTAAAGCTATCTGTGTGTTCTATTATTTTTCCGTCTAAGAAAGTAAAATTTGCAGTTATGTTATTTACTACGCTTCTTTTTTTTGGGCCATAGTTGTATACTGCTTTCCAGTGTACACTTCCTGTGTTTTTATTGGTTTTAATAGTGTTAAACGTTATTTGTGTTCCGCCATTACTTTTACTTAATAACATTTGCCACATTGCCTTTGCTCTGTCTCCTTTTAGTGTGCCAAAGGCTGGATCTGTAAATATAATGTTGTCGTGGTAACAACTAAGCATACCATTTACATCTGCATTAGAGAAAGAGGTGTAAAACTTTTTAATAAGCTCTTGGTTGGTCATTTTTGTTTGGTTTAGTAGGTTGTAGTCATATCAGCATCAACACAAATAATATAATCTGCAATGTTTAAATGTTCTTCTTTTAGTTTGGTAAGGTCTTCTTGGTTTACAGTACTTATTGTCGCGTAGTTTAAGGTGTTATTTTCATTCTTTAAATACCACAAAATGCCTTCGTAGTTGTTAGAGTGGTAAGCTCCATTATAGTGTATAAAAGTTGTGTTGGCTTTGTAATTTTTTAGTATAAAATGTGCCATTGTAGCATCTTTTATAGCTTGTGCCATAACAAGTTCTGGTGTGCCATGATCTCCCATCATTTTTAAAATGTTTTTATAGGTAGGCAACTCACTATCAAAAGTAATAGGTAAAGGAGCAATCCATTCTTTTTCTTGTGCACTTAAAGTATCTAGGCTTTTAAAACCTTTTTTGTATACTAAGTTAGCGTACCTTCTAGGTATGTTGGTGGCAATAAAGTGTAGTTTATTTTTTTTAGCATAGTTTACTAGCGGAGCATAATCTGTATTGTAATTAGGCCATAGTCTTGCTACTGTATCTAAAGTCTTTGCGTCAATTACTCCGTTAACATAATTAGTTAGTTGTGTTTGGTTATCGGCTTCTAGCATTTCTGCACCTAGTGTAACTGTTTTGTTCTTGTGTATATCTTTGGTAACCTCTAATTCTAGCCAATGGGCAATAGCATTATTGTGCAACTCTCCAAATAAAATAATATCTTTTTGGTTAAGGTTCTTAATCATTTTTTTATAACTCACTTTTTTACCTTTTGCATTGTAAATTACATATGCAGGTTTTTGGCTGTATATTGATAAGGAGAAAAGTATGGCAATAGTAATCTGAAATATTTTCACAATTGTAATTTTTTTTAAGTAGGACTAAATTAATGAATATTATTAAGTGTAAAATGTATTTAAAAAATTGTATAAAGAAAGTTGCATATATTTAGGTAGAGTAATTTTATAATGAAGAATTTATGGGTAAAAAAATATTAAATGTAGCAATATTGATATCTGCTTTTGCAGCTATTTATAGTCAGTATGTTAAAAATCTAGAATTGTACAATTACTTAAAACCCTTAACCACTATTTTAATTATAGCTGTTGTTGTTGTATTTGGAAAAAGAAAGCCTAAAAAATATTTTATAACTGTATTAACAGCTTTGTTGTTTTGCTTGTTGGGAGATACATTGCTTTTAAATAATAACTATTTTATTTATGGGTTAGCTTCTTTTTTAGTGGCTCATATATTATTTGCGTATAGTTTTATTTCTTTAAACGGAATTAATTTAAACATACGGCCACTTGTTGTTTTACTTACAACTGGTATTGCTTACTATAGTTTTATTTATAAAGGTTTAGGAGAGTTGGTTATTGTGGTTGGTGTTTATATTCTGTTTATTTTATTTATGTGTTGGCAAGGTATTAATCTCTACATAAAACACAAGGGTGGTGTATTTTTGACTATAGCAATAGCTGTTAGTTTGTTTTTAATATCAGACGCTATTTTGGCTTACAATAAATTTGTACAAGCTTTCAATTACTCAGGAGTGTTAATTTTGCTAACATATTGGCTTGCTATTGGTATTATTGCAAATTCTACTATGTATCTAAAAAACACTAAATAAGTTAGTATGCTAAAAAAGCAAAAGTGCTTAGTATTGTAATGGCAATTGGTATAACAATAACAAAATAAATAAATGTAGCTAATGAGCTTTTTAAAAAGCTAGAAAGCCAACTTTGGTTGTAGAACTTTTTAACAGCAATACATAAATATATAAAAGTTGATAGCACAATTAAAAACTGTAAAAATCCAGGAAACCCAGAACATATATAGTTCATAATTAGTAAAATTATAAAAGTACTAAACAGGAAAGAGAAGTAGTAAAAAGCAAATACCAAGTGGTAAGCAAACGGATTTTTGTTGAAAAATAAAATTTTTAAGATGAAAGCAAATATTGGTAACAGAAAAAATAAAGCAATTGGTATAGTGTCATAAAACGAGTGTAGTATGCTTGCTAAACTACCATTATCTTTATAAAGTTTTAAAACTTGAGTATATGCTTTTTTAGTAAAATAACCAGCATCTTCTTTTCTGCCCATTTCTTTAGTTATTAAAGAGTCTGGAGCGTTAATAGCTATTAAAGAGTCTACTTTAGATTCGTTAAAACCAAAAGTCATGAAGTCATCACCCTTATAATTTTGTCCTTTAATAATAGAATCTAACTTGGCTAATTCCTCATCTTTTAAACCTGTTTTATCTTGACTTTGCTTTAGTTTTTTTATAACAGTGGCGGCAGCTAAAGAATCGGTAGTATTGTACTCTTTTATAGAATCTATAGTTTGCTTAAGTGTTTTCTCTGATTTTACACTTTCTCTAATTTGGCGCTCTTGTTTACTTACTTTAAATGAAAATAAAAAGAAGAACACAATTGAAGAAAATAAGTAGAGTTGTGCGGGATGTAAATATAACAGGCGCTTGCCCTCTATAAATTTAGATGGTAAGTAGCCAGGTTTTAAAAGCAATGGAAAAAAACTTTTAAAAAAACGAGCATCTACAGAAAAGTAATTTTTAATTGTATTGCTAAATAATACGCCAACCGTAAGTTTATCGTTAACTTTTTGTCCACAATGTGGGCAATATTCAAAATTAGCGTCAAATTTATTTTCGCAGTTTTTGCAGTTGATATCTTGGTTGGGCATTTACATTGGTTTTATGGCTAAGGTAATTATTTTATGTAAAAAAAATAACTCTTTTTAGAACTAGAGCATCGGGAAAATTTTTGTGTATTTATTATGAGGCTCTTTAGTTACAGATATTTTTTTATTGGTAAAAGGGTGTGTAAAGTCTAAAGAGTATGCGTGTAAATAAAGTCCTTTTCCTTTTATAATTTTTCCAGGAATACCATATTTTGCATCTCCTAAAATAGGGTTGTTAATTGAAGATAAGTGTACTCTTAATTGGTGTTTTCTGCCGGTTTTAGGTTCTAGTTTAACAAGGTTTAGATAGTTAAATTTGTTAGAGGTAACTGTTTTTAATACGTTATAAGTTGTAAAAGCTTCTTTGTTATCTACATTGGTATTAATAGTTCCTTTTTTTAACATTTCACCAATGGTAACTGCTAAATAGGTTTTCTGTATTTTTTTGTTTTCAAACAGTTTGTTTAATGCTAATATACTTGCAGAGGTTTTACCAATAATAAGGAGTCCGGTTGTGGGAAAATCTAGCCTATGTACAGGTCTAGGTTTGGTAGCATCTGGTAAACTACTTTTAGTAATATTTTGTTCTAGTGCGTTATCTATGGTTTTAAAGGTATTACCACTAACTAAAATTCCTGGTGGCTTATTAATAATAGCAAGGTAATTGTCTTGGAATACAACTTCTAACTTTAAATTTAATCTCTTTTTTGTGTTGTTTTCTTCAGGTTTGTTAAAGGTTATTTTTTCAGACCCATAAATAAATGTTCCAGTAGATGCTTTTTTTTCATCAATATAAATTAACCCCTTTTTTATTGCTTTTTTTAAAGCAGATTTTGTGCTTATACCTGTAAAAATACCAGTTCCATAGTCTTGAAACCTAATAGGTTCTTTTTGTGTAACCGCTATGTGTGTCTCTATTGTAATAATTATTTTTTAAAGTAAAATTATAAAAAAAGGTCTTATAGCAAATGCTAATAAGACCCTTTTGTAGTTTTTAAGTATATAATTATAAAACAGCTTTAATTCTGCTTATAGCTTCTTTTAATTCTTTTTCTGATGCAGCATAAGAAATACGGATACAGTTAGGATTGCCAAAAGCTTCACCTGTTACTGTAGCAACATTTGCATTTTCTAATAAGTACATAGATAAGTCTGACGCGTTGTTAATAGTAGTACCGTTTAAAGTTTTACCAAAAAACGCAGAGATGTCTGGAAAAACATAAAAAGCGCCTTCAGGTACATTT
This sequence comes from Cellulophaga geojensis KL-A, assembly GCF_000568425.1. Taxonomy (NCBI): domain Bacteria; kingdom Pseudomonadati; phylum Bacteroidota; class Flavobacteriia; order Flavobacteriales; family Flavobacteriaceae; genus Cellulophaga; species Cellulophaga geojensis. The sequence goes on from NZ_ARZX01000025.1 coordinate 25,070, forward strand.
AAGTTAAACCCTTCTATTTGTCCTAATAGTTCTAAAACAAGATCTCTTCTTTTATGAAACTCATCTATCATAAACTGTATTTTGCTTACGGGAGCTTCAAGTGCAGCAATTGTAGCGCGTTGTGCAATAGCATTAGCACCACTTGTGTTTTGTCCTTGAAATTTAGTACACGCTTTAGCAATAAATTCTGGAGCACCAATAAAGCCAATACGCCATCCTGTCATTGCAAATGCTTTAGATACACCGTTTACTGTTATGGTACGCTCATACATACCATCTATACCGGCAATACTAACGTGTCCTCCTCTAAAGTTTATGTGTTCATAAATTTCATCAGAAACCACATAAATATTAGGGTGCTTTTTTAATACTTCTGCTAAGCCTTCTAACTCTTCTTTGCTGTATACAGATCCGCTTGGGTTACAAGGAGAGCTAAACCACATCATTTTAGTGTTAGGGGTAATAGCTGCTTCTAGCTGAGCAGGGGTCATTTTAAAATCTGTATCTATACTAGTAGCTACTTCTACAGGAGTTCCTTCTGCAAGTTTAACAATATCACTATAGCTAACCCAGTAAGGAGCAGGTAAAATTACTTCGTCTCCTTTGTTAAGCATACACATTGCTATGTTTGCTAAAGATTGTTTAGCACCTGTACTAACCACAATTTGGTTAAGTCCGTATGTTAAATTGTTATCTCTTTTAAACTTATTTGCAATAGCTTGTTTTAAATCTGCATAACCATCTACAGGAGAATAACTACTGTAGTTATCATCAATAGCTTGTTTAGCTGCGTCTTTAATAAAATCTGGAATATTAAAATCTGGTTCTCCTAAGCTTAAACCAATAATATCTTTACCAGCGTTGCGTAATTCTCTTGCTTTTGCTGCCATTGCTAAAGTGGCAGAGGTAGACATGTTTGTAATTCTGTTAGATAAGTGATTGCTCATACTTTTTTGTTTTTACTAGTACTGTAAAGCAGGTTTTTTTCCTAGCTCCTTTAAATGTTTAAAGTGCGAAATTATAGCTTTTCTAGTAGTTTTGTATTCATTATATGGCAAATTAAATTCATTTGCCGTTTGTTTCACAATTTTAGAGATATTTGTGTAATGAATGTGACTAATATTTGGAAAAATATGATGTTCAACCTGATGATTTAATCCACCTGTAAACCAATTTACAATCTTATTTTTAGTCCCAAAATTTACAGTAGTAAATAATTGATGTATTGCCCAAGTGTTTTTCATTGTGCCTGTTTCATCTGGTAATGGTGTTTCTGCATCATCTACCACATGTGCTAATTGAAATACGACACTCAAAATTACACCAGCAACATAATGCATAATAAAGAAACCTAGGAGTACTTGCCACCAAGCTACATTAGCAAAAAGTAGTGGTAAAACAATCCAAATAGTAATGTATAATAATTTTGTAATTACTAAAGTACTCCAGTTGCCAATTTTACTTGGTTTTTTACCGTATGATAAATTACGTTTCATATAACGGTACATTTGCTGAAAATCTGTAGTAATAGCCCAGTTAAATGTTAGTAAGCCATATAAAAAAACCGAGTAAAAATGCTGAAATTTATGATGCTTGCGCCATTCTGCGTGTTTAGAAAAGCGTAAAATTCTACCAGCTTCTAAATCCTCATCATGTTCATGAATGTTAGTGTAAGTATGGTGCAGTACATTGTGTTGTACTTGCCAGTTGTATACGTTACCTGCTAGTATGTAAATACTGCCACCCATTATTTTGTTAACCCATTTATTGTTAGAGTATGCACCGTGGTTACCATCGTGCATAACATTCATACCAACACCAGCCATACCAACACCCATAATAATGGTAAGTAGTAAGTTAGCCCAAATTGGTAAGCCAAGGGTTAATATTAAAAAGTAAGGCGCTAAAAATAGCGTAAACATTATAACTGTTTTAACGTGTAGTTTCCAGTTACCTGTTTTTTTTATGTTGTTTTCTTTAAAATAAGTATTAACACGTTTGTTCAAAGTCTTAAAAAACTGAGCTGAGTCTTTACGTGAAAATCTAATTGATTTATTTTCCATATTTTTTAAATTCTTAATTCTGATTTCCTCTATAGTTACTTTTTTTGAGGATTATGTTTTATATGTAGATGTTTTATATTATTCTGATATTTATGATCTATAAATTTTTAATAGTCACAAAAACTAAGTAAAGATAATGCAAAAGTACTTTTTATAATATGATAATTATCTTAAAATAAGAAATTTTTATGATTATGGAAATGCTTACTTTTGCCAAAACTTTGATAAAATATATGAAAGCAGATATTATTTTTAAGTATTTTCCAGACTTAACAGAAGAACAAAAGCAACATTTTATACAGCTTGAAGCATTGTATGCAGATTGGAACCAAAAAATTAATGTGGTTTCTAGGAAAGATATAGATGAAATATATCTACGTCATGTATTGCACTCTACTGGCATTGCTAAATTTCAGCAGTTTTTACCAGGAACAACTGTTTTAGATGTTGGTACTGGTGGTGGTTTTCCTGGCATACCTTTGGCAATTCTTTTTCCTGAAACCCAATTTACTTTAGTTGATGCAATTGGCAAAAAAATAAAAGTAGTACAACACGTTGTAGACGGTTTAGGATTAACTAATGTTACCGCTAAACATATGAGGGTAGAGGACTTAGATACTAAGTTTGATTTTATAGTTAGTAGAGCGGTAGCCGCTATGCCCACATTTGTTCGTTGGATTAAAGGGCGTATTAAAAAAGAATCTTTGCATGAACGCCGTAATGGTATTTTGTACCTTAAAGGTGGCGATTTATCTGAAGAATTAAAAGATTATAAAACTACAGAGATATACAACCTTTCAGATCATTTTTCTGAAGACTTTTTTGAAACTAAAAAAGTGGTTTATTTACCTTTAAAGTACAAAGGGTAATTTAAATACTAAGCATTCTGTTAAAAGAATACTTGCAATTTTTAGCATAACTCTTCATATAGCTGTATATGTTGGTTATGCTAATTTTTTTTCTCTTTTTTTCTGTGTGTGTAACGCTCTCTTTCATGGTCTTTCTGTTTAATTATACAAATTTACAATAAGTAAACTATATGTTTACATTAACTTAACGTTAAATTTACATTAAAATTGTTTAAAAAGCAATTTTATGCCGCAAGAGCTTGATTTTTAAGCATAAAAAAGCCAAAACAACAGATAATTACCTGCTTGTTTTGGCTTTAAATTTATATTTAAAAAAGGTTTATCCTAAAAATGGATATCTATAATCTGTTGGTGTAACAAATGTTTCCTTAATTAGTCTTGGAGAAACCCAACGTAGTAAGTTTTGTGCAGAGCCAGCTTTGTCGTTGGTTCCTGATGCTCTTGCACCACCAAATGGTTGTTGGCCAACTACAGCTCCTGTTGGTTTGTCATTAATGTAAAAGTTACCAGCACAGTTTTGTAATGCTTTTGTAGCTTCTTCTATAGCGTAACGGTCTGTAGATAATACAGCACCTGTTAATGCATACTCAGATGTACCATCAACTAACTTAAGTGTTTCTTTCCAATCTTTATCATCATACACGTAAATTGTTACAACAGGACCAAAAAGTTCAGTTTCCATTGTAGTATATTTAGGGTCTGTAGTTACAATTACAGTAGGTTCTATAAAGTAACCTTTAGATTTATCATAATTACCACCAGCTACAATTTCTGCATTATCATCAGCCTTAGCACCATCTATGTATTTGGCAAGTTTATCAAAAGAACCTTCATGAATAACAGCTGTAACAAAGTTGCTCATATCTTCAGGTGAACCTGGCTTGTTAATAGAGTCTAGGTCTCTTTTTACTAAATCTAATACTTCATCAGCAGTAGATTTAGGTAAATAAACTCTAGATGCAGCACTACATTTTTGCCCTTGAAATTCAAAAGCGCCACGTACAATTGCAGTAGCTACTTGTGCAGGATTAGCAGTTTTATGAGCTAAAATAAAATCTTTACCTCCTGTTTCGCCAACTATTCTAGGGTAGGTTTTGTAATTGTGTATGTTGTTACCAATTTGCTTCCAAAGTTCTTTAAAAACATAAGTAGAACCTGTAAAGTGTAAACCAGAAAAATCTGGACTAGCTAATGCAGTTTCTGTAACCATAACTGGGTCTCCGTAAACAACATTAATAACGCCATCTGGTACACCAGCTTCTTTAAAAATATCTACAATTACTTTTGCAGAAAATATTTGACTATCACTTGGTTTCCATAAAACAACATTACCCATCATAGCGGCACTAGCAGGTAGGTTACCGGCAATTGCAGTAAAGTTAAATGGGGTAATTGCATAAACAAAGCCTTCTAAAGGTCGGTATTCTACACGGTTCCAAATACCCTCTGCAGAATCTGGCTGCTCTGCATATATTTGAGACATGTATTCTACGTTAAAACGTAAAAAGTCTATAAGTTCACAAGCAGCATCTATTTCTGCTTGGTGTATAGTTTTAGATTGTGCCATCATTGTGGCAGCGTTTATTTTAGCTCTGTAAGGACCAGCAATTAATTCTGCTGCCTTTAAAAAAATAGCAGCACGTTGTTCCCAAGCAAGGTTTGCCCAAGCTTCTCTAGATTCTAAAGCATTTTCTATAGCTTTAGTTACGTGTTCTTTTTCTGCTAAATGGTATTGACCTACAACATGTTTGTGATCATGCGGAGGAGACATTGGTTTTGTGTTACCAGTTTTTATCTCTTCTGCTCCAATATATAAAGGAACATCTACATTACCGTTGTAATAAGCTTTGTATTGCTCTAATACAGCTTGGCGCTCTGGTGTTCCCGGAGCATAGCTTTTTATTGGTTCGTTAAAAGCGGTTGGAACTTCAAAAAATCCTTTACCCATTGTGCTACGTTTTATAAATTAAATAATTGTAACAAATGTAGTAAAATCCTATTCGTTATTAAAACAATTAGAAAGTAAGAAACAGGTATTTTTTAATTTAAAGCAAAAGGTGCGCTAAATTTAAAACTAGGAATGTAAACTCTAAATTTTTTGCCATCTGTAAAGCTTATCATATTGTAGTGTCCGCGCATTGCGCCAATAGGAGATGTTAATAGGCAGCCAGAGTTGTATGTATGAGATTGCCCTGGGTTTAAAACTGGTTTTTTGCCAACTACGCCTTCTCCATCCATAATTTCTAAGTCATTTAAAGAGTCGTAAATTTCCCAGTGTCTAGAGGTTAGTTGTACAGAGTCTTTGCTTAGGTTTTCTATAGTTACAGTGTAGCCAAATGCGTAGTGCATTTTGTAGTTTTTAAAAAATGTACCTTCAAAATTGGTGCTTACTGATATTTTTATGCCTTTAGTAACTTGTGTAGTCATACGTTTTAACTTTAAAAAATATAATACTCAATCTGTGTATTATGTCTAAAAAAAGAATACTTTATTACGTTGTAATACTTCTTCTTATTTTAAAGTAGAAATGTGTAACTTGCTATGAGTGTGACACATTCGCTACATACAAATATAAAAAGTAAAATTTAAAGTACCTTACTCAGCTTTCATATATTCGCTGAATGAACTTTTTTTCGGCAAACAGGCAATTACACCTGTTCATTGAGCCGGAGTTGGTTTTTTGTTAGTTGGTAATGTTTCTAGAGTTGCCACTTCCAACTCCAATAACGCTATCATATTGGTCGCCAAAATTTCTGTAATAAACCAATACTAAATAATTGTTTTCTGTAAAATGAAAATTGCCTCCAATTGCATTTTGCTTTAGTTCTCCTTTATCGGTCTTAATAACATATTTATAATTGTAAAAACCTTGCTTAAGTGTAATTTTAGCTTCTAAATAACCGGTTTTTTCATTGTAAGTCATTTTATTCTCATCTGTAATAGCGTAATTGTTAAACTTGCCAAATACATAAACATCATTTAATCCTATAATGTCTGTGTAAGGTAATTTAAAATGTACGTTGGTGTACTCTGCTTCTCTAGAGGCATCTTCACCTTGTTGCGTTGTAATTACAAAGTCGCCATTAATATCTGGGTAATAGGTATAAGGCTCGTTGGCTCTAATTAGATCTGCATACATATAGTGGTTGTACAATTCTTTCATCTCTACACGTGCAATTGCAGTGCTAGTTGCGCGTAAATCTTTTGTGGTAAAATTTAAAAACTCATTACCGCCAAAAAAACTACTTTCTTTGTCGTATTTGTATAACAACTCCTTACCAATTGTATATTGTGGTTTTAAATTGGTAATTGCAGTAGGCCAGTAGTAGTTTTTTAAAATTGTAACTTTAACCTCTTTTTTTGGGTTGATAAGTTGAAAATTACCTGCGTTTATGGCAATTTGTATGGCTTGCTTTTGGTTTAGAAACTCAAAGTCTCTTGTTCTTTTTGGACTAACGCCTACTGCTACAGCATCCTTGTAAATTATAAAGCGTCTAGAAAATTGAAGCTCATTATAGCTGTTGTAAATTTCTAACATATAATTGCCACTTACCTTTAAACTAATGCTGCTATTGGGTATTTGTAAGCGGTAATTAGAGTAAGCTTGTAGTGTGTTGTAACTATTTTCGTAATTTGTGATTCTAAGATTGTCAAAGCCACTTAAATACTGAGATTTAGATAGTGTAGAAGGAGACCAATCATAATTATAGTATGATATTTTGTAGTAGTAATCTTCTTCAGAGGCAGTTAAGTCATCAAACTCTAAATAAATTTTATCTCCCAATTGTGCAATAGGAAATTGATCTTCTGTAGGTCCTTTAAATACAATAGATTTTATATGGTTAGGAGCATCTTTTTCTACAGCGTTTTGTGCGTAAGTAGAGAAACTAACTAAAATTATAAAAAGTAAAAAAGAGTAGTGTTTCATTTATATAATAATTGTATCACAAAGATAAGCAAAAGTTATGCCTAAAAATTACGTGGATAAAAAGTGTTAAAATTTTATTTAGAATTAATATAAATAAAAACATCTTAGCTGATTTAACAAGGAAGTTTGCGCTTAAAACTTTAAATTTGCACGAAATTTTGTTAACCTAAGGTCTGCAATAATATGTCTAAAGACATTCGAATAAAAAAAGGCTTAAATATAAACCTAGTCGGTGCCGCTGAGCAAACTACTTCTAAAGCGGTTTTAAGCAATGTTTATGCAATAAATCTTAATGATTTTCACGGGATAATGCCAAAAATGTTGGTAAAAGAAGGGGCAACTGTAAAAGCAGGTGAACCTATTTTTTACAACAAAGATGTAGAAGAAATGAAGTTTGTTTCTCCTGTGTCTGGTGAGCTTGTTGAAATTGTAAGAGGTGCAAGGAGAAAAATATTAACGCTGAAAATACGCGCTAATAAAAGTGGTGAAGTAGTAGAACACAGTACGCTAAACTTGGCAAGCGCATCTGCAGAAGACGTAAAGTCGCAGTTGCTAATGTCTGGTTGTTGGCCTTTTGTAAAACAAAGACCGTATGATGTTGTTGCAAACCCTAATGTGGCTCCAAAGGCTATATTTATTTCTGGGTATACAACAGCTCCATTAGCAGCCAATTTAGATTACGTGTTACAAGGCAAAGAAAAAGAGTTGCAAGCGGCTGTTACAGCATTAGCAACTTTAACATCTGGCCAAGTGCACATTTCTGTGGGTAGTAGCAACTCTCCATTGTCTGGTTTGTCTGGTGTAACAGAACATAAAGTAGCTGGTCCGCATCCAGCAGGTTTAGTGGGTACACAAATAAACAAGATAGATCCTATTAACAAAGGAGAAGTAGTTTGGACAGTTAATGCACAAGACCTAGTTATAATAGGTGAGTTGTTGTTAACAGGTAAATTTAACCCTCAAAGAACTATTGCATTAGCAGGTTCTGCAGTTAAATCTCCAAAATACTACACAACTACTATTGGATCAGAAATTTCTACATTTTTATATGGTAGCGGAGTTTCTATAGAGAACTTTAGAGTAATTAATGGTGATGTGTTAACAGGTTCTAAAACTAGCCCAGAAGGGTATTTAGGGTTTTATAACAACACAGTAACTGTTATTCCTGAAGGAGATGATTACGAGTTGTTTGGTTGGAATAAGCCAGTTTTTAACAAAATATCGTCTACTAGAGCAATGACTTTCTCTTGGTTAAACCCTAAGAAAAAATACGATTTAAATACCAATACTAACGGAGAACATAGAGCATTTGTGGTAACTGGTGCTTATGAAAAAGTTTTTCCATTAGATATTTATCCAATGCAACTGCTAAAAGCTTGTATGATAAAGGATTTAGATGAAATGGAACAACTTGGATTGTATGAGGTTGCACCTGAAGATTTTGCTTTAACAGAGTTTATCTGTATATCTAAACAACCGCATCAGCAAATAATTAGAGAAGGGTTGGACTTATTACAAAAAGAAATAGGATAAAAGATGGGTCTTAAAAATACATTACACAATTTAAAGGAAAAGTATAAAGGCAAAAAAATGGCGCCTGCATTTAATGCAATCCATACGTTTTTGTACTTGCCTAATGAAACTACGCACTCTGGGTCTCACGTAAGAGCAGCAGATGATTTAAAGCGTACAATGAATACGGTAATAATGGCGTTAATTCCGGTTTTAATTTTCGGGATGTTTAATGCGGGTTACCAACATTATTCTGCAATTAATGGTTTCCCTGCAGATTTTTCATTACTAAATGATTTTATAACATGGGATAACTTTTTAGTAGGTTTAACAACGGTATTACCATTGGTAATAGTATCTTATGTAATTGGTTTAGCAGTAGAGTTTGTTTTTGCTGTTATTAAAGGACATGAGGTAGAAGAAGGTTACTTGGTAACTGGTATGTTAGTACCATTAATTGTACCAATTGATACACCATTATGGATGCTAGCTATAGCAGTTATTTTTGGTGTTGTAATAGGGAAAGAAGTTTTTGGTGGTACAGGTATGAATATCTTAAACCCAGCATTAACAATTAGAGCATTTTTATTCTTTGCTTATCCAACTTGGATGAGTGGTGATAAAGTATGGGTACACGAGGCTGTAGAAAGAGCTGGTACTGCAGATGCTATTTCTGGTGAAACTATCTTAGGACAGTTAGCTCAAAATACAGATGCATCATACTCAATTTCAGATATGTTCTTTGGTTTTATACCAGGTTCTGTTGGTGAAACGTCTACGTTTTTAATTCTATTAGGTGGTTTATTTTTAATCTTTACAAAAATAGCTAGCTGGAGAATTATGTTAAGTGCTGTAATAGGTGCTTTAACAATGGGCTTAATCTTTAACGGGGTTGTTAGTGCAGATTGGATTAGTGAAGGAAGTAAGTTTTACGGATTAATGAGCTTTGAGTTCTGGCAACATTTACTTGTTGGAGGTTTAGCTTTTGGTATTGTATATATGGCTACAGATCCTGTAACTGGTTCACAAACTAATAAAGGAAAATGGTATTACGGTTTCTTTATTGGGTTTATCTCTGTTTTAATTAGAGTGTTTAACCCTGCTTATCCAGAAGGCGTATTCTTAGCAATATTATTAATGAACGTTTTTGCTCCAACTATAGATCATTATGTAGTGCAAAGTAATGTAAAAAAACGTTTAAAAAGATCAAATAAAGCTACAGCTTAATTAGCGTTAAAAGAATAGATATGGCAATTAATACAGATAAAAATAGTTACACCGTCATTTTTGCAGCCATTATGGTTGTAGTTGTGGGTTCTATCTTAGCATTTACTGCATCTAGTTTAAGTGGTAAAATTAAGATGAATGAAAAGTTTGAGAAGCAACAAAACATCCTTTATGCAATGGGTGTTAATGATAATGTAGACGAAGGGAGTATAAATTTTATACCTACAGATAAAGTAGAAGCTGAGTTTAAAAAATATATTAAAGAGCAAATAGTTATTGAAAATGGTAAAATTACGCCAAATGACGAAGCTTATTTAATAGATTTAAAAAAGCAAGAAACAGCAGCTAAAAATGGCGAAGTTAGAAAATTACCATTATTTATTGGTGAAAAAGATGGCGTAAAATCTTACATCATACCAATGAGAGGTAAAGGTCTTTGGGATGCTATTTGGGGCTTTGTTGCAGTAGGCGAAGACTTAAAAGTACAAGGTGTGTTTTTTGATCATAAAGGAGAAACACCTGGTCTAGGAGCAAACATAAAGCAACGTTATTTTATGGATGATTTTAAAGGAGAATCTATTTTAAATAACGGAGCCTTTGTTGGAATTAGTGTTGCTAAAGGTAACAATGACCCAATAAACGAAAGAAAAGATGATAATAAAGTAGATGCTTTAGCAGGTGCAACCATTACAGGTAATGGTGTAACAGCTATGATAAAAGAAAGCGTTAAACTTTATCAAGATTATTTAGAAACTATAGCTAAAAAATAAGAAATGGGATTACTTTCTAAAAAAGATGCAAATCTAATATTAGATCCATTAGCAGATAACAACCCAATTACTATACAGGTATTAGGTATATGTTCTGCATTGGCAATTACAGCAGAGTTAAAAGCGTCAATAGTAATGGCGGTTTCAGTAATGTTTGTATTAGGAATAGGTAATGTTGTTATCTCTTTAATGAGAAACATTATACCTTCTAAAATTAGAATTATTGTGCAATTGGTAGTAGTAGCTGCCTTAGTTATTATAGTAGATCAAGTGCTTAAAGCATTTGCATATGAACTTAGTAAAACCCTTTCTGTATTTGTTGGGTTAATTATTACAAACTGTATTATTATGGGACGTTTTGAGGCCTTTGCATTAGCAAACGGACCTTGGAGATCTTTCCTAGATGGTATTGGAAACTCATTTGGTTATGGTTTAATATTAATTATTGTTGGTTTCTTTAGAGAACTTTTAGGTTCTGGTACATTATTAGGATTTAAAGTATTAGGAAATCCTATTGAGAAAACAGGATTGTATGCCATAGGATATGAAAACAACGGGTTTATGTTATTGTCTCCAATGGCATTAATAGTAGTTGGTATCATTATTTGGGTGCAACGTTCAAGAAATAAAGCATTAATAGAAGAAAACTAGAACTAGTTATATAAAAAATACAATGTTATGTTAGAACATGTAGAATTATTTTTTAAATCCATATTTATAGATAATATGGTATTTGCTACCTTTTTAGGAATGTGTTCCTATTTGGCAGTATCTAAAAAAGTGTCCACAGCCGTAGGTCTTGGTGCTGCAGTAATATTTGTACTAGCAGTAACTGTACCTATGAACTGGTTGTTAGATCAGTACTTGTTAAGAGATGGTGCTTTAGCTTGGTTAGGGCCAGAGTATGCAGATTATAACTTAAGCTTTTTATCATTTATATTATTTATTGCAACTATTGCAACAATGGTACAATTGGTAGAGATAGTAGTAGAAAAGTTTTCGCCATCATTATATAACTCTTTGGGTATATTTTTACCTTTAATTGCTGTAAACTGTGCCATTTTAGGTGGTTCTTTATTTATGCAATCTAGAGATATACAAACGTTAGGCTTGGCTTTTAACTACGGTATAAGTTCTGGTATTGGTTGGTTTTTAGCAATTTTAGCTATTGCTGCAATTCGCGAAAAAATTAGATACTCTAACGTTCCTGCTCCTTTAAGAGGTTTAGGTATTACGTTTATAATCACAGGTCTTATGGCTATTGGCTTTATGAGCTTTGGTGGTATGTTAACTGGTGGTGATGATGCTCCTAAAAAAGAAGCAAAAGAAACTGCACAGAAGGCACAAGACAAGGAAGTTAAAAATGAAATTGATGAAAATTCAGTTTCTTACAATAACGCTTTAAATAAATAAGAATGATTTTAGCTACAAGCACAATAGGTACAATTGTAATTACGGTAATTGCTTTTATGGCGTTATTGTTATTATTAGTTGCTCTTTTACTTTTTACAAAAGAAAAATTATCTCCTTCTGGTCCTGTTACTATAACCATTAATGGAGAAAAGAAGGTTGAAGTAGGCTCTGGTAGTTCTTTGCTTACAACATTAGGTAACCAAAAAATATTTTTACCATCTGCATGTGGTGGTGGTGGTACTTGTATACAGTGTGAGTGTCACGTTTTATCTGGTGGTGGAGATGCTTTACCAACAGAAACACCTCACTTCTCTAAAAAAGAGTTAAACCACGGTGCGCGTTTAGCTTGCCAGGTTAAAGTAAAGCAGGATATGGAAATTACCATTCCTGAAGAAGTATTTGGTATTAAAAAATGGGATGCTACAGTTGTACGTAACTACAATGTTGCATCATTTATTAAAGAATTTGTAGTTGAAATTCCAGAGGATATGGGCTACAAAGCTGGTGGATATATTCAGATAGAAATTCCTGAATGTGAAATTAAGTATTCTGATATAGATATTACGGCTCACCCTGAAGAGCATGAAACTCCAGATAAGTTTCAGGCAGAATGGGATAAATTTAATTTATGGCCTTTAGTAATGAAAAACGAAGAAACTGTAGAAAGAGCTTACTCAATGGCTTCTTTCCCTGCAGAAGGTCGTGAAATTATGTTAAACGTACGTATTGCTACTCCGCCTTGGGATAGAGCTAAAAACGGATGGATGGATGTTAACCCAGGTGTAGCTTCATCTTACATATTTGCACAAAAACCAGGAGATAAAGTTGTTATTTCTGGACCTTACGGTGAGTTCTTTATTAATGAGTCTGAATCTGAAATGCTTTATGTTGGTGGTGGAGCAGGTATGGCGCCAATGCGTTCTCACTTATACCACTTATTTAAAACATTAAAAACAGGAAGAAAAGTTACTTACTGGTATGGTGGACGTTCTAAGAGAGAGTTATTCTACTTGGATCATTTCTACGAGTTAGAAAAAGAATTCCCTAACTTTAAGTTTTACTTAGCACTTTCTGAGCCTTTACCAGAAGATAACTGGAAAGTAAAAGAAAATATAGATGCACCTGGTGATGGTTTTGTAGGATTTATTCACAATTGTGTAATAGATAATTATTTAAGTCATCATGAGTCTCCAGAAGATATTGAATTGTATTTCTGTGGACCTCCTTTAATGAACAAAGCTGTTCAGAAAATGGGTGAAGATTTTGGTATTCCAGATGAGCACATCAGATTTGATGACTTTGGAGGATAAGTCTAAAAAAATATAAGTTTAAAAGCCGGTACATTTGTACTGGCTTTTTTTATGCACTATTTTTAATGTGACTTCTATTTAAATATGCATTTTTAATTAAAGTCTTGCTTTTCACCGTTCGTTTCTTGGTTATTACCGTTCATCATAAAACTATTTTTTTTACTGTATTACTGTTCTACTTTTACATTGTAATTAAAATTTAGTAATCAATTAAATCATCAATCATGAAAAAATCAATCATCGCATGTAGTCTTTTATTAAGTGTAGTAGCAACTTCTGTAGCATCAGAGAAAAAGCCATTACCTGTAAAAAAAATTAATGTAACAACAATTAAAAATGTTTCGCCTTTAAGTATTGCAGTAGCAAAAGGAGACTATGGTACAACGGCAAGTTTTTTGGCGTATGGAGCAGATAGTAATGAAAAATCTGTTAGTACAGGTATGACACCTTTAATGTATGCAGCAAGGTATAACAATGTTAAATTGTTAAAACTGTTAATTAGTAATGGAGCAGATACTACATTAAAATCTAAAATTGGCTATACGGCACTTGGCTATGCAAAATTATCTAAAGCCTCAGAAGCAGTGGCCTTTTTGCAATCAATTTAAGCAATGCTAACAACTTGTTTTTAGAACGTTAACAAGCTTTTAACTAACTCCTAATCAGTGTTAAATAAAAGTTATAATGAAAAATTTCTGAAACAAAATAAATTTTTCATCGTCTATATAAGTGTAGTGTCAAAACAACATTATTAAAATCAAAAAAAAACAATCATCACATCAAAAAACAATTATCATGAAAAAATCAATTATCGCTTTCGGAATCGTATTTAGTTTAGTAGCAACAAGTTTATCAGCTAGTAATGGTCCGGATAAACCAGTGTTAAAGAAAAATTTAAAAATTGAAAAAACAACTATCAAGGATTTATCTCCTTTAAGCATAGCTGTTGTTAAAGGTAATTTTGATACCACTAAAAAATTCTTAGAATTTGGATCAGATATTAATCAAAAATCAGGTACAATGGGTATGACTCCATTAATGTACGCTGCAAGATATAATAAAGTAGAGCTTATGAAGCTTTTAGTAGCAAATGGTGCAAATGTTAAGGCAAAATCTAAAATTGGTGTTACGGCATTAAAATATGCTAAAGCTGCCAATGCACATGCTGCTGTAAAATATTTAAAAAGCTTATAGAGCTTAAGATTTCTTATTTAATTTAGTTAGAAAGAGATTGCTTCTTTATTGGGGCAGTCTCTTTTTTTATTCTAATTTTGCAGTATGGGAAAACCATTAACAGAGCAAGAGCTACATAACTTGGCAATGAACATTGTTGGTAAGCATTTAGAGGCAAATGGGTATGAGTTTATGGGTGTTAACAGTAAACCTAAGCGTAACCCTCAATTTGTGTGTTTAAAAGATAAAGTTTTACATTTTATAGTTGTTAGGGCAATTGCTTACCCTAACAATCCTAATGCATACGACATTCCTTTTATGGAAAAAATGAAAGATCATGCAGAAAAAATGGATGCTACTGCTTATTATGCAGGAGTAAGGTTAACTAATGCAGCAGACCCTAACTTGCCAGTGTATTTAAATGAAGAATATATAGTAGATTATGACGGACTTATTAAAGTATAAATTAAAAGTAGTACTATTTATTGCTACCGGTTGCTTATTTACAGCTTGTAAAAATGATAATAAATCTAAAATTGTAGAGAACCGAAATAATGGATCTGCTCTGGGTACATCATACAGTATTATTTATTTTACAAATGAAACGACTAATTTTCAAGAAGAAATAGATTCTGTTTTTAAAGTGATAAACAAGTCTATGTCTACCTATATGCCTTCATCAGACATTTCTAAAATTAATAAAGGAGATTCTACCTTACAAGTGGACCATATGTTTAAAGAGGTTTTTAACCTGTCTAAAGATATTAATAGCAAAACTGATGGCTATTTTGATCCTACTGTAGGGACTTTAGTAAATGCTTGGGGTTTTGGGCCAGGAGAGCAAATAAAATTAGACAGCTCTAAAGTAGATAGCTTGTTAGAGTATGTTGGTTTTAGTAAAGTAGAACTAACTAATAAAGGCACCATAAAGAAAGCAAATACTAACATTTTGTTTGATTTTAATGCTATTGCTAAAGGGTATTCTATAGACAGACTAGCAGTAATGTTAGAGAGTAAGGGTATTACAGACTTTTTAATTGAAGTAGGAGGAGAGATTTATGCTAAAGGCGAAAATTTAAAAAAGAAGAAAAAATGGGTTGTTGGTATTAATGACCCTGAGGTTGAAGACCGAACCAATTATAAAGCAGCTGTAACACTTAAAAATGTAGCTATGGCATCTTCAGGTAATTACAGGCATTTTAGAGTAGATCCAGTTACCAAAGAAAAATATGTGCACACATTAAATCCAAAAACTGGGTATACTAAAAACGCTAAAGTTTTAGGAACAACTATTATTACCGGTAACTGTGCTAAAGCAGATGGTTATGCAACTTCTTTTATGGCAATGGATTTAGAAGATTCTAAAAAAATAATTGAAAAAGATTCTACATTACAAGCCTACATTATTTATTTGGATGATGATGGTAATACAAAAGAATATATTACAAAAGGCTTTAAAGACTTACTATTAGAGTAGGCTATTTTTTTACTACGGGTATTATTTCTCCTTGGGCTAAGCAATATTTTTTAACATCTTGTGGTGGTAATTTTTTAGTGTAATTTACCTCTTCAACCGTAAATCCTATTTTTCTTAATTTGGCAAAGTAATCTTTGCCGTAAATACGTACATGATCATACTGTCCAAAAATACGAGCACGTTCTTTTTTATCTGTTATGGTATCGTCTTCAAAAGTATTTTCTCTACTTAAATCTTGTGGTATTTGAAAAACTCCCCATCCGCCAGGTTTTAAAACTCTGTACATTTCTTGCATAGCTTTGGTGTCATCTGGTATATGCTCTAAAACATGGTTGCATAGTATAACATCATAACTATTGTCTTTAAAAGGTAAGTTGCATATGTCTGCTTTTACATCTGCTAAAGGAGATTCTAAATCTGTGGTAGTGTACTCTAAATTTTTCATTTTTCTAAAACGCTTATAAAACGCTTGTTCAGGTGCAAAATGTAGCACCTTAAGATCTGCTGTAAAAAAGTCTGTTTCGCTCTGTAAATAAAGCCAAAGAAGTCTATGGCGCTCTAACGATAGTGTTGAAGGAGATAATACATTGTCTCGTTGCTCTTCATATCCGTACGGTAAAAACTTTTTAAAGCCTTTGCCATCTATTGGGTCTACATAGGTTTTGCCACGCATAAAAAATGTTAGTATAGGACGTGATACATAACTTAGTTTTATTAATAGTGGTCTAGGTATGGTATTTAAAATAGTCTTAAAAAGCTTTTTCATAAATGTATTTAGGTACTAAGTGCTTGCTGCATATTTGTGTAGCAATTATTAAAACGTAAATATACTTTAAAAGTATGTTTTAGCTAGTTTTTATTGTCATTGCATACAAAATACCAACACCAATACTTAAAATCATTAAAGTAATAAAAGCTAGTATAATATAGCCCGCATATCTAAAAAAGGCATAGAGTGTTTGTTTAAAAGTAAGTTGATATAATTTTATGAAAACATATAATCCATAAACAGCAGATATAAGTATAAAAGCACTTGAAATTAGTCCTTTTGAAAGCCCTATAAGGTTAAAAAAAATAAGTTGTGAAGCAATAAGTATATAGCCTAAATTGGCTTGTATGTATGCGTTAAAAACTAAGTGCTCTGAGTAGTTATGGTCTCTTTTTTTGAAAGTTAAATATGTTAGTAAGCTATACGCAGGAATGCTAGATATTATAATTAGATTATAATAATTAGAGTAAAACTGATAAATTATATTTATGCTTTCTAATGCCTCTTTTGGAGCTTTGGGGTTAGCATCCCCTAAACCGGATTTGATACCGTTAGTAAAATCTGCTACTTCTGTACTAGGAAAAATTTTATTAATAATTAAGGCAATAGTTGCGTAAACTACCAAATATGAAAATGGCTGAAAATATTTTTTACGAGCACCACCTATATAAGCCTCTAAAACCTCTTTAGGTTTTGTAAATAAGTTAAAAAAGGTTTTCCAGAAGTTATTGTCCCAACTAAAAAAAGGCCCAATGAACTCTTGCCATGCGCCTTTTAATGATATTCTGTCTAAAACTATTTTTGCTCCACAATTAGAGCAATATTTATGTGTGTTTGTAATGCCTGTATTGCACGTTTTACAATTCATAAATTAAAGATGTGGTTAGGTTGTTATTTTACCCTAAACTCATCCTCTTCATTACTCTCTATTCCTAGGGCTTCATAAATATAATCAAAAGTAGATAATAATTGCGGTTTGCCATTTACAATTGCTACATCATGCTCAAAATGTGCACTTGGTTTGTTATCTAAAGTTGTAATTGTCCAACCATCACTATGCTGTACAATTTTTCTTGTACCTTGGTTAATCATTGGCTCTATAGCAACTACCATACCTTCAACAAACTTTTTGCCTCTACCGCGTTTACCATAGTTAGGCATTTCTGGTCCTTCATGCATTTTTTTGCCTAAGCCGTGGCCAACTAGTTCACGAACAACACCATAACCTTCCGCTTCGCAAAATTGTTGTATTGCAAAACCAACATCACCAACTCTATTGCCGGCTTTAAATTCTTTTATACCTACATATAAAGATTGCTTAGTAATATTAAGCAATTTTTTAGTTTCCGGATCTACTTCTCCAACTTCAAAAGTGTATGCGTGATCTCCGTAGTAACCATTTTTTAATACACCACAATCTACAGATATAATTTCGCCATTCTCTAATGGTTTATTATTAGGTATGCCGTGTACAACCTGTTGGTTGGGGCTCATACATAATGTGTTAGGAAAATCATATAATCCTAAAAAACCAGGAATACCACCATTATCTCTAATGAATTCTTCTGCAATTTTATCTAACTGCAATGTAGTTACACCAGGCTTAATTTCTTTAGCAATTAAGCCTAATGTTTTAGAAACCATTAATGCACTTTCGCGCATTATTTCTATTTCTTCAGGTGTTTTAATTTTTACCATAGTTTGCAAAGGTAAAACAATCTTATAAAAACAGTATTATAACGATAAAAATCTTAAACTAAAGATTTTTGTGTCATTAGCTCTGGTTGTTTTACTCCTATTAATTTTAAAATTGTAGGTGCTATATCTCCTAAAACACCATCATTAATTTGTTTTAATTCTTTGTCTACCAAAATTAGTGGTACAGGATTGGTTGTATGTGCAGTGTTAGGGCTCCCATCTGGGTTTACCATAGTTTCACAATTACCATGATCTGCTATTACAATAGTAGTGTAATCATTTTTTAAACCTGCAGTAATTACAGCTTCTGCACAACTGTCTACAGTTTCGCAGGCTTTTATTGCGGCTTGCATATCTCCTGTATGGCCTACCATATCTGGATTAGCAAAGTTTAGGCAAACAAAATCTGCCTCTGCTTTGTTCAATTCTGGTATAATAGCGTCTCTAATATCAAAAGCACTCATTTCTGGCTGTAAGTCATAAGTAGCAACCTTAGGAGACGGACATAAAATACGCTGCTCACCATCAAAAGGAACCTCTCTACCACCGTTGAAGAAAAATGTAACGTGAGGATATTTCTCTGTTTCAGCAATACGAATTTGCTTTTTTCCTGCTTTAGATAACACTTCACCTAAAGTTTCCTCAATATTTGCTTTGTCATAAATAACGTGCACATTTTTATAGGCTTCGTTATAATTTGTCATTGTAACATAATACAGTTTCAATGGGTGTGTGTTGTACTCATGAAACATTTCCTGACTTAACATTTCTGTTAGTTCTCTACCACGGTCTGTTCTAAAATTGAAGAAAATAACAACATCATTTTCTTGTATTTTTGCTGTTGGGGCACCATTTTTATCTGTTACAACAATTGGCTTAACAAATTCATCTGTAACATCGTTATCATAGCTATCTTGTATAGCTTGCTCTACATTGTTGGTTTTTGTACCGGCATTATTAACTAATAAGTCATATGCTAATTTAACGCGCTCCCAACGTTTATCACGATCCATAGCGTAGTAACGACCAATAACACTTGCTAATTTGGTGTTTTTATCTTTACAAAAGGTAATAATATCATTTATGTAGCTTTTACCACTTTTAGGATCAACATCTCTACCATCTGTAAAAGCATGTATATAAGAATTTTCTACACCATAACTTTCAGCAGCTGTAATTAACCCTTTTAAATGTGAAGAGTGTGAATGTACACCACCATTACTAAGAAGACCTAAAAAATGAACAGCTTTATTATTTTCTTTAGCATACTTAAAGGCGTTTTTAATTACTTCCTCATCCTTAAGAGTATTTTCTTTAACAGCTAAGTTAATTTTTGCTAAATCTTGATAAACAATACGGCCAGCACCAAGGTTCATATGTCCAACTTCGCTGTTACCCATTTGTCCTTCAGGCAAGCCAACATTCATTCCGTCGGTTAATAAATTAGCATTTGCATATTTGGTATACAATCCATCTATAAAAGGAGTATTTGCGTTTTCTATGGCCGAGATTTTAGGATCTGGAGATTTCCCCCATCCATCTAAAATCATTAAAATAACTTTTTTGTTCATCTTTTTATTTTTTTGCTACTCAAAAATAGCACCAATTATTAAGTTTTATGGTTAACTTACTTGTCTTTTTTTCATTTTTTAGAAAGTGTTAACGTATTGGTTTAACTAAAACGATATCGTTTCTTAAAACAGCTGTTAAAATTATGTTATAATCAGTTTTTACTGAAACATATGTTCCTAGTTGTCGTCTTTATCTGTGTATACAATTCATCAATTAAATCAAAAAACAACAATCATCATGAAAAAAACAATTTTAGTTTTTGCGGCTGCTTTAGTGCTAGCAACAACAGTAGTAAAAGCAAATGTTAATGCAGTATTACCAAATTACAAAATAGTAAATGTTGCTTTAGAAACCGTAAACCCTTTTTGTATGGCTATTTTAAAGGGCGATGTAGAAACGGTACGTAAACTTATAGAATTTGGAGAAGATGTAAATAAAAAGTCTAATGGTATGACGCCTGCTATATTTGCTGCGCGATACAATAAGGTAGAAATTTTAGAGATACTTGTAGCAAACGGTGCAGATATTAGAATTAAATGCGATAAAGGACGTACAATAATGAAGCACGCAGAATTATCTAATGCAAAAGAAACTATAGCTTTTTTAGAGCAAGTAACTAAAGAAAAAAAGTTAGCAAGAAAAAATAAAAGAAAAAGAAAGTAGAGTTCATCCAACAATCATCAACCAAAAAATCCCTTTGAAGAAAACTCAAAGGGATTTTTTTATTAGGTAATACTTTTAGGGGTTCTCGTAAAAAAGTATAATTTTTTAGAATCTAAACCCTGTAAATGCTCTGTATAAAAATGCATAGACAGTTATAGATATTAGCGCAAAGCAAAAAAATGAATATGCTTTTAATAAAATCACAGCCAGTATTGGTCTGCAATTGTCAAATGCGCTTAAATAAATTCGTTTGTATTCTAGTAGCCTTCCCATATAGTCTCTTTTTTAGAATTAATATTCTCAAAGCTATAATGGTTAAAAACAATAAGTTAGGTTTGGGATGCTACAAAGCTAAATAAAAATAACGAGATTAAAATGCATTTCGTCGAATAGTTATTTTTCGTTTTTATATTTTTCTATTGCTTCTTTAATTTTTTCTATTCTGTTTTCAGGATCTGGGTGAGTGCTTTGAAACTCTGGTTGCCTGTTAGGTCCTGCGGCTGCCTTTAAAATTTTCATTACAGCTATCATTTCTTCTGGGTTGTAACCAGATTGTATCATAAATAACACTCCAAGTTCATCACTTTCTAATTCGTCTCCACGACCATTAGTGAGTAAGGTTTTTTGTCCTATACCGTTAACAACACCTCCCATATCTGCACCAACAGATGCCCCTGTAGATAATGTTTGCCAAAAATTGCTGTCTGCTATACGTTCTGCCGAATGTCTGCCAATAACGTGTCCTATTTCATGTCCTAAAACACCAGCCAATTGTGCTTCATTAAGCTTAGAGAATAGGGCATAGGTAATAAATATTTGTCCGCCTGGTAACGCAAAAGCATTAATGGTTTTTTCGTCTGCCAATAAATGAAACTCGTATTTGTAAGGAGTGTCTTTAGCAATACTATTTTGTACTAATTTGTTGCCAACAGCATCTACAAAATTTTGCAATTTTTGGTCTGGATATAAACCTCCGTGTTGTTGTGCCATTTGTGGAGCACTTTGTAAACCAATAGCAATTTCTTGATTGGCATCCATATTTATATTTTGCACTCTACCGGTATACGGGTTTTCTTCTTTATTGCTGCACCTTTGTATGTATGCAAAAGCAACAATGGCAAGTCCTATAAGTATTCTTATTTTCCAATTTCCTCTTCTCATTATAGTTTATTCTTGGTTAGTTAAAAACCAAGATACAAAAAGAGTTATAAAAGTTCTGGATTAATATCTAAAATATTGTTTACTATATAAGATTTTAAAAAGCCAGCAGTAAAGTGTTCACCACCTAAAAGTTGTTGCTCTTTTACCAACCTCATAATATTTTTACCTCTAAACTGTTCTAGCATAGGTTTAGAAATAGGGGCGTAGCTATAATGCCAAGGCTCATATTTAAAACCTCTACGTTTTTTGTTGTTAGTATACACTAAGTAAAAACCAAAGTCGTTCGCGTTTTCGTCCATCCATTTTTTAAGGTCTTCAAACGGCCCACCTTCTTCAAATTTTTTAGGAACTAAAACATCTCCGCTAGTTTTTTGATAGCCATCTATAATATCAATATCTGTTCCCCAATGGTGTCTACTTGTACCAGGAATAGTAGAGTATTCAATAATTTTATCAATAGCATTTAAAGGTTTCATTTTTTGATCGTCTGTATATTTTAAATACTTACGTTCCCAAATACCTTCTTGTCTGTAGTAATTTCTATAGCTGGATACTATTTTTAAATCAATGCCAGCACTGTAAGCAGCTACTTTCATTTTTTTAAAAGCATCATGGGCTTCTTTTCTTAGGTTAATTCCTTTGCCATACAAATCTATATCTGCTTTACCCATTAACTCTTCAATAGAATAGGTAACTTCTTCTTCTTGCTCTTGAGCAAAAATAAGTTGTGGAGCCGTAATTGCGGCAGCACCTATAATTCCGGTTTTTAGAATAAATGATCTTCTTTGCATAACTCTTAATTTAATTTTTTAAACATAACCACGTGTGGTCCCACCTTTTGTATGTCAAAAATGCTGCCACTTTTGGTATAACCACATTTTGTATAAAAAGGAATTGCGCTTACTCTGGCGTTCATCCACAATAATAAAACGCCTTTTTCTTTTAAAATTGTTTCTGCATAGTTAATAATTTTTTTGCCAAGTCCCTTTCCTTGGTGTTCATTAGCTATGGCCATTCCTCTAAGTTGGTAAGCAAAAACATTTAAAATAGAAGTATTTTTTACTTGTAACAGGCTTGCAACACCTATTAATTGGTTGTTTTGGTATGCGCCAATATGAAAAGTAGTTTTTAAATTATCACCAGAAAACTCACACGAAGATAGGGGTTTACCTGCTCTTAATACAGGATGTCTAACTGGGTAAGTTTCAATAGCAGAAATTAATTTAAATGTAAGTTCTTTTTGGTCTTTCATACTGTTAATAAATGAAAAACAAAAGTACGCATTATTGGTTTTGCTTTCCTAAATAGATATACCCTTGGTGTATAATATTTACATCTTTTAAATTTAAAATATAAAAGTAAACACCATCTGGTAGAGCATTACCGGCTTTTACAACGCCACTTACATTAGCTATACCTCCAAAAGTATTGTTGTAAGCATCTTTGTCATACACAATTCTTCCCCATCTGCTATATATTCTTAAGTTGTTATTTTTAGGAGATAACGATACTTCTTTAAAGTAAAGAAAATCATTAACACCATCATTATTTGGAGATACAAAATAGTTTTCAAAATTAGTAGAAATAGCACTTAAACTACTCCCAAAGGTAATTATATCATAATTATTTGGCACAAAAGTATCTGACGTTATGGAACCAGAACTAAAGTTTCCGATTATATCTGTATTGCCTAGATTTTCCCAAATGTTTAATGTTTTGTTCCATCCTACAATGCGTAAATCTTCAATAGTATCAGTAAAACTGTCTATACTGCTATCATCATCCCAAGTTAATGTAATTTTAGAGTTGGTGTCTGCTTCTAGGTGCCAAAACTCATATGTACTTACAGCGGTTAAAATATCAGCAAAATTATCTGTATTAAAGGTTTTTGTAAATGTTGATGGAGAATTAGGGTCTTCATAAAAGTAAGCGCTCTTTGCAGTATTGTTATTTGTTTCAGAATCTAAATAAAGAGGTCTAATTTTATCAGCATCGCCAACAGGGAAACTAAAGTTGTATTTGTCTGTTACAGCAGCGTAACCATCTACTTTTGTTAGGTTACCATCACCATTATAAAAGGCGTAGTTAATAAAATCTAAATTTATATCTGTAGCGTTTCTGGGAGTAACTACATCACCTAAAATAAAATTGTTATTGTTGGTTATACCAACGGCTACATCTAAAAATAAGTCATTGGTAACTACAATTTCCATATCATTAAAAACAGGTTTAAAAGCTCCGGAGATAGTCCTGGTATCATCACTATAAAAACCGGCTAAACCTTCGTTTTGGTCAAAATTTCCATCGTTTGTCAAATCAATATGAAAACCAATTTGTCCGTCATTAAAAATTTTTAAGTTCCCTGTATTGTGCACCACATTTTGTGATGTTAGTATACAAGAGACACTTAGAGATATATAGAAAAGTATGTGTTTCATTATTATTGTATTTGTTGCCAATCTGTGCCGTCACTTTGTAGCCAGATAGTTTTTTGACTAATTATTAAGTTTACATCTAAGCCTAATAAACTTTTGTAAGTACTTATGCTTGCCGTTATTCCAATTCCAAAAAGTATTGGGTTTTTAATAATATATATTCTGCCTTTACAGGTAGATGCGTCAGGTAATGTTATATTATGAGCACCTCCTAATATTATAGTATGATGGGTTTCATCTAAAGCTAAATCTCCAGAGGTAACATCTATAGCTGTAGAAACAGAACCTTTAACATCTAAGGTAGAATGCGCATTTTCTCCAGAGTATGCAAGGTCTTCAGGCAAGTTAAAACCAATGCCTAAACGCTCACTAATTAAAACTTGGGAGTTGGTAGAGCTGTATTTGTCTATACGAATAGCCTCCTTGTTGCCTACACTAAAGTTAAGTTCGTTGGTAGCAGTTCTGTACA
This sequence comes from Cellulophaga geojensis KL-A, assembly GCF_000568425.1. Taxonomy (NCBI): domain Bacteria; kingdom Pseudomonadati; phylum Bacteroidota; class Flavobacteriia; order Flavobacteriales; family Flavobacteriaceae; genus Cellulophaga; species Cellulophaga geojensis. Next base: position 49,579 of record NZ_ARZX01000025.1, read on the forward strand.
TACCTGTATCGGTATCTCCATTAAATCTAAATGATGGTTCACCTTGGTTACCATCACTATTTAATAAACCTGCACTTCTTATAGCACCAGTAACTTGTACTTTGTTTGTTGGAGTATTAGTTCCAATTCCTAGTCTGTTATTGGTACTGTTCCAATAAATTTGATTGTTGTCCTCTTCAGGTTCTCCAGATGAATTGGTGTATAAAATTGAACCGGGGGTATAGGTTGCGGGTAGTAAATCTGTGATATCTGGAATTTTTTGCCAAAGGGATGAGTTGTATAAATAGATGCGTTTTTCATCTGTATTATACAAAATAGAACCTTCTAACGAACCGGTTATTCCACTTATTTCAGCAGAAGTTGCAGTTGTAAGTCCTAACAATAGGTTAGGGTCTATTTGGCCATAAGATATTACTATTGGAGCTAGTAACATTAGTTTAAAAATTATTTTTTTCATCGTCATTAAATTATTGGTTTTAACTATTTCTAAAAAATATACTAGTCTGCTATTGGTTGTTGATTTGTAACTAGTAAATAGAAGTAGTAGTAGTTTGTTTAATTTGATGAATTACTTGGGGAACTAAAAGTAACTCGGTTTTTTGATTATAGATTTAAATTTTAGGGGTTAAACTTTATTTTGATTGTCTTTATATTTTACCTTATTAGTTATTTTTATAAGTCTAGAATTACAAACATAAATTCAGAGTCAAACCTTGCTCTATCTGAACCTCCATTATCGTTATCACCCATAATAACATCAAAACCTGTAGCTGTTTGATTGCTATAAGAAATTCCAGGGTCATCATTACCTACACCAGCTCTTCCTGGCTGACTCAATTGAATAATGTAGTTAGCATCAGAAACCGTTCCAGCAGGTAAGTTTACTCGGTAATGTCCAACTCCAACTTGTTTAACAACAGTAACGCCAGTTGTACCTTTTAGTACTACACCAAGTGCATTTACTTTACCTATAGCTTTTACCATACTATTGTAAAAAGCACCACCATCAGTTCCAGGAGTAATATCATTATTAGTATCTGTAGAAATAACTTCAGCTGTTTGTGTTATTGCAGATTCGTTTACATAGCTAATAACACCAGAGGTATCATCCTGACTTAGATTTGTAACACTTCCGCCTATTATTCCACTAATTTGAGTATCTACATAAGTCTTTACTGCATTTTGAGTAGGATATAAAGAGGAAGATGGTGTTGTATCTCCTAAGTCTGTAGCATCAGATTTGTTTGTTAAATCTTCTTTTAAAGCTATAGCAGCGTCTGCATCAGCTTCGTTAGTGTCTACATCAGTTTGTACCGCAGCAATAGCGTTTGTAGTTGCTGTATTGTTAGCTGTTAATTCGGTTTCTGTAACAAAAGTTCCGTCTAAATCTTGCGATAATGTTCCGTCTGCATCTGTAATTTCTAAAG
>NZ_ARZX01000026.1:0-50433 GCF_000568425.1 Cellulophaga geojensis KL-A
TAAGGGCTTTTTTTTGCTTTAAACTTAAAATTAAGCTATTTAAAACCATTTAAAAGCTAATCACTAATACATACAAAAAAGCCCTAGAAAATATATTCTAGGGCTTTTGGTGTTTTATATGGGTAGAGTATTAAATGTAAAAAAAAGGAGAACATTAAATGCTTTCCTTTTTTATTTATTCTTCCTCATTAGAAGTATTTTCATCTTCTTTATTAATGCTATTTTCTAATATATTAAGCTTTTTTAGTTTTGCTTTCCAAGTATTTAAAGATTCTTTTTGATTGTTAATATTCTTTAAAACATTTTTAACTAAAGGGTTATCTTCAGATGCATTAGAGAAGAATTGTAAGTTATTTTCTAATTGACGAATTTCGTTTTTACTTTCATCTATTTTTCTTCTAATAAACAATCTTTCTTTATAAATAGCATTTTCATTATCACTAGCAGATAGCTTTTGTATTTTATCGCCATACTTTAGTAATTCTGACTCTTGTTTACTAATATCTAATTTTCTAAAAATAGCATCTAGGATTGTATTGAATTTGTTATTAATGTTTTTCTTTTTAAATGGTACATGACCATATTTTTTCCATTCATTAATAAATCCTTTTATTTCAGCTAAATCTTTAGACCTGTCTCCAGATAATTGAAATTCTTTTAGTTTATTTAAGCAGGCAGTTTTATGTTCTAAATTTTCTAATTCTTCTTTACTCGATTGGTTTTTTAGAGAATGTAATCTATCAAAATAATGATTGCAAGCACTTTTAAATTCATTCCAAATTTTATCAGAATATTTTCTAGGAACGTGACCAATAGTTTTCCATTCGCCTTGTATACGTTTCATTTCCTTGGTAGCAATGTCCCAATCTTCACTATCTTTTGTTTTTAGTGCAATGTCTAATAGTGCTCTTTTTTTATCTAGATTGTCTTGTTGTTCCCTTTTTAGATTTTTGTAAAATGCATTTTTAGATTTGTTAAATGTTTTTACAGCATCTTTAAAGGTAGCCCAAGTTTGCTCATTATATTTTTGAGGGACTTTTCCTGCTTTAAAAAACTCTTCTCTTAAGGCTTCTATTTGTTTTATTTGTTTTTGAAGCTCTTTATGATTGCTAGAAGTATTTTCTGCTATTTCTTTTATTTGAGAAATTATTTTATGCTTCTTTTCTAAGTTTACTTCATAAACTTTATCTAATTCTTTATAATAGTCTTGCCTTCTTTGGTGCAATACTTTAGTGGCGTTACTAAATTCTTCCCATATCTGCTCTCTATGCTTTTTGCCAACAGGACCAATATCTTCTTTCCAGATTTTATGCAAAGTCTGTAGTTCTCTAAAAGCTTTATTTAAATCGGGTTCATTGGCTAGTGCATTGGCACGTACTATTAATTTTAATTTTTCTTCTAAATTATGTTTAAAATCTAAATCCCTTAGCTCTCTATTTAAGTGTAAGAAATCGTAAAAAATTTCGATGTGATGATGGTAAGTTCTCCATACATTATTGTATTCTGTTCTAGGTATAGGACCAGCATTACGCCAATTTTCTTGAAGATCTTTAAAGTTTTTGTATGTAGTATTAATGTCTTCTTCAACATTAACCAAACCTTTTAATTCTTCAATTATTTGTATGCGTTTTTCTAAGTTACTCTGTAAATTTTGTTCTAAATTTTTGTAGTAAGCATCTCTTTTTTCTCTGTAATCTGAATACACTTCATTAAATTGTCTTTTAGTTACGGAGTTGTATCTAAAATCAATTTCATTACCACCATTGGTGATAAATTCTTCCTTTTTATGTTCTAGAAATTCTTGAAACTTTAAATCAAATTCATACTTGATACCGTCAACATGCTTTTTAATAGCTTGTACTTTTTCATTTTTTACTAGACGCTGTAATTCGCCTACTAAATTTTCCATACTCATAGCATGGTAATCTAGTAAAGGTATCTCATGTCTTTGATGATTGTCATTATCCTCTGCATCTTCGGCATTGGTTTCTTCAATTTCATCTAAGATTTCTTTATCACCTTGCTTGTCATTAGATGATATTTCTTCTGAATTATTACTTTCTATTTCAGTGCTTTTCTCTGAAACAGTTTTAGCATCAGTAGTTTCTGAATTTTCATCACCCCCTACATTGTTTTGTAGTTCTTCTTTGCTGTCTTCCAACATAATTATGTGTATTTGGATTTCTTTATAACGGTAATATACTAACAACCAAACAAACGGCAAAACTTAATATGTTTTTTTAGGAGTCTAATAATCAATATATAGTACCTTAATTTTATTTAGTAGACGAAATAATTTATGGTTTGTTACAGGTGTTGTTTTTATGATATGGTTTTTATTCCTTCAGTATTTACTGTAGATACGTGTGTGTCATAAGGAATACCTACTTTATTATAAACATTTTGCATTGCCTGGGCTACTTTTTCTGCTGTTTCTTTGCCTTTGCTAAGGGCGTAAATAGAAGGCCCTGAACCCGAAATGCCACAGCCCAATGCGCCAGCATTTAACGACGCGGATTTAACATTATCAAAAGCAGGAATTAGTATAGAGCGTATTGGTTCTATAATATGATCTTCTAGTGACCTGCTAATTAAGTCATAATCTTCTGTGTATAAACCAGCTATTAATCCACCAACATTACCCCATTGTTTTATTCCGTCCGCTAAAGAAATTGTTGTTTTTAATATTTTTCTAGAGTCAGATGTTTTTATCTCTATTTGTGGATGTATTACAGTAGCGTATAATTTTTTAGGAGTATTTATTTTTATAATATCTAAGGGACTATAACTGCGAACTAGGGTAAAGCCACCATATATAGCCGGTGCAACATTATCTGCATGTTGCACGCCACTAGCAAGTTCTTCTCCTTTCATTGCAAATTGTACAAGTTCTAAATTACTAAAAGGTTCTCCTAGTAATTTATTCATAGCGCAAACAGCACCAGTAGAACTAGCAGCACTACTGCCTATACCGCTTCCGGCTTTTATTTTCTTATATATTTCTATTTCAAAACCTCCTTCATAATCAGATGCAGATAGTAACGCCAATCCGGCTACGCCAGCTACATTTTTATGTGTTTCTAAAGGTAAATTTTGACCTTCAATTTTTGTAATAGTAATTCCTTTTTTGCTGGTTTTTTTAACAACCATTTCATCTCCAACATTGTCTAATGCAACACCTAGTACATCAAAACCACATGAAATGTTTGCGATGGTAGCCGGACAAAATACTTTAATTTCGTTTTTCATACTTAAAAGTTTCCTATTCTTATTATGTCTGCAAAAATACCGGAGGCAGTTACGTCTGCGCCAGCACCTGCACCTTTTATAATTAATGGTTGGTTAGGGTATCTTTCTGTAAAAAATAATACAATATTGTCACTTCCTTCAAGGTTGTAAAAATCATGTCCTTTAGGGATATGTTGTAGACCAACGCTTGCTTTTCCGTCTTCAAATTGCGCTACATATTTTAGTTTAGCATCTTTATTTGCTGCTTCTGTATACATTTCTTGAAAAGAAGGTTCGAATTTTATTAGTGAAGCAAAAAAGTCATTATTATTTGTTGTTTGTAAACTTTCTTCAGGTAAAAATGATTTGTTTGTGATTTCATCTATATCTAGTTTGTAACCACTTTCTCTAGCTAAAATTAAAATTTTACGAGCTACATCTATTCCGCTTAAATCTATTTTAGGGTCTGGTTCTGTATAGCCTTCTTCTTGCGCTTGTTTAACAATGTCATGAAATGTGGTTTTATTGCTAAAGTTATTAAATACAAAGTTTAAGCTACCAGAAAGTACGGCTTGTATTTTTAAAATTTTATCTCCGGAAGCTATTAGGTGCTTTAAGGTGTCTATTATAGGTAAACCTGCGCCTACATTGGTTTCAAATAAAAATGGAGCATTGTATTTTTGAGCTAAATATTTTAGTTTACTGTAATTTGTGTATACAGATGAACACGCAATTTTGTTGCAAGTAACAACAGAAATACTGTTGCTTAAATAATCTGCATATGTATTAGAAACTACCTCGCTAGCTGTATTGTCTACAAAAATACTATTTCTGTAATTTAAGCTATTTACTTTGCTAAAGAATTGTTCTTTATTTGCTTTTTCTCCTTTAGAAAGTAATGATTCCCAGTTTTTAAGAGATATTCCGTCTTCATCAAAAAACATTGTTCTAGAGTTTGATATTCCAATTACTCTAACATTAAGTTTGAGGTTTTCTTTTAAATACTTTTTTTGTTGTTTAATTTGGTGAAGTAATTTGGATCCAACATTACCAACACCCATAATAAATAGGTTAAGTTGCTTAATGTTTTCTTCAAAGAATTTTTCATGAAGAGAGTTTAATGCTTTTTTTACATCAGCCTTGTCTATAACTGCAGATATATTACGCTCTGATGAACCTTGTGCTATAACTCTAATATTTACATTGTTTTTACCAAGTGTACTAAACATTTTGCCACTTAAACCTTGGTGATTTTTCATAGAGTCTCCTACCAAGGCAATAATGGCTAAATCATTTTCTACTAAAACAGGTTTAATTTTTTTTAATGAAATTTCATACTCAAATTCATTATTAATGGCTTCTTCTGCAAGAGCCACATCATTTGCATCTATAGCAACACAAATAGAATGTTCTGATGATGCCTGAGTTATAAGTACAATGCTTATTTGAGCTAAAGAAAGTACTTCAAAAAAACGTTTAGAGATACCAGGAATACCTACCATTCCTGAACCCTCTAGAGAAATAAGACTTATGTTTTCTATATGGCTAATACCACGTACTGTTTTGCCGTTTTTATCTAAATTTTTAGTGATTGTAGTGCCAATAGCATCTGGGTTAAAAGTATTTTTAATGGCAATAGGAATCCCTTTACTTAATACAGGTTGTATTGTAGGAGGATAAAGAACCTTTGCACCAAAATGAGATAGTTCCATAGCTTCCTGGTAAGAGATGTTTTCTATAGCTTTAGCTTGTTTAACTAGTTTAGGGTTAGCGGTATACATACCACTTACGTCTGTCCAGATTTCTAAACTTTTTGCATCTACTGCAGCAGCAATAATTGCTGCTGTATAGTCAGATCCACCACGCCCTAGTGTAGTAGAATCTCCTTTAATTGAAGAAGCTATAAAGCCACCAAGAACAGTAATTTGGTTGTTGTTATAGTTAAAGTAGTTTTGAATTAAACTGTTTGTTTCTTCAAAATTATAAATAGCAGCTTTACCGTAGTTTGTATTAGTTTTAAGTAGTTCTCTACTGTCTTTGTAGCTGGCGTTTAGGCCTTCCGCAATAAAGTATTCACTAATAATGTATGATGATAATAGCTCACCATAGCTTACAATTTTATCTGATAATTTAGGTGTTATTTCGCCAATAAAAAAAGCACCTTCTAAAAGTGTTTCTAAAATGTTTAATTCACTTTTAACCTTACTAAGTACTTTACTTTGGTTAGAAACTGGGATTAATTCTTTTATGGTAGAAATATGTCTTTCTTCAATTTTTAAAAATACATTTTTGTATTCTTTATTATGAGTAGAAGCTAATTCTGCTGCATTTAAAAGCAGGTCTGTTACGCCACCAAAGGCAGACACAACTACTGCAGTTTTATTTTTTGAGTTTTTAACTATATTTTTAACTAACTCTATGTTGTTGGCGTTGGCAACCGAAGTTCCGCCGAACTTTAATACTTTCATGGTAAAATAATTATAGATTTTTATAAGTTGTATTGATAAAACAATACATATAACGGACGTGTATTATATAGCAGATTACCCCAAAGGGGTAATTGTTGTGTTTGTGATAACACAAGTAAAAATTGTAGTAGAAAATGTAGTTACGTTGTCCAAAATGTTTGTTTAAGCTTTGCTTATTAACAAGTCAAATGTAGTACTTTTGTATTTTTAAACAAATGATTTCTAAAACTTTTACCAATTTAATAGTAAAAGCTTAATATTTTTATAGAATGAAGATTTTTACAGGAGAACAGATATACCAAGCTGATAAATTTACAATTGAAAAACAGCAAATTACAAGTGATGAGCTAATGGAGCGTGTAGCAGTACAATTGTTTAATTGGTTGCATTTACGTTTGCAAGGCGCACAACCAAAAATACATTTGTTTTGTGGTATAGGAAATAATGGAGGAGATGGTTTAGCTGTAGCGAGACATTTACAAGAGCATGGCTATAATATAGAAGTGTATATTGTAAATTATAATGAAAAACGTACTGATGAGTTCTTAACAAATTTGAAAAGGCTAAAGGATAGAAATGTTTGGCCTAATTTTTTGTCTAAAGAAACTGAGTTACCGGCTATAAGTAGAGAAGATATTGTTGTAGATGCAATTTTTGGTATAGGACTAAATAGAACTCCAGATGATTGGGTGGCTAGTTTAATGACGCACATAAACAACTCTGAAGCTTTTGTGTTAGCTGTAGATGTCCCGTCTGGGTTGTTTTTAGATAAAGTTGTAGAAAATCCTAATGCTATAATACACGCTAACCATATACTTACATTTCAGTCTCCTAAGTTGGCGTTCTTTTTACCACAAACAGGTATTTATTGTAACCAATGGGAAATAATTGATATTGGAATAGATGTAGAATTTTTAACTGTTACAGAAACCACATATACTTTAATTAGTAAAAATGAAGTTTTACAGAGTTATATGCCCAGAGAAAAGTTTGCTCATAAAGGAACTTATGGTCATTCTTTAATAATAGGAGGAAGTTACGGTAAAATAGGGGCAACTATTTTAGCAGCTAAAGGAGCATTAAATTCTGGTAGTGGTTTAGTTTCTGCTTTTTTACCACAATGTGGTTATATACCTATGCAGAGTGCTATGCCAGAAATTATGGTGCAAACAGATGTTAATGAAAATACTATAACAGATTTTCATTTTAATTTAAAACCTACCGTTATTGGTGTTGGACCTGGTTTAGGAAAAGCATCAGAAACAGTAGAAGCTTTTACAAAGTTTTTGCAAAATAATAAAATACCACTTGTAATAGATGCAGATGCGCTAAATATTATATCTGAAAATAAAGATTTGCTTAAGTTGATACCAGAAGATAGTGTGTTAACCCCACACCCTAAGGAGTTAGAACGTTTAATTGGTGTATGGGATAATGATTTTGATAAACTAGAAAAAGCTAAACTATTTTCATTAGAATTAAAATGTGTTTTGGTTATAAAAGGGGCGCATACAATAGTTTTGTATAAGGGTAAAGGTTTTATTAATACATCTGGCAATCCGGGTATGGCAACTGCTGGCAGTGGAGATGTTCTTACAGGGGTAATTACTGGTTTAATAGCACAAGGATATCCAAAAGTATTGGCGGCAATTTTTGGCGTTTATTTACACGGTAGTGCAGGGGATTTAGCTGTAGAAAAATTAGGCTATCAATCTTTAACGGCTTCTTCTATTGCAAACACTATTGGAGGGGCATTTATAGAGTTGTTTAAAAGGCCTGAAGTTCCTCAGCAACAAGAACAACAGCAGGCATAAAATATAATCTATTAAAGTGGCGCTTAAACTATTCTTTAGTTTTTGCTGCCGCTGCTGTAGATAATTTTCTCTTCACCCAAGTTAATGCGTTAGAATATTCTATAAAAAACTTCATTGGTTTTTTGTAGAACATTTTTTCAATTTTAAAGTTATGCATATCAATTTCTTTAACAGAAACAATTGCAAATGCTTTTAGGTTTTCTAAACCTCTAACAAAATTATATACAGTTGGGTCTATTGCATAAGAATTTTTACGCAAACTAATGTATCCAAAATCTTTATCTCTAAAGTGTATTTCTGAAATTCCTATAATTTGAAAAGCTTTTTCTAACGTTATGGTAGTTCCTTCATCAAAAGATGCTACCATATAGTTGTCATATATGTATATTTTGCCAGACTCTAATTGATATTCTTTAACAATTACAGCCTTTTTGGTTTGCCCCATCTTCATATTCTGTATGTAATAAAATAGTGTTCAGAAGCTAAATTAATTTTATGTTAAGATAATTTGAAAAAAACTAGATAAAAGGTTAATATATCCTTTAACAGTTGCTAATATGCTCTGTTGGCTTATATTTTCTTACGTTTAATACAATTTGTATAAAAAAAGGAGTCAATAAAAATTGACTCCTTTGTACTTATTAACTTACGTTTTTTTTAAGCTTCAGATGCTTTTCCTTCTTTCTTAATTTTTATGGTAAGTTCGTTTTTTTCATCATTTAAATCCATAAAAATACTGTCACCTTCTTCTAGCTTAGAGTTTACTATTTCTTCAGCTAAAGCATCTTCAATATACTTTTGAATTGCTCTTTTTAAAGGTCTTGCTCCATATTGCTTATCAAATCCTTTGTCTGCAATATAGTCTTTAGCTTTTTCTGATAATGTTAAGTTGTAACCTATATCTTTAATTCTTGCATAAAGTTTGCTTAACTCAATGTCAATAATTTTATGGATATCTGCTCTTTCTAATGGGTTAAATACTATTACGTCATCAATTCTGTTTAAAAACTCAGGAGCAAATGCTTTTTTAAGTGCATTTTCAATAACACTTTTCTGGTGTTCATCTGCTTGTGCTTTTTTTGCAGAAGTTCCAAAACCAACACCTTGTCCAAAATCTTTTAATTGACGTGCACCAATATTAGATGTCATTATAATAATAGTGTTTCTAAAGTCTATTTTACGACCTAAACTATCTGTTAAAAAGCCATCATCTAATACCTGAAGCATCATATTAAACACATCTGGATGTGCTTTTTCTACCTCGTCTAATAAAACAACAGAATAAGGTTTTCTGCGTACTTTTTCAGTTAATTGTCCGCCTTCTTCATAACCAACGTATCCTGGAGGCGCACCAACTAATCTAGAGATTGCAAATTTCTCCATATACTCACTCATATCAATACGTATAAGTGCATCTTCAGAGTCAAATAATTCTTTAGCAAGTACTTTTGCTAATTGTGTTTTACCAACACCGGTTTGACCTAAAAATATAAACGACCCAATTGGCTTGTTAGGATCTTTAAGTCCGGCTCTGTTACGTTGTATGGCTTTAGATACCTTTGCAACAGCATCATCTTGACCAATTACGTTGCCTTTAATTAAGCTTGGTAATTCTGCTAATTTATTAATTTCAGTTTGCGCAATTCTGTTTACAGGAATACCACTCATCATAGAAACTACATCTGCTACATTTTCTTCTGTAACTGTTTCTCTATGTAATTTGCTTTCTTCTTCCCATTTTTCTTGAGCAAGAGCTAAATCTTTTTCAATTCTTTTTTCATCATCTCTAAGCTTAGCAGCCTCTTCATAACGTTGTTTTTTAACAACGGTATTTTTTAGTTCTCTAACATCTTCTAGTTGTTTTTCTAACTCTAAAATTTGTTTAGGTACATCCATATTAACTATGTGTACTCTAGAGCCAGCTTCATCTAGCGCGTCAATAGCCTTGTCTGGCAAAAAACGATCTGTCATATAACGGTTCGTTAATTTTACACAAGCAACTAAAGCTTCATCTGTATAATTTACATTGTGGTGTTCCTCATACTTGCCCTTAATGTTTTGCAAAATTTCTATTGTTTCGTCTACAGAAGTAGGCTCTACAATTACTTTTTGAAAACGACGTTCTAAAGCACCATCTTTTTCTATATACTGTCTGTATTCATCTAATGTTGTGGCACCAATACATTGTATTTCTCCACGGGCTAATGCAGGTTTAAACATATTAGAAGCATCTAAGCTTCCTGTAGCACCACCAGCACCAACAATAGTATGTATTTCGTCAATAAAAAGAATAATATCATCATTCTTTTCTAGCTCATTCATAACAGCTTTCATACGTTCTTCAAACTGTCCGCGATATTTTGTGCCAGCAACTAAAGAGGCTAAATCTAGTGTAACAACGCGTTTGTTGTATAAAATTCTAGAAACCTTTTTGTTAATGATACGTAATGCTAAACCTTCTGCAATGGCGCTTTTACCCACACCAGGTTCACCAATTAAAAGCGGGTTATTTTTTTTACGACGAGATAATATTTGAGATACACGCTCTATTTCTTTTTCTCTACCAACAACAGGGTCTAATTTGTTTTCCTCTGCCATTTTGGTTAAGTCTCTACCAAAATTGTCTAAAACTGGTGTTTTAGATTTTTTGTTAGATTTTGGTCCAGCTGTAGCACCTCCACCAAAGTTTTCTTTTTCATCATTATCACTATCTGCATCACCAGGGAAAGACTCTGCTCTTGGAGAATCTATATAGTCTTCATCTTTAGTAATAATGGTTTTAAATTCACTTTTTACATTATCGTAATCTACTTTTAGTTTGTGTAAAAGCTTAGTAGTAGGGTCGTTTTCGTTTCTCAAAATACATAGTAATAAATGCGCTGTATTAATAGAAGAGCTTTGAAAAAGTTTAGCTTCTAAAAATGTTGTTTTTAATGCGCGTTCTGCTTGCCTTGTTAAGTGCAAGTTTTTTTTATCTTTTTGCAAATTGTCAGAGCTAGGATTTGCTGGGCTAAGTATTTCCACCTTGCGTCGCAAATGATCTAAATCTACCTCTAATGCATCTAATATATTAATTGCTTTTCCGTTTCCGTCTCGTAATAAGCCAAGCATTAAGTGCTCGGTACCAATAAAATCGTGTCCAAGTCTTAATGCCTCCTCCTTGCTGTACGCAATTACATCTTTTACTCTAGGTGAAAAATTGTCATCCATAAATTAATCCTTAATCAATTATAAAAGTAATAAATCTATTTTTATATAAGGCAAATACTGTTCCTATATTCGTTAAAGTTTGATTATTTGTCGAAAAAAACAGCTTTGGCTGTCATAATTTAAATAATTATTAACCATTTGCCTATTAAAAAGTGTTAATAAATATTGTATTAAAGTAACTAAATATTGCTTTTCTCGTGATGATTTTATGTATATTGGCATCAATTTTTAATCAAATTAGTATATAAGATTTTAATATGGCAGAAGGGGAAAAAATTATTCCAATAAACATAGAAGACGAAATGAAATCTGCCTACATTGATTATTCAATGTCGGTTATTGTATCACGTGCCTTACCAGATGTAAGAGATGGTTTAAAGCCGGTACACAGAAGGGTTTTATACGGTATGCATGAGTTGGGTGTTCGTTCCAATAGCGCACATAAAAAATCTGCCCGTATTGTGGGTGAGGTTTTAGGTAAGTATCACCCTCACGGAGATACTTCTGTTTATGATTCTATGGTACGTATGGCTCAAGAGTGGAGTTTACGTTATATGCTTGTAGATGGCCAGGGTAACTTTGGTTCTATAGATGGTGATAGCCCTGCAGCAATGCGTTATACAGAAGCACGTATGCGTAAAATTGCCGATGACATGTTGGCAGATATAGAAAAAGACACTGTAGATCACCAATTAAACTTTGACGATTCTTTAAAAGAACCAACAGTTTTACCTGCAAGAATTCCTAACTTATTAGTAAACGGAGCTTCTGGTATTGCAGTTGGTATGGCAACAAATATGCCACCACACAATTTATCTGAAGTTGTAGATGGTACTGTTGCATACATAGATAATAAAGATATAGAAATAGATGAGTTAATAACACATATAAAGGCTCCAGATTTTCCAACAGGAGGTATTATATATGGTTATGACGGCGTTAGAGAAGCTTTTAAAACAGGTAGAGGTAGAGTTGTAATGCGTGCAAAAGCTACTTTTGAAGAAGTTCAGGGTAGAGAATCTATTGTGGTTACAGAGATACCTTACCAGGTTAATAAGGCTGATATGATTAAGAAAACAGCCGATCTTATTAACGATAAAAAAATTGAAGGGATTTCTACTATTAGAGATGAGTCTGATAGAAATGGTATGCGTATTGTATACATTTTAAAAAGAGATGCTATACCTAATATTGTATTAAATACATTATTTAAATATACAGCACTACAAACTTCCTTTAGTGTAAACAATATTGCCTTAGTAAACGGAAGACCACAGTTACTTAATGTTAAAGAAATGATTCACTATTTTGTGGAACACAGACATGAAGTAGTTGTACGTAGAACTAAGTTTGAACTTAAAAAGGCAGAAGATAGAGCTCACATATTAGAGGGTTTAATTATTGCATCTGATAATATAGATGAAGTAATTGCCATAATTAGAGGTTCTTCTAACGCAGATGAAGCAAGAGAGAACTTAATTAAAAGGTTTGAGCTGTCTGAAATACAAGCTAAAGCAATTGTAGAAATGCGTTTGCGCCAATTAACAGGTCTGGAGCAAGACAAGTTAAGAGCAGAGTATGATGAGATTATAAAAACCATTGCAGACTTAAAAGATATTCTTGCTAATGAAGAACGCAGAATGCAAATTATTAAGGATGAACTTTTAGAAGTTAAAGAGAAATACGGAGACGAAAGAAGGTCTGAAATTAATTTTGCAGGAGGTGATTTAAGTATTGAAGATATGATACCTGATGAGCAAGTGGTAATAACCATATCTCATGCAGGATATATTAAACGTACTCCTTTATCTGAATATAAAACACAAAATAGAGGTGGAGTTGGGCAAAAAGCATCATCAACAAGAAATGAAGACTTTTTAGAGCACTTATTTGTAGGTACTAACCACCAATATATGTTGTTCTTTACACAAAAAGGTAAATGTTTCTGGATGCGTGTTTATGAAATACCAGAAGGTAGTAAAACATCTAAAGGTAGAGCAATACAAAATCTAATTAATATAGAGCAAGATGATAAAGTAATGGCATTTATATGTACTCAAGATCTTAAAGATGAAGATTACGTTAACAGTCACTACGTTATTATGGCAACCAAAAAAGGTACTGTTAAAAAGACCTCTTTAGAGCAATACTCAAGACCTCGTTTAAATGGTATTAATGCCATAGGTATAAAAGAAGGAGATGAGTTGCTAGAAGCTAAACTAACAACAGGTACTAGTCAAATATTTTTAGGATTAAAATCTGGTAAAGCCATTAGGTTTGAAGAAAGTAAAACAAGACCAATGGGTAGAAATGCCTCTGGTGTTAGAGGTATTACATTAGCAGATGATAATGATGAAGTTGTGGGTATGGTATCTGTACACAACTTTGATGATGATATTTTAGTAGTTTCTGAAAAAGGATACGGTAAACGTTCTAGTTTAGAAGATTATAGAATTACTAATAGAGGCGGTAAAGGTGTTAAAACCATTAGCGTTACAGATAAAACAGGTGGTTTAGTAGCTATTAAAAATGTTACCGATTCTGATGATTTAATGATTATTAATAAATCTGGTATTGCAATACGTATGGGTGTAGAAGATTTACGTGTAATGGGTAGAGCAACACAGGGTGTTAGGTTAATAAACATTAAAGGAAAAGATTCTATTGCAGCAGTTGCAAAAGTTATGAAAGACGAAGATGCTGTAGATGAAGAAGGTTTAGAGGGAGAAGCTCCTGATACTGCAGAAGGTGATGCTTCTACAGAAGATGGCACGGCTCTTGATAATGATACAACGGAATCAACTGAAGAATAAATTTTTTACACTAATTATTTAATAGAAATTGAAATGAAAACTAAATTTTTAATATTAACAGCAGCAATGTCTTTTTCTGCAATGTCTTTTGCTCAAAAGAACGAAGTTAAAGCTGCTGATAAAGCATTAAAATCTGATAATGCAGCAGAAGCTAAAGCTGCTTTAGAAAAAGCAGAACCGTTATTAGGATCTGCAGACGCAAAAACAAAAGCGTTATACTACCTAGTTAAAGGTAAAACATACTCTAAATTAGCTAAATCTGGAGAAGAAGGTGCTTTTAAAAAATCTATAGCAGCTTTTAAAGATTTAATTGCTTACGAAGAAGAAGTAGGTAAAAAGAAATACACAGTAGAAGCTAAACAAGCAATGACTGGTATGACAGGAGATATTGTTAATGCAGCAATTAAAGATAACAACGAAAAAAAGTTTGATGCTGGTGCAGACAAATTATACCTAGCTTATAACTTAAGTAAAAAAGATACTGTTTACTTATTTTACGCCGCAAACAGTGCTGTAAATGCGCAGAATATGGAAAAAGCTCTTAAATATTACAATGAGCTAAAAGACATAAACTATGACGGTAGTGAAGTTAAGTACTCTGCAGTAAATATTGCAACAGGAGAAAGAGAAGAAATGGCTAAATCTCAAAGAGATTTAATGGTTAAGTCTAAGCAATACAAAGACCCTAAAGAGGAAAAGTCTCCATCTAGAAAAGCAGAGATAGTTAAAAATATAGCACTTATTTACACTCAATTAGGAGAAGATGAAAAAGCATTAGAAGCTTATAAAGATGCAAGAGCTAATAATCCTAGTGATGTAAACTTAATTTTAAACGAAGCTAACCTACAATATAAATTAGGTAACAAAGACAAGTTTAAAGAGTTAATGGCAGAAGCTACAAGAGTAGATCCTAACAATCCAGATTTATTTTACAACATTGGTGTAATAAATATGGAGCAAGAAAACATAGAAGAGGCAAGAGCTGCTTATGAAAAAGCAATTGAGCTTAACCCAGGTTATGTTAACGCACAATTAAACTTATCTACTACCTATGTTAACGAAGGTAACGGATTAATTGATGCTATGAATGCATTAGGTAGTTCTAGAGCAGATATAGCTAAGTATGATGAGTTAAAAGCTAAAAAAGATGGTTTGTTTAGAGAAGGAGCACAAATTTTAGAAGATGCTTTAAAACAAACTCCAGGTAACCAAGCGTTGTTATCACAGTTAAAAAACATTTACGGTGCATTAGGTGATACTGAAAACTTTATGCGTCTTAAAAAGTTATTAGGAGAATAATCTTTTTAATAACACAACATAAATAAAAAAGCCTTCAGAAATGAAGGCTTTTTTTATGCATTAAAGTAAACTAACTTTAGTTTAAATTATTTTTTTAATAACACGTAATTGGTGCGTATATTTTTTTAGTTCGGCATTAAAAATTCCTGTGTGGTCTATACGATCTATACGTACTTTACCGTGGCAGTGAATAATGTAGTTGTCTTGCATAATAATACCTACATGATCTATAATACCTTCTTTGTTGTCAAAAAAGGCTAAGTCACCAGGTTCACTTTCTTCAATAAAACTTAAAGGTTCTCCTTGTGTAGATTGTTCTTGCGCTGTACGCAATAACTTGTATCCATTTATTTTATAAACCATTTGTGTTAAGCCAGAACTATCTGTGCCAAAAGGAGTTTTTCCTCCGGCTAAATAAGGACTATTTAAATACAATAATGCGGTATTTACAAGTTTACTTTTACTTTGTATGCCTTGTATATAATTACCCTCAAAAGAATGATTTAATATAGGTATGCCATTTAAAACAGAACCTACAATAATTGGCATTAAATCGTTTTCTGATGCAGATATAAATGCAACTAAGTCAGAGCTTAGTGCTATATCTGTAGTAGCGTCTAGGGCATCATAATCATCTTCATCAATAAAGCTAAATTGATTGTTACTAACCCAAGCCTCTACACCATCAAAAGCAATTCTTATTCTACTCCAAAATTTACGATGCTCCAGAACCTTAAAATGGTCGCCATATAAAAGCTGAGCAACCATTTCTGAATTTTCTTCTGGAGTAAACCTTACAGGAACTATACTAAGATTACAAATACCGTATTGCATACAAATTGTTCTATTCCGCTATATTACGCTTTTTCTAAAACAATTGCAGAGGCACCACCACCACCATTACAAATAGCAGCTGCTCCAATTTTTCCGTTATTTTGTTCTAAAACACTAAGTAAAGTAATTACAATTCTAGCTCCAGAGCATCCTAACGGATGTCCTAAAGATACAGCCCCACCATTAACATTTACGTTGGAGTCATTTAAACCTAATATTTTCATATTGGCTAGGCCAACAACAGAAAATGCTTCGTTAAATTCAAAATAATCTACGTCTCCTATTTCTATACCTGCTTTTCCTAAAGCTTTTGGTAACGCTTTAGATGGTGCTGTTGTAAACCATTCTGGTTCGTGTGCAGCATCTGCATAACTTTTTATTTTAGCTAAAGGTGTTAGGTTTAATTCTTTTGCTTTATCTGCACTCATAAGTACAAGAGCAGCAGCACCATCATTTATGGTAGATGCGTTAGCAGCAGTTACAGTACCTTCTTTTGTAAAAGCAGGTCTTAATGCTGGTATTTTTTCTAGTTTAACGTTTTTAAATTCTTCATCTTCAGAAACTACAACTGGCTCACCTCTTCTTTGTGGTACTTCTACAGGTACAACTTCATTATTAAATTTCCCTTGTTCCCAAGCAGCTGCAGATCTTTTGTAAGACTGTATTGCAAAATTGTCTTGGTCTTCTCTACTAAATTCATATTCTGTAGCACATGCATCTGCACAAACGCCCATAGCGTTTTGGTCATAAGCATCTACTAAACCATCTTTTTGTAAACCATCTACTAATGATGTTGGTCCAAATTTTTGTCCGTTTCTTAAATGTACGTAGTGTGGCACCATACTCATATTTTCCATACCACCCGCAACAACAATATCATTATCACCTAAAGCAATAGATTGCGCAGCTTGCATTATAGTTTTCATTCCAGAAGCACAAACTTTGTTTACTGTTGTGCAAGGAACTGTGTTTGGTATACCAGCGTATATAGCCGCTTGCCTTGCAGGAGCTTGCCCTACACCAGCTTGTACTACATTACCCATTAATACTTCTTGAACCTGAGATGGCTCTAGTTTTATTTTATCTAATGCGCCTTTTATAGCAATTGCACCTAATTTAGGGGCTGCAACACTAGATAATGATCCTAAAAAACTCCCTATTGGAGTTCTTGCCATAGAAACTATAACAACATCTTTCATAAATTCTAAATTTTAGTGTTGCAAAATTAATAAATTAATGCACATAGAGTAGGGTTCTTTTGCCAAAACCATTATTTAAGCGCATAATTTTCTATTTTTGGAAAAAGTTACTTTTAACTACAAAATCTATCTTGGAGAAAATTTATAAAAATCAATCGTTACTATACAAGTGCTTTCTATACGTAGGTACCATATTTTTAATTGTATTTTTCTTTCCTAAAGGGGGAAAGTTTAAGTATGAGTTTCAAAAAGGAAAGCCATGGCAGTATGAAAATTTGTATGCACCTTTTGATTTTTCAATACAAAAAGATGTAGTAGAAATAGAAAAAGAAAAACAAGTAGTTAAAAATAACCATTTAGATTACTATACTTATAACCAAGACATAGTAGCATCGGTTACCAAAAATTACAATGCTAATTTTAGCAAAGTATTTAATAGTTTAGATCTTAACTCAGAAGAAAAAAGATATTTAAAGTCTGTAGGAGAAGAGATAATAAATACACTTTATTTAAATGGTATTATAAAGAAAAATAAGGTTGCTGCTAAAACTCAAAAGTTTTTTTTATTACGTAATAATGAAGCAAAAGAACTAAGCTTTAAAGAAGTTACAAGCATACAAAGTATAGATAAAGTAATAAACTCGGTTTTACGTAAAAAGCAGCTAACAACATATAACTCACAATTTAAAAAGCTATTTTTTAACATAGTAAAACCCAATGTTTTTTATAACGATAATATTTCTAAAAAAACATTGAATGAGGAGTTAGCCAAAATTTCTGTTACTCGTGGTACTATTGATGAAGGTAAGCTAATTATAGTTAAAGGAGAAGTAGTAGAGGCAGATAATTATAAAATATTAAACTCTTTAAAACAAGAGTATGAGTCTGAGCTTTGGACCGATAATAATTATTACATAATTGTATCTGGTTACACAATTTTGGTGGCTCTTGTATTGCTAATGTTGCTTTTGTTTTTAAAAAAATATAGGGCTTCAGTATTTAAAAATAATACTAAGGTTACTTTTATCTTTTTTAATATTTTACTAATGGTTTTTGTAACCACAATGGTTATAAAGTATAATGAGGCATACGTTTATGTAGTACCATTATGTATTTTACCTTTAATATTAAAAACATTTTTTGATGCCCGTTTAGGACTTTTTGTACATGTACTTACATTGTTAATTTTAGGGTTTGTTGTACCTAATAGTTTTGAGTATATTTTTCTTCAGATAATGGCGGGTATAGTTACTATTTTAACGGTATCTCAATTGTATAAAAGAGCTAATTTATTTATATCTGTAGGTCAAATTACTTTAATATATATAATAGGTTATTTTGCTTTTCATATTATACATGAGGGTAATTTAAATAATATGTATGCAATTACGTTTGGTGTATTTTTATTAAACGGAATGATTACTCTTTTTGTACAACCGCTTATTTATATTTACGAAAAGATTTTTGGATTAGTGTCAGACGTATCATTGTTAGAATTGTCAGATACTAACTCTAAACTTTTAAAAGAACTGTCTAACAAGGCTCCAGGTACATTTCATCATTCTTTACAAGTAGCAAATTTGGCAGAAGCAGCAGCACAGGAAATTGGTGCAAATGCTATGCTGGTAAGGGTAGGAGCATTGTATCATGATATTGGTAAAATGAATAATCCAACTTATTTTACAGAAAACCAAGTAACTAATGTAAATCCGCATAATGAGCATACGCCTATAGAGAGTGCTAAAATTATAATTAACCATGTTTTAGACGGAATAGAAATTGCACGTAAAAACAATTTGCCAGACCGTGTTATAGATTTTATTAGAGTGCACCACGGAACCTCTAAAGTGTATTACTTTTTTAAAAAACAGTCAGAGATTGATGAAGATGTAAACGAAGACGACTTTAAATATCCTGGGCCACTACCTTTTTCTAAGGAAACTGCAATTTTAATGATGGCAGATGCGGTAGAAGCAGCTTCAAAAAGTTTAAAAAATCCTACTTTTTTAATGATTGATGAGTTTGTAGATAAAATTATAGATGGACAAATGAGAGCCAATCAATTTTCTAATGCAAATATTACATTTAAAGAAATTGTAGAAATAAAAAAGGTGTTAAAATTAAAGTTAACCAATATTTATCATCTTAGAATTGAATATCCAGAATAAAAAATTCTAACTAAACACAAATATTTATAAACCATTATAGTATGAAAACATATGTTGTTTCAGTAAATGATGAAGAAATAACAGTAAATAGCAAAGAGGTTTCTAAGCTAAATATTGTTAAAGATTCAGATGAAGAATACCATATTTTAGAAGACAATAAAAAGTACAATGCTAAATTAATTAGCGCAAATTTTTTAGAAAAAACCTTAAAAGTTGAGGTTAATGGTAATAGTTATACAATTGCCATTGCAGATGAGTACGACCAGATGGTTAAAAAAATGGGCTTACTTGCTGTAAATACAAAAAAAGAGAAAAATATAAATGCTCCTATGCCAGGGCTTATTTTAGATATTTTGGTAACAGAAGGCCAAGAAGTTAAAGAAGGAGAGCAAGTTTTGGTTTTATCTGCTATGAAAATGGAAAATATTATTACGGCACCTAGTGATGGTGTGGTTAGTGTAGTAAATGTTGCTAAGGATGATGCTGTGGAAAAAGGACAATTATTAATAGAAATAGCATAAATATGAAAAAAATATTAGTTGCTAACAGAGGAGAAATTGCATTACGTGTTATGCGTTCTGCAAAAAAAATGGGAATTAAAACTGTAGCAGTTTTTTCTGAGGTAGATAGAGAAGCACCACACGTAAAATATGCAGATGAAGCTATTTGTTTAGGTGCTGCACCATCATCAGAGTCTTACTTGGTAATGGATAAAGTTATACAGGCAGCAAAAGATACTGCTGCAGATGGTATACACCCAGGTTACGGCTTTTTAAGTGAAAATGCAGAATTTGCAAAAAAAGTTACCAATGCAGGAATAACATTTATAGGTCCCAAACCCCACGCAATAGAAGTAATGGGCAATAAACTAGCAGCAAAAGAAGCTGTTAAAGATTATAATATTCCTATGGTACCTGGTATTGAAGAAGCTATTACAGATGTAGACTTAGCAACTAAAATAGCTAAAGAAATAGGTTTCCCTATTTTAATTAAAGCAGCAGCTGGTGGTGGCGGAAAAGGAATGCGTGTTGTAGAAAATATAGAAGAACTAGCAGACCAAATGAAACGTGCAATTAGTGAGGCAGAATCTGCGTTTGGAGATGGTTCTGTTTTTATAGAAAAGTACGTAGCATCACCAAGGCATATAGAAATTCAGGTTTTAGCAGATAATCACGGTAATGTAGTGCACTTATTTGAACGCGAATGTAGCATACAACGTAGACATCAAAAAGTTGTAGAAGAAGCACCATCTGTTGTATTAACACCTGCCATTAGAGAGGCTATGGGAGATGCAGCAATTAAAGTAGCAAAAGCCTGTGACTATGTTGGTGTTGGTACAGTAGAATTTTTATTAGATGCTGATAAAAATTTCTATTTTTTAGAAATGAATACACGTTTGCAAGTAGAACACCCAGTTACAGAACTAATTACAGGTGTAGACTTGGTAGAGCAACAAATTAAAGTTGCTAGAAATGAAACGCTACAAATTACTCAAAACGATTTAAAAATTAAAGGTCACGCTGTAGAAGTTAGGGTGTATGCAGAAGATCCCTTGGATAACTTTATGCCTAGTATTGGTACTTTATCAACCTATAAAAGACCAAGAGGTAAAGGTATACGTTTAGATGATGGTTTTGAAGAAGGTATGGAAATACCAATTTATTACGATCCTATGTTATCTAAATTGATAACCTACGGAGATACCAGAGAAGAAGCAATACAATTAATGCTTTCTGCTATTGAAAATTATAAAATTGAAGGAGCATCTACAACCTTGTCTTTTGGTAAGTTTGTTTGTGAGCATCCTGCATTTTTATCTGGAGATTTTGATACACATTTTGTTAAAAAATACTATTCTGCAGATAAGTTAATAGCTGCTCGTTTACCAGAACATAAAGTGGCGGGCTTATTTGGCGTGCACTTGTTTAATGAGTACACTAAAGTTGTAAAAACGCCAGAACAACAAACTTCCAATTGGAGAACTAACAGAAATACAAAGTAAAATGGGAGAGCAAAGCAAAGAAAATATATTACAGTCTAAAATAGATTTAGCTAAATTAGGCGGTGGCAAAACACGTATAGAAAAACAACACGCTAAAGGTAAATTAACTGCCCGTGAGCGTATTCATTTTTTGTTAGACGAAGGTTCTTTTGAAGAAATGGGTATTTTAGTAACCCACAGAACGTCTGATTTTGGTATGGACAAACAACAGTTTTATGGAGATGGTGTTGTAACTGGTTACGGAACAATAAATGGTAGACAGGTTTGTGTTTTTGCACAAGATTTTACTGTTTTTGGCGGTGCATTATCTGAGACTCACGCAGAAAAAATATGTAAAATTATGGATATGGCTATGAAAATAGGTGTGCCTGTAATTGGATTAAATGATAGTGGAGGAGCAAGAATACAAGAAGGTGTACGCTCTTTAGGTGGTTATGCAGATATTTTTCATAGAAATGTAATGTCTTCAGGTGTTATTCCTCAAATTTCGGCAATAATGGGGCCTTGTGCAGGTGGTGCTGTTTACTCGCCAGCTATGACAGATTTTACACTTATGGTAGAAAACTCTAGCTATATGTTTGTAACTGGGCCAAATGTTGTAAAAACAGTGACTAATGAAGAGGTAACCTCAGAGGAATTAGGAGGCGCAAAAACACACGCTACAAAATCTGGTGTAACACACGTTACTGCTGCCAATGATATAGAATGTATTAGCCAAATTAAGCAAATGATTAGCTATATGCCTCAAAACTGTGAGGATAAACCAGCTAAGCTTCCTTATACTTTGGGTGATGAAATTAGAGAAGAATTAGAAACTATGGTTCCAGCAAATGCAAATCAGCCTTATGATATGCGTACCGTTATAAACGGAATTATAGATAAAGAATCTTTTTTTGAAATTCATAAAGATTACGCAGATAATTTAGTTGTTGGTTTTGCACGCTTAGCAGGTAGGAGTATAGGTATTGTAGCTAACCAGCCAATGAGTTTGGCTGGAGTATTAGATGTAGAAAGCTCTAAAAAAGGAGCTCGTTTTACACGTTTTTGTGATTGTTTTAATATTCCGCTAGTTGTACTAGTAGACGTACCAGGATTTTTACCAGGTACGGACCAAGAATGGAATGGCATAATTACTAACGGAGCTAAATTATTATATGCATTAAGTGAAGCAACAGTGCCAAAAGTAACTGTTATTACGCGTAAAGCTTATGGTGGGGCATATGATGTTATGAACTCTAAACATATAGGTGCAGATATGAACTATGCTTGGCCTGGAGCAGAAATAGCAGTAATGGGAGCTAAAGGAGCTAGTGAAATTATTTTTAGGAAAGAAATACAAGCTGCAGACGACCCAGTAGCTAAACTTGCAGAAAAAGAACAAGAGTATGCAGATACTTTTGCAAACCCATATAGTGCAGCCCAAAGAGGATTTATAGACGAGGTTATTTTGCCAAAAGATACTCGTAAAAAACTTATAAAAGCTATGGCTATGTTAGAGGATAAGGTTGTAAACGTACCTAAACGTAAGCACGGTAATATTCCGTTATAAGTATATTTGAAAAAGTAAAATCGCCAATTTTTATTAAAATTGGCGATTTTTTAATGCGTGTTATTTTTATTATTTAGCAGTCAAAATATGGTATTCCCAAGGTGCTAATGTTAAGCTTTTTTCTTCATTAATATTAAAATCAGTACTAGAAATATAATCTGTAAAGTCTCCTGTAATACTAACAGTAACGTTTTGTTCTTTATCAGTTAAGTTAGCTATAAAATATACTGTTTCACTATTTTTTTCTCTTTTAAAAGCTAAAACAGCTTCATTTTTAGAGGTTTGTATTCTAGTGTAATTTGCAGCTTTTTTACCACCATTTAAAGCTGAATTGCTATTTTTTAGTTCACCTAATTTTTCTAATAAGGCAAAATATTCACCTTTAGTTTTAGGTATGGTATCTTTTTCAAAAAAACGTAATCTGTGTGCCATATCATATTCCTGTCCAGAATATATTAATGGCATTCCTGGCATAAGGTATGTTAATGCAGTAAATACTTCTTTGTTGTTTGGCATTCTTTCTAATAAAGTACCATTCCAAGAGTTTTCGTCATGGTTTGTAACAAAGTTCATATTAATGTCATCTGCTTCTAAAATAGTATCTAGTTTTACCATATAGTCATCAAACTTAGTAACGTTGGCTTCACCTTTAGCTATTTCATTAAAAATATGATGAACCTCCCAGCCGTATTGCATGTCAAAACCATTTTGTAGCAAATCTGGTTGTTCTGCTTCCGCTAGCATAAAAACAGGTTTTACAGTTTTCATTTCTTTTATAGCGGTATTAAAAAAGTCTACAGGTACTTTGTGTGCAACATCCATTCTAAAGCCGTCTATATCTGCTTTTTCTACCCAAAATTTCATATCACTAATCATTTCCTTGCGCATTTCTTCATTGTCGTAATTTAAATCAGCAACGTCTGTCCATCCCCATGATTCTCCTGTTTCTGGGTTTATTGGATCTATAATTTCTCCTTGTTCATTTTGAGTGTAATATTCTGGATGGTCTGTAATCCAAGGATGATCCCAACCTGTATGGTTTGGTACCCAATCTACAATAACTAAAATACCATTGTCATGTGCAGTGGTTACCATATTTTTAAAGTCATCAAACGTTCCAAACTCAGGGTTTATAGCTTTATAGTCAGATACTGAGTAGTAGCTACCTAAGTATTTTTTACGCTCTTCTTCGTCTTTAATATCGCTAGTAAACTGTCCGTCTGTAGCTTTACGTTTAATTTTAGATATAGGATTAATTGGCATTACCCAAATAACTTTAACTCCAAGTTTTTTAAGTACAGGAATGTCTTTTGTAAAAGCATTAAACGTACCTTCTGGTGAGTATTGGCGAATGTTGGCTTCGTAAATAACACCATCTTCCATAACTTCTGTTACAGCAATTGGTTCTTTTTCTACAATTACATTGTTTTCTTCTTTTTTAACTTTTTCCTTGCAGGATATTACTACTGCAAATAAGGATAAAATTGTAATTATTTTTTTCATTTTTAATTGTTTTTAAGTAAAAAAGTTAGTGGTATTTTTATGCGTTTTTGCCAAGAGTTTTCACTATGGTTTTCGCCTTCAAATTTTAGATTTTTATAATTTTTTTGTGTGTAGCCATTTTTTAAATAAATACTATCTACAGTGTTTGCATATTTTAGGTAGTAAGCATCTAGAGTTTCTGTGCCATAGTCAAAATACAATTTATGTGTTTTAGAGTCTGGTATATTAGATGCTGCATACTTAAAAATTAAATTAGGTAGCACATTATTGTCCATAGGCTTAAAGCCTAGCCAATGCGTAGATAAACAAGCAGCTCCGCCAAATATATTTGGATATTCTGATATGGCATACATAGACATTAAACCTCCCATACTAGATCCCATAACAAATGTATTTTTGGCATCTTTTTTTACAGAGAATGATGTGTCTATTATTGGTTTTAGCTCGGTAACCATAAATTTTAAATACTGGTCTCCAGTAAGCTTGTCAATATCAAAATTATCGTTTTTAAAATCTTGTACTAATGATTTGTTTATAGCGCTTACGTTGTTTGTTATTGCTTTTTTGGGAAACAAATCTTGCCATCTTAATTCCGCTATATTATGTACAGCAACAACTATAAATTTTTTAATGTTTTTATCATTATTTAATTTAGCAGCTACTTCGTCTACTTTCCATTCTTGTTTATTCCATGTTGTGGTGCTGTCAAACAACATTTGGCCATCATGCATATAAATAACAGCATATTCCTCTTTGGTAGTATAATTATTAGGTAGCCAAACATCTACTGGTCTAGGTGTTATGTATTTAGACGCTATATTATTTAGCCTTACCAGTTTTCCACTAGCTAAATTTATTTGTTCTACTTCAGCAAATGGTAAATTAGTTTTTACTTCTTCAGTTTTTTGTTTGTTTGTACAAGAAAGTAAACAGCCTAGTATAAAAATATATAATATTGGTTTCATTATTTTTTTAGCTTATTGGTAGTTAGTATGTAACATCCTTTTTTAGGAAGTGTTATATTATTGTCCCAAACTAAAGTTTCGCCAGTAAAAATATTGGTTACTTTTTTACCATCTAAACCAACCTCTTTAAACCTAGAAAGATCTAATTGGTATGGATCTTCATTTTTATTTAAAATGATGGTAACTATTTCATTATTTAAAATTCTAAATAACACATAAATACCATTTTGAGGTGCAAAATGTATGGTTTTTCCTTTGTGTATGGCTTTGCTTTGTTTTCTGAAATTTAGCAGGTTACTCATAAAACGCTGCATTTCTTTTTGATTATTAGTTAAGCCTTTACCGGTAAATGCATTTGTTGTATCTGTATCCCATCCGCCAGGAAAATCTGTTCGTATTAATCCATGATCTCCTGGTTTAGCAGTGTTCTGCATTAATATTTCTGTACCGTAATAAAACTGAGGAATACGTGGTAGGAATGCTAAATAAGCAACAGCCATTTTTGTGTTTTCTACATTTTCATTAAGTTGAGTATAAACGCGGTCCATATCATGGTTATCTAAAAAAGCCATAATATCTATAGGAGACTGATATGCAAAATCATTAGCTAATCCTTCATATGTTTTTATAAATCCTGTTCCCCAAGTTTCATCTTCGTTTAAAGCGTCTATAATATTTTTTTGCATAGCAAAATCCATTGTAGAGGTTAAGTTAGACTCATAACCATCTTTATTAGGATTATTTTTTTGCCAATATGCAATTAATAAAGGATTGTAACTCCATTCTTCTCCTACTATTGAAAAATTTGGATATTCTTCCATAATAGTTCCAGCCCAATTAGCCATAAAGTCTTTATCTGGGTAAGGGTATGTGTCTTGACGAATACCTCCTAACTCTAAAGTCTCTATCCACCAAATACTATTTTGAATAATATAAGTTGCTAAAAAAGGATTACGTTGGTTAAGATCTGGCATATGATTACCAAACCAACCGTCTGTCATTTCTTTTTTATCTGCTTTAGAGGCATATATGTCTTGGTTACTTGTTCTTTTGTGGTTTGCTATAGTTACAGGTTTATTATTTATAAATTTGTCTTGATAATTTACCCAATCTTTAAATGGTAAATCTTTCATCCACCAGTGCTCTAACCCACAATGGTTAGCCACTTGATCCATTATTAATTTAATTCCTTTTTCTTTAGATTTTATAGCTAATTGCTTGTACTCATCTAAAGTTCCAAACCTAGGATCTACGCCATAAAAATCTGTAATTGCATATCCGTGGTACGATTGTTTTGGCATATTATTAGTTAATAAAGGACTAGGCCATATGGCTGTAAAACCTAAGGAGTCTATATACTCTAAATGTGTAGTAATTCCTTTAATATCTCCACCGTGCCTTGCATAGTCATCTGTACGATCTATATTTTTCTCAAGTAAAGAACTATTTATGTCATTAGAAGTATCTGCGTTAGCAAACCTATCTGGAGTAATTAAATAAACTGCATCTGCACTAGAAAAACCTATATAATCTTCAGCTTTTTTAACTCTGTTTTTAAGTTCATAAGTTTTCGTTTTTGTAGCGCCATCTTCAGATGTAAAATCAATATTAAATAAGCCTGCTTTTGCTGTTTCACTAATC
Source organism: Cellulophaga geojensis KL-A (assembly GCF_000568425.1). NCBI lineage: Bacteria > Pseudomonadati > Bacteroidota > Flavobacteriia > Flavobacteriales > Flavobacteriaceae > Cellulophaga > Cellulophaga geojensis. The sequence continues at coordinate 26,694 of NZ_ARZX01000026.1, forward strand.
TCTACATCAATAAACAAATAATTAGGACTATCTGCTTTAGTTACTTTTTTTATAGAAATACCTGTTTTAGAAATCTTTGGAGTACTATTGGCTATATTAGGATTTTTAACCAATAATTGCAGTTTGTTGTTTTTAAAACCTACCCACCAATGTGGAGGCTCTACACGTTCTATATCATTAGAAACTGTAATAGGAGCTTCTTCTTGTTTCTGTTCCTTTTTAGGAGAACAAGAAACAAAAAGAGCAAAAACTAATACAAAAACACTTAAAAATCCTTTTTTCATAGCTTAAATAGTTTTTATGCGGTAATTAAGTTATTTTGATTAATAGTTATAGACTTACCATTAATCATTAACGTAAGCTCTTCTCCTTTTAATAGTTCAAAAGTATTTTTATTTTGTGTTACACTTACTTTAATAGTGTGGTTTCTAAAATTCACTTTAAATGAATAACCATCCCATTCTTTAGGTATTTTAGGGCTAAAAGATAAAGTGTTATTGCGTACGCGCATACCACCAAAACCTTCTATAATGCTCATCCAAGTACCAGCCATAGATGTAATATGTAAGCCTTCTTCTACCTCTTTGTTGTAATCATCTAAATCTAGTCTAGATGTTCTTAAGTAAAAACTATATGCTTGGTCCATACGGTCTAACTTTGCGGCTAAAATACTATGTACACAAGGAGAAAGTGAACTTTCATGTACTGTAAAAGGTTCATAAAAATCAAAATGACGCTCTATCTCTTCAATAGTAAAATTGTCTTCAAATAAATAAAAACCCTGTAAAGTATCTGCTTGTTTTATATATGGTGAACGTAAAATTCTGTCCCAAGACCATTTCTGATTAATAGGGCGTTGAGAATTTTTTAAGCTAGAAGCCGGAGTTAGTTCTTTATCTAAAAAACCGTCTTGTTGTAAAAATACATTATGCTCCTCAGAAAACGGAAAATACATATTATCTGCAACGTCTTTCCATTTTTTAATTTCATCGGAATTTAAATTAACTTTAGACATTATACGGTCATAATCTGAAGCATAATTTTCTTTAATATTAGCAATAGTTTCTACGGTATAATTAATACACCATTGCGCCATATAGTTTGTATACCAGTTATTATTTATATTGTTCTCATACTCATTAGGGCCAGTAACACCAAGAATAACATATTTATTTTGCTTGGTAGAAAAAGTAGCTCTTTGGTGCCAAAAGCGTGCAATTCCAATAAGAACTTCTAATCCTTTTTCTGGAATGTAACTGTAGTCTCCCGTGTATCTGTAATAATTGTAAATAGCAAAAGCAATGGCACCGTTTCTGTGTATTTCCTCAAAAGTTATTTCCCACTCGTTATGGCATTCTTCGCCATTCATAGTTACCATTGGGTACAATGCAGCTCCGTTAGAAAAATCTAACTTTTCTGCATTCTCTATTGCTTTTTCTAGGTGATTGTATCTGTATGCTAATAAATTACGACCAACATTTTGGTCTTTAGTAGCCATATAAAAAGGCAAACAATAAGCCTCTGTGTCCCAGTACGTACTACCGCCATATTTTTCGCCAGTAAAACCTTTAGGTCCAATATTTAGCTGTGCATCTGTACCTAAATATGTTTGGTTTAACTGAAAAATGTTAAAACGGATACCTTGCTGCGCTTTAACATCACCGTTAATGGTAATATCTGATGTTTCCCAGATTGTTGCCCATGCATTTTTTTGAGATTCTAATAAAGCATTAAAACCAGTAGAAGTAGCTTTTTCTAAAGCTTTTGTAGCAGCAGAAATAAGCTTGTCTTTAGGGTGGTTTCTATCTACAGTATACCCAGCAAATTTGTGTATAGTAAAAGAAGATTTTGCATCTACATCTGCAGTGTAATTGTATGTAATTTTATTTTCTAGCTTTTCTATTTTAGGAGTAATATCTGTTTTTTTATCATTTAAAAAACACTCAGACTCCATAAAAGTACAGGTGTTAAACTCTGTTTTTAAAGTATGTGCCTCTATAAATGCTTTATTGTCTTTAGAATTTATGCTAGTTATTTCCCAAAATTTATCATCCCAGTTGGTGTCTTCATTGGTAATGCCTGCATCTAAATAAGGACTATACGTTATTGTTGCATCTACGTTTACAGGAGTAATGGTGTAATTAATAGCACCAACTTCATCTAAAGTTAAACTTAAAAAGCGTTTTGTTTTTACAGTAACAACTACATTATTTTTTAGGGTAGCGGTAAAAGTTCTAGACAGCCAACCTTCTTGCATATTTAACTCTCTCTTAAAATTATCTACTTTACACGTAAATAAATCCAGATTTTCTCCGTTAACTTGCACGTTAATACCAATCCAATTTGGAGCATTTAATACTTTTGCAAAATACTCTGGATACCCTTTTTTCCACCAACCAACTTTAGTTTTATCTGGGTAATAAACACCCGCAATGTAGCTCCCCTGAAACGTTGGTCCTGAGTAGTATTCTTCAAAATTTGCTCTTTGTCCCATTGCACCGTTTCCAATGCTAAACAAGCTTTCTGAAGATTTAACTCTGTCTGTATTAAAACCTTCTTCTATGATAGACCAGTTGTTTGGTATGATATAATCTTGATTCATAATTTCTTATGCTATTGATTCTTGTAAATAGTACTTTTAGTAAGTTAGTATCTACCTTATTTTTTTATTAATTCTTGTATAAAGTCTGATGAAATTTCTGTAAAATCTTTAAAAACGTAATCTGCTTCATGTAAAACAGAAGCATCTCCAATACCAATGCTAATCATATTTGCAGCATTGGCGGCTTTAATACCAGCAGTGGCATCTTCAAAAACAATACAATTTTCTGGAGCTATAGAAAGTGCCTTTGCAGCATTTAAAAACACCTCAGGATCTGGTTTACCTTTAGTAACCCCATTACCATCTATAATGGCACTAAACTTTTGTATTAGATGTACTTTTTGTAAAATAACCTCTGCGTTTTTACTTGCCGAACCTAAAGCAATACCTTGTTTTTGTTTTTCTAAAAGCTCTAAAACTCTAGGTACATCTGGTAAAATTTCTGAAGCGTCCATTTTTTCTATATGCAGTAAATAATCTTCATTTTTTTTAGCCATTAAGCCAGTAAACTCTTCGTTATCTAGAGTAATATTACCCCAGCTAAGTATTTTTTCTAAAGATTTTACTCTGCTAACACCTTTTAGTTGCTCATTTTGTTCATGAGTAAATTCAACACCAATAGAATTAGCTAGTTTTTGCCAAGCTAAAAAATGGTATTTGGCTGTATCTACAATAACGCCATCTAGGTCAAATATGAATCCTTTTCTTTTCATTTTATTCTTCTATTGTTTGATAAGAAATTGCACTTTTTTCGGTAATTAAGAAGTTGCATAAACCAGCAATAATTAAGCTTATACCAGCAATAATCATTGCATTTATAGCGCCTTCTCCTAATAAATTAGAGATAATATTTATGCCACCTATAGCAGCAATAATTTGAGGTATAACTATAAACATGTTAAAAATGCCCATAAAAACCCCCATTCTTTTAGGGTCTACAGCACTAGAAAGCATAGCATATGGCATAGATAAAATACTACCCCAAGCAAAGCCAATTAGTATAAAACATAAGGTTAAATATTCTGGAGACGGAATAAAATACATTAACAAAAAGCCAACACCACCAATAATTAAAGAGCACATATGTACTATTTTTCTATTGATTCTTTTTCTAGAAGTATACAATACTAATATTAGGGCAAATGCCATAGATGATAAACCATAAGTTCCCATATAAGAACCTACTAAGTTTGATGATTTCTGGAACGCCTCATTAGTAGTATTAAAAGCAAGTAAATCTTCAGCTATCTCCATATTATAATTAGCCTCTACTGGAGCAGGTGTATTAAAAACGTGTTCTGTTAGTGCTGGGTTAGCCATACTCCACATTGTAAAAAAGGCAAACCAGCTAAAAAACTGAATTACACCTAACTTTTTCATAGTAGAAGGCATATTGCCAATATTGTTTATGATATCTGAAATAAACTGATTTTTTTTAGCCTTTTCTCTTTTAAATTCTTCCATATCTTCTGGCGGATACTCCGATGTAGTAAATATGGTGTACAGTATGCTAATTAAAAATACAACCGCACCTATGGCAAATGCTACTTTTACAGACATTGGTACCACTCCAGAAGGAGCAGCATCACTTACACCAAGTTTAGATACCATCCAGGGTAAATTACTGGCAACCCAAGTACCAATACCAATAATTAATGTTTGTATAACAAAACCGTAAGAGCGTTGTGAGTCTGGCAATTTATCTGCTACTAAAGCCCTAAAAGGTTCCATAGAAACATTAATTGACGCATCTAAAATCCATAAAAAACCAGCGGCAATCCACAAAACAGGAGAGTGTGGTACTAAAAATAAAGCTAGGGAACTTAAAATAGCACCAATTAAAAAATAAGGTTTTCTTCTTCCCCAACGTGCGCTCCAAGTACGGTCACTTAAATAACCAATAATTGGTTGTACAACCAGTCCTGTTAAAGGAGCGGCAATCCATAAAAGAGGTATAGCATCTTTTTCTGCACCTAGCGTCTGAAAAATTCTGGACATAAAACCGCCTTGTAGGGCAAATCCAAATTGAATTCCCAGGAACCCGAAACTCATGTTCCAGATCTGCCAGAAACCAAGTTTCTGTTTTTCCATAATGTAAATATTTAGTATAAAAATACAGCGCCAGTTTTTGTGTCAGTGTGGCGTGTATAGGGTGCGAAGTATAAAAATATTAAGTGTTAAGTTTAATATTTTGATGGGGTAAAGATATAAAATTTTTAATACAGATTACAAAACTGTATTTTTTTCTGATGATTTTCTAACAATTAAATCGGTAGAAATAACTTTACGTTGGTATTCTTTATTTGCTGTTTTGTTTTGAATACGATCTAACAATAATTCTGCAGCGTGCTCGCCAATTGTAATACCGTGTTGGTCTATTGTAGATAAAGAAGGTGTTGAGAATGAAGATATTAATCCGTCTGTAAACCCAACAACACAAAGTTCATTAGGAATTTGTAAATCTTTTTCTTTAGCTATTTTTATAACATTTGCAGCATAAATTTCATTTACAGCAACAATACCATCATAACTTAAATTAGAGTTGTGCATAAATGTGCTTATTTGTTTGGTAATGCTAGAGTTGTCGTTTACTTTAAAAATAAGATTTTCATCTATAGCAATTCCTTTTTCTTCTAAAGCTCTTTTGTAGCCAATTGTGCGTAATGCACCAACATTTACGTGGTCTGGAGTAGATAATATAGCTATTTTTTTACAACCAACATTAAGCAAATGTTTGGTTGCTTTGTAGCCACCTCCAATGTCGTCTACAATAACTTTGTCACAATCTATTTTATCAGAAATTCTATCAAATAAAACTAAGGGAATATTGTAATCTTTTAATTCATTAAAATGCTCAAAGTCGCCTTTTTCTAAGGTTTCTTTAGCTATAGAAACAAGCAAGCCATCTACGCTTCCATTAGCCATCATTTGTATGTTTAACTTTTCTTTTTCATAAGATTCATTAGATAAGCATATCATAACATTGTAATCTCTGCCGTTAGCAATTTTTTCAATACCACTAATAACTCTAGAAAAAAAATGGTGCACAATTTCTGGAATAATTACGCCAATTACCATAGTTTTATTATTACGTAATTTTTGAGCAAGCATATTAGGCTTGTAATGATACAAGTCTGCAAAGGCTTTAACTTTTTTACGTGTTTCTTCACTAATTTCTGGACTATTTTTTAATGCTCTAGATACTGTAGAAGAAGACACACCTAGCTCTTTTGCAATGTCTTTTATGGTAATTTTGGCTTTCATAATATAAAGATACAACGTTTGTAAACATCAATTAAGTATTAACTCTAAATTGATAATACCTAATTTTTAATAGCAAATAAATAACAATCTATTAAAATTGGAGTCATTTTTTATGATAAAAACACACTTTTTGATAAAGTTGTTAACATGCAACGCGTTGCGTAACTCTGTAGATTTGTTAAATTAAAGTTAAGCTTATACTTTCACTGAGCGAAATATAAAAATGTGTTAAGTTTTAATCAAATTATTAACTCAAACTAACTTTATGAATAAACTAAAAAACATCTTTTTAGGTGTGTTTCTTTTTTTTCCACTGCTGTTTTTTGCACAACAAACAGTATCTGGTAAAATTACAGACAATGTAACAAAAGCTCCATTATTAGGAGTTAATGTTGTTGTAAAAGGAACAACAAACGGATCTATTTCAGATTTTGACGGATTGTACGAAATTAGAAATGTAAATATGGGTGATGTACTTTTATTTACTTCTATTGGTTATAATCCTAAAGAAGTGAAAGTTACTTCTAGTACTTTAAATGTAGAAATGACAGAATCTACAGAATTACTAGATGAGGTTGTACTAATTGGTTACGGTAGTGCCAAAAAAGAAGATTTAACGGGTTCTGTAGATGTGTTATCATCTAAAGACTTTAACCAGGGCTCTGTGGTTTCTGCAGACCAATTGTTAACTGGTAAAATGGCTGGTGTACGTATTACATCTAACGGTGGGCAACCAGATGCAGCACCAAATATTAGAATTAGAGGTGGTTCTTCATTATCTGCAAACAATAGTCCATTAATAGTTATAGATGGTATTCCAGTAGATAATACTAACCCTGCTGGTGTAGGCAACCCTTTGTCTCTAATAAACCCTAATGATATAGAAAGTTTTAGTGTTTTAAAAGATGCTTCTGCTACTGCTATATACGGTTCTAGAGCTTCTAACGGTGTTATTATAATTTCTACTAAAAAGGGTACATCTGGCGAAGTTAAGTTTAACTTTTCATCAGACGTGTCTGTTAGTAATGTTGCTAACTCTATAGATTTAATGAATAGTCAACAATACGTTAGTTATATTCAGCAATACCACCCAACTTACACTAATTTATTAGGTATAGATGATCCTAGTACAAATGTTACAGATAATTTGGCTACTCCAGGTATAGAAGGAAGAATACTTTCAGATACTGATTGGCAAGACGAAATTTATAGAACAGCAATATCTACAAACACAAACTTTAGTGCTAGAGCAAATTTAGGAGGTAAAATTCCTTTTAGAGGTTCTATAGGTTACACAAATACTGGTGGTGTAGTTAAAACTAACGATTATGAAAGAGTTAGTTTATCTGCCAAATTAACACCAACTTTTTTTGATGATCACTTAAAAGTAAGTTTAAATGCTAAAGGATTATATTCTGAAAAAAATGCTATTGATGAAGGCGGTGCTTTAGGAGGGGCTGTAAATATGGATCCTACAAAGCCTGTTTTTGATGTAAACCCAAACAACCGTTTTGGAGGATTTTACCAAAATACAATTGTAGATGGTAATAGATTATTGCTAGATGGCCAGAGTAATCCTTTGGCATTATTAAAACAAAGAGAAAGGCCAGAAGAAGTAAAACGTTTTTTAGGAAATATAGAACTAGATTACAAATTACATGCTTTGCCAGAATTAAGAGCAGTTTTAAATTTAGGTTTAGAAGCATCTAAGGCAAACATTGAAGAAAGGTTTTTAGATAATTCTATTGCTACTTACAGGTTTAATAACGCAGATACAGATATTAATACCAATTATTTGTTTAATCCAGGTGTTAATTATACAGAAAATCAAGATATTACAAATACAACACTAGATGCTTACTTAGTTTATACTAAAGAGTTTGATGGCTTTGTAAAAAGATTTGAAGTACAAGGAGGTTACTCTTACCAAAATTTTAAAAATGATGGAACATCTGTTCAATACAGATACAATGATGAATCAGGTTTAAGAGAAGAGTTAATAAATCCCAACAATTTAAATAATAGGTATTATAATGTACTAAACCTACAATCTTACTTTGGAAGAGCAAATATAGATTTAGCAGAACAGTTTTTAGTAACATTATCTTTTAGAGCAGATGGTTCTTCATTATTTACAGAGGAAAATAGATGGGGATATTTTCCTGCGGCAGCGGTTGCTTGGAAAATTGGTAATGCTGGTTTTGTAGAAAACTCTAATGTTATTAATGACCTAAAATTAAGGTTAGGAGCAGGTAAAACAGGACAGCAAGATATTACTGGCGCTGTTGGTTATTACCCGTCTTCACCATTATTTACTATTGGTTCTACTACTAGTCAGTACTTAAGTGGAGTAAACTTATACTCTGCTAAGGCATTTAATCCAGACTTAACTTGGGAAAAAACAACAACATATAATGTTGGTTTAGATTTTGATTTATTTGCAAACGGAATTGTTTCTGGTTCTGTAGATTTTTATCAAAAACAAACAAAAGATTTACTAGCAAGAACAGCTGTGCCTCCTGGGCAAGCATTATCAGATGCATTTGTACAAAATGTAGGTGAAACAGAGAGTAAAGGTTTTGAAGTAAATTTAAACTTAAGACCTATTAGCACAGAAGATTTTACCTTAGAGTTTAATTCAAATGTTGGGTACAATAGATCTGAGGTTACTAGTTTAAAAGATGTAACTAGAATTACTGCGGCAGAGTCTGGTTTACCAACAGGTACAGGAGTAAGTTTAGCATACCATGCTGTAGGTTACCAACCATATTCTGCTTGGGTATTTAAGCAGGTTTATGACACAAATGGAGATCCTATTTCTAATGCATTTGTAGATATTAACGGTGATAATGTTATAAATAATGATGATAGATATTATGAAACATTAAGGCCTAATTGGACTTTTGGTTTTGGTCTTAATTTTAACTATAAAAACTGGGACCTAAGTTCTAGCTTTAGAGGACAATTAGGAGGTCAAGTATACAACGCAAGAAGGTTAACTTCTGGTTGGATTGATAGAGCTATACCAAACAATAGTAATAGTTTAAGTAATGTATTGGATTTTAATTCTGATGCAGCTACCACTTCTTTTGCAAATGTGCAGGGTAATATTCCTTTCTCAGATTATTTCTTAGAAGATGCTTCTTTTTTAAGAATGGAAAACATTGTTATTGGTTTTAGAGTACCTAATTTCTTAAAAGATACTTCTTTAAGAATATATGGTGCTGCTAATAACCTTTTTGTTATAAGTGATTATAGCGGACAAGACCCTGAGAATTTTAACTCAATAGATAACAATTTCTACCCAAGACCTAGAGTATTTACCTTGGGATTAAATTTAGACTTTTAGGATTATGAAAAAAATTATAATAGCTTTTCTAGGTATAACTATGTTAGTTAACATAAGTTGTACAAAAGATTTAGATACAGATCCACTAGTAGAATTAACTTTAGAAGAATTAATTAACAGAGATCCTAATGCTGTACAAGGTATTGTTTCTAGATTATATGGTTCTTTTGCCTTATCTGGTCCAGATGGTCCAGGTAGTTCAGATATTAGTGATGATGCAGGTGAATCTCCTTTTTTAAGAGGGATTGTAAATTTACAAGACTTTACTGCAGACGGTATTAAAAACAGATGGGGAGATGATGGTTTAGACCAACTTACAACTACAACTAACTGGGATGAAAATAATAAGTTCTTTAGATACCTTTACAACAGAATTTATTATACAATTCCGCAATGTAATAACTTATTATCTGTATTAGATAATGTAGATACAGAAGGTAAAGAACAGGTAATTGCTGAGGTACGTTTTTTAAGGTCTTTAGCATACTACTACTTAATAGATACTTTTGGGAAAGGTGTACTGGCTACAGAAGAAAACTTTGGATCTTCGGCCCCATTACCAGAAGCTACAAGAGCAGAGTTATTTGCTTATGTAGAGTCAGAGTTACTAGATGTTGTTGAAACTTTACCAGATTCTAATGACTATGGTAGAGCAAACAAGGCTGTTGGCAATATGTTACTAGCTAAACTGTACATTAATGCAGAAGTATACACAGGTACAGATAAGTTTGCAGAAGCACTAACTTCAATAAATAAAGTAATTACAGATGGTGGATACAGTTTAGCAGATAGCTATGTAAGTATATTTTCTGCAGATAATAATACATCACCAGAAATAATATTACCATTAATTGCAGACGCAGTAACTAGTCAAAGCTACGGTAATACTACTTATATTGTTAATGGCTCTAGTAGTTCAGAAACTATGACTTTAGCAGACTATGGATTAACAGATGGTTGGGGAGGACATAGAGCATCTAAAGGTTGGTACGGTTTGTATGGAGATTTAGAAACTTCTACAGATGAAAGAGCTAGTTTGTTTTTTACAGAGGGCCATTCATATGAAATGAATGATTATAAAACTTGGACAGATGGTTACCCTCCAATAAAGTTTAGAAATACTAATGCTTTAACACCTTCAACAGCTCCAACACCTTTTTCTAGTACAGATTTTCCTTTGTTTAGGCTAGCAGATGCTTACTTAATGTTTGCAGAATGTGCTGTTAGAACAAATCAAAATTTAGGCGAAGCATTAGGATACGTAAACCAAATTAGAGAAAGAGCCAATGCAGAGCCAATTAGCGCAGGAGATTTAACACTAGATTTTATTTTGGATGAACGAGGTAGAGAGCTAAACTTAGAAGGACACAGAAGAACAGACTTAATCCGTTTTGGCAAATTCACAGGCAGCACATACCTATGGCCATGGAAAGGTGGGGTGTTAGAAGGTACATCAATACCAGATACATATAAATTGTTTCCTATTCCTTTACAGGCTTTAGAAGCAAATCCAAACCTAAAACAAAACAACGGATACTAAATAACTAAAAACCATAACTATGAAAAATTTAAAAATTATAGGATTATTTATCCTAGCTGTTGCAGGCTTATCTTCTTGTGAAGACGATGATAATTTAATATACACCGCACAAACACCATCTGAAAATGTAGCTTTTACTAGCACGTTTTTAAATGAATATGTTTTAACTGATGAAACTAAGGCAAACGTAGCAGAACGCTTTGTTTGGAACTCGCCAGACTTTGGTATTGCTACGCCCAATGCATATGATTTACAAGGTTCTGCTACCGAAGATTTTGCAGAAGTATTAGAACTAGGTTCTACACCAAATAACAATAAGGCAGTTACAGTAGAAGAGATGTTAGAGTTGGCTACAATTGCTGGTTTAGATAATGACCCTAGTACTGCAGATATGCCAAATACAGGTGTATTGTATTTTAGAGTTAGAGCTTATGTTGGTGATGGTGCAGAAAATGCTCCAGAAAGCTTTTCTGAAGTAACAGCATTAAATGTTGTACTACCAGAAGATACAGGAGCAGGTAGTGGCATAGAAATGTCTTCTTGGGGTATTGTAGGTTCTGCAGCTAATGATTGGGGTGCAACACCAGATATTCCTTTTTATACAACAGAAACACCAGATGTTATTGTTTCTTATGCAAACCTTATTGCCGGTGAAATTAAATTTAGAGAAAACAATACATGGGGAGGAGATTTAGGTGATGCTACCTTAGATGGTATTTTAGATGCAGACCCAGATAACAATATTGTTATTGCAGAAGCAGGTAGTTATAAAGTTACTATTAATTTAAGTGATAATTCTTATACTATTGAAGAATACTTTTGGGGTATTGTAGGTAGTGCAGCTCCTAACGGATGGGATGGTCCTAACGTAAAATTAGCGTATGACTATAATACAGATACTTTTAAGGCTGTAGTTCAGTTAATTGATGGTGAAATGAAAGTTAGAATGAACGATAAGTGGGATACTAGCTATGGTGACGGAAACTTAGATGGTGTATTAGATACAGACGCAGACAATAATATTGCTGTTACTGCTGGCTATTACTTATTAACGGTTAACTTTAATACTTTAGAGTATACATTAGAAGAAACTACAATTTGGGGCTTAGTTGGTTCTGCTACTCCTAACGGATGGGACGGACCAGATACTAAATTCACTCCAGATTTTGCTAATCCTGGCGTGTGGACTATAGATAGTATTGACTTAGTAGACGGGGAAATAAAGGTTAGAGCTAATGATGCTTGGGATACAAGTTATGGTGATTTAGAATCAGACGGAATATTGGACACGGAAAATGACAATAATATTAGTGTTGTTGCTGGTACATATAAAGTTACTATAGATTTTTCTGATGAAGCTTCTCCTACAATAGTAATAGAATAAAGTAAATAAACTTAAAAGGGTTGCACATAGTGCAACCCTTTTTTAATAACTGACTATGAAAAAAACGTTACTACTTCTTTTTTTGTTTTTTACTACGCTAGGTTTTGCTCAACAGCAAAATGTAACTTATTCGGTTTCTCCAGATACTTTTGGAGAAAATGAAGAAATTACGATTACTGTTTCTAATTTAGATGTATCTACTTGGGGTGTATCAGATGTATATTTATGGGCTTGGTCCTTAGATGCAGACGGTGAAAACTCTCAGGATTCTCCTACAAATGGTAGCTGGACAAACTCTAGCGAAGACCAAAAACTTACCGCTAATGGAGACGGTACTTATAGTTTTGTCTTTACTCCATCTAGTTTTTTTAATAGAACTAATATTGGACAAATAGGAATGCTAATAAAAGCTAAAAATGGCGACGGAGATAAAAAAACACAAGATTATATTTTTAATGTTGGTACGTTTCAATTTAACTTAAATTCACCAACAGAAACTACAACCGTATTAAATTCTGGAGATAATTTATCTATTGAGGCTACTTCTTCTATAAACGCAACATTTGTTTTAAAAGCAAATAATGTAATAGTAGACACGCAAACAGGAATTACTGCATATAGTTATACGTATACCATAGCAGAAAATACTAATTTTAGTTTAGAGGTTACTAATGACACAGAAACTAAATTGGCAACATTTAATGCTGTAGTTTCACCAACAGTAGAGGAAGCTCCAGTACCTGCTGGTATGTTAGATGGTATAAATTTAGATCCGCTAGATGCTACAAAAGCAACACTTGTTTTATATGCTCCTTTAAAAGATTTTGTGCACGTTATTGGTGACTTTAATAATTGGCAAATAAACAATAACTATCTAATGAAAAAAGATAGTACTACAGATAGGTTTTGGATAGAGTTAACTGGTTTAACGCCACAAACCAATCATATGTATCAATATTTGGTAAATTTTGAAATTAATGTAGCAGATCCTTATTCTACTTTAGTTTTAGATCCATACTCAGATCAATATATAGATGAGGTTACATATCCTAATTTACCTGCTTACCCAACAAATTTAACAACAGAAGCTGTTACCATTTTGCGTACTGGTGATGCAGATTATAATTGGCAAACAACAAATTTTGTTGCTCCAGATAAAACAGATTTAGTAGTTTATGAGGTATTACTTAGAGATTTTGATGCGTTGCATTCTTTTGAAGCTTTAGAAAATAGGTTAGACTATATACAAAAATTAGGAATAAACGCAATAGAACTTATGCCTGTTAGTGAGTTTGATGGTAATGAAAGTTGGGGATACAATCCGTCTTTTCATATGGCATTAGATAAATATTATGGCACAAAAGATGCTTTTAAAAGTTTGATTGATGAATGCCATAGTAGAGGTATTGCTGTAATCTTAGACGTAGTTTACAATCACGCTAGTGGTCAAAACCCATATTTTAGGTTATGGAATGATAGCAATGGTGGTTTAGGCGGTAAGGTTACTGCAGATAATCCATTTTTTAATGAAGAGGCAAAGCATTCTTATAGTGTTTTTAACGATTATAATCACCAATCTACAGCTACACAAGAGTATGTTAAACGTACTGCTCAATATTGGATAGAGGAATATAATTTAGATGGTTTTAGATGGGATTTAACAAAAGGATTTACTCAAAATTGTACTGCAAATGACGAGAGTTGTACCAATGCATATCAGCAAGATAGGGTAGATGTCTTAAAACAATATGCAGATGACCAATGGGAAGTAAATGATGATTTTTATATCATTTTTGAACATTTAGGAGGTATAACAGAAGAAGAGCAGTGGGCAGATTATAGAGTTGCAGAAGGCAAAGGCATTTTACTTTGGAACAAACAAACAGAGGCTTATAACGAGGCTTTAATGGGGTATAATACAGGCGGAAAGTCTAATTTTTCTGGTGTGTCTTATGCTCAAAAAGGATTTAAGCAAGCGTCTGCAGTATCTTTTATGGAAAGCCATGATGAGGAACGATTGCTTTACAAGAGTTTAAACTTTGGTAATGAAGAAGGTAATTATTCTACTAAAAATTTAAATACTGCTTTAGCGCGTTTGCAGACGGCAGGAGCATTCTTCTTTACAGTTCCGGGACCAAAAATGATATGGCAGTTTGGAGAATTAGGGTATGATATTTCTATTGAAGAAAATGGTAGAGTAGGCAACAAACCAATTTTATGGGAGTATGCAAATAACCCTAATAGAAAAGCAGTTTACAATAGCTGGAGCAAGATTATCAACCTTAAGAAAAAAGCAGAAGTATTTAGCACTACTAATTTTACTGTTGATGCATCTAATGCTAGCGGATTAAAAAGGATTCATTTAACATTAGAGAGTGCTACAACAGACCAAATAAAGCATATTGTTGTTTTAGGTAATTTTGGAATGTCTGCTCAAAGCATAACTGCAGATTTTCAAGAAACTGGTACGTGGTATAATTTATTAGAAAAAAATACTCCTTTAGAGGTAACAACAACCGCTACAGGCTTAAATTTAGAGGCAGGTGAGTTTGTAATTTATGCAGATAAACCTTTTGTAGACCCTAATGATTTGGATAGTGATGGTGTTGCAAATGTAGACGACGCCTGCCCAAATACTCCAATTGGTACTACTGTAGATGTTACCGGATGCAGCTTGTTTACATTGCCAGTTACCAACTATCAAATAGCTACAGTTAGTGAAACTTGTAAAGATGCTAACAACGGAAAAATTGCTATTACTACTACAGAAAATTTAAATTATACGGTATCTATAACCGGTCCTAGTGGTTTTTCTTCTACTGAAGATTTTACAACAGAATTTAGCTTAGAAAATTTAAATGCAGGCACGTATACTGTTTGTTTTACTATTAATGGTGAAACTGGTTATGAGCAGTGTTTTACGGTACTTATTTCAGAACCAGAAGATTTATCGGTTTCTTCTAAAATAAATACTTCTGATAAAAGTGCTAGTTTAACCCTTAAAGGAGCGGATGTTTATTTTGTAACCATAAATGGCGTTACGTATGAAACCACAGAAAACAATATTAACTTAAACTTACAACCAGGAATGAATAGAATTTCTGCAGAAACAGGAATAGATTGTCAGGGTAAGTTCACTGAAGAGGTTTTTGTATCTGAGGAGGTTAGGTTTTTTCCTAACCCAGTACAAACAGAGTTAAAAGTGTATTGTGCTGGTAAGGACTTAAATGTAACATACACTTTGTATGATTTTACAGGAAGGCAATTAGAGTCTAACACAAAAGAGGTGGATGCTAATAGAGAAATTTCAATTGCTACTTCAGCCTTAAAAAAGGGTAAATATGTAGTAACTGTAAAAGGAAAAACTATACGTAAAACATTTAAAATTATTAAGTAATGTATACAAAGTATTTTAAAATATACGGATTTATAATAGCCATACTTTTAACAAGTTGTGGCGGAGGAGGAGATGATAGTCCGTCTGAGCCAGAAGTTTTTCCACCAGCAGAAGCAGTATTAAGTTTACCTGCAAATGATGAGGTTTGTTTAACGGGCGTATCTATAAACAGTACGCAGGCTACAGTAACATTTACCTGGCAAACAGCACCTAATGCAGATAGTTATAGTGTTGTGCTTAAAAATTTAGCAACCCAACAAGTAAATACATTTTTAGCAACAACAGAAACAACAGATATTACTTTAACCAAGGGAGAACCTTACTCTTGGTATGTTGTTTCTAAATCTAGTACATCAACAGAAACTGCAGAAAGTGACGAATGGAAATTTTATTTGGCAGGAGACGGAATTGTAAATTATGCACCTTTTATGGCAGAAGCAATATCACCAGAGATAGGAGGAACAGTTTCTGCGTCTAATAATAAAGTAACTTTAAGTTGGCGTGGTACAGATGTAGATAATGATATTAAAGACTATGAAGTTTTTGTAGCAACAACATCACCACCAGCTACAAGTATAGGTACAACTACAGATGCTTTTTTAGAGCATACTGTAAGTTCAGGAACGGTTTACTATTGGCAAGTTGTAACAACAGACCAAGAGAATAACAGTTCCAATTCACAAATATTTGAGTTTAAAGTTAATTAAACCAAGTGTGTTAGTAAGTTTTGTTTGGCCAGAAATAGTAGTATTTCTGGCCTTTTTTTATATTTATTTGTTTATAATTATAAATTCTGATCTCCTGTTAACTGCGTGTTCTTCATTGGAACATTTTACACCGTTTTTACATTTATTAAGTAGTTGAGACTCACCAAAACCAATACCTGTTATTCTACTAGCATCTACACCTTTAGATACAAGATATTTTACGGTAGATTTTGCTCTTCTGTTAGATAGCCATAAATTGTAGGTATCACTTTCTGTACTATCTGTATGTGCACCAACCTCTATAACTACTGTTGGGTTTTCTAACATATAATTAGCAACTTTGTCTAAATCTGGGTAAGACTCTACTCTTAAATACGAACTATTTGTATCAAAATAAATAGATTTTAATTTTAAATAGTTAGACAAGTCAGAGCCTACAGAAGTTGCTTCTTTAGAGTTGCTTAACTCCAAAACTACTTCTTCAATTTTGTTTTCATTTTTAGGAGAGTACATATATTTTACAGCATCTGTATAACCATTACTTTTAGCTATAAATCGGTATTTTTTTTCAGGTAAGTTAAGAGCTGTTGTAAAGGCACCATTTTCATCACTTACGGTTTCTATTAAATTATTATTTTCATAATCATAAATAGTTACAGTAGCATTTGCAACAAGTTGTTTGGTTGTTTTATCTATTACTATACCATTAATTTTTGCATTTAAAGATTGTAGCGGAGGATCACCAATAAAGGTATAAATGTCATCACTACCTTTACCTTTTGGTCTGTTAGAAGCAAAATATCCTTCGTTTTTAGATTCGTTTACAATTAAAGAAAAATCATCTTGTTTGCTATTTATACCTTTTCCCATATTAGCAACCTCAGCATTTTCTTGTTGTAGGTTGATGTAAAAAATGTCTAAACCACCCAAGCCAGGGTGTCCGTCTGAAGCAAAATATAAGGTTTCAGATTCAGATATGTAAGGGAACGTTTCTCTGCCTTCGGTATTAATGTTAGCGCCTAAATTTTGCGGAGTTCCAAAGCTTCCGTCACTATTAATAGCTACAACAAAAATATCTGAAGCGCCAAGCGTACCAGGCATATCTGAAGCAAAATAAAGCTTGTCTTCTTCATAATTTAACGTTGGGTTGGCCACAGAATACTCATCACTATTAAAAGGCAGCTCAGTAACATTTGCCCATTTTCCGTTTTCTAATGTAGCCTTATAAATTTTAAGTCTACTTAATCCGTTTTTATCTGGAGAAAATTTACCATTTTCTGAGTTATTTCTTGTAAAATATACAGTTTTGCCATCTTTAGTAAATGCAGTAGAAGACTCGTGTGTTTTAGTATTTAATTCTTTAGCAAAACTACCAAGGTACATAAAATTAGAACTGTCTTTTTTTGCAGTATGTAAATTTAAAAATGGCCTATTGTTCCACTCGTGTACATTATTTATTAAAAAACCAGTGTCTCTAGCACTAGAAAAAACTAAGGTATCTTTATAGAAAGATGGAGCAAAATCTGACTCTACAGAGTTAGACTCTAAATTGGTTAGAATATATTTTTGTGCTATGTTTTTGATGCGTTCTAAATAGTTTTGCTTTTCAATAAATTTAGAGGCTCTTAAATCTTTATTTTTAATAGCGTTAAATTGAAGCATTATTTTATCTGCTTCTGTGTAATTACCAGTAGACCTAAGTGTTTGTGCGTATTTAAACAAATATTCAGAATCAGAATTTTTAAGGTCTGGTGTTATTAGTTTAGCATAGCAATTAGCAGCTTCTTTATAGTTTGCATTTAGGTAATAAGCATCACCTAATTTTTTATAAATATCTATAGATGTTTCCCCTTTTTCTATTGCTTTAGTATAAGCATCTATTGCAAGTGCATATGCTTTGGTATTAAAAAGGCGGTCTGCCTCTGTTAACTGTTTTGTTTGTGCAATTGCAGTAAAATGGGTTATAGCTAATAAAAAACTACCAATTATAATTTTATGTATTTTCATATTAAAAGAATCTTGGAGTTAGTGCGTTTCTAAATTTAGATTTAAAATCGTATCTAAGAAAAACCTCAAAAGAGCCATCGTTAAAAGTAGTGCCTCCAAGGGCAGTAGTTTCTTTGTCATAGGCTAAACCTACCATTAATCTTTGTGTGGCTTGTATGCCAATAAGAGCACTTAAAGCGGCATCCCATCTGTAAGCAACACCCATAGAAAATTTGTCTTTGTATAAAAACGTAGTAGAAACATCTACTTGTAGCGGAGCGCCATAAGTTGTTTTTAATAGGGTAGCGGGTTTCATTTTTAAATCGCTATTTAAATTAAAAACATAACCTGTAATTAAATACCAGTTTACTTGTTCTTCTGCAATGTATGATGTGCTTGTAGACGACTCATCAAAATGTTTTGTTTCTAAAAAATTAGGAATAGATAAACCCGCATAAAATTTATCTTCGTGGTAATAAATACCAGCGCCAAAATTTGGAGAAAATTGTTTGTCTACGCCATTATCTGGTGTGGCAACTGTAGGGTTATTAGCTCTTAATTTATTGTGATCTATATTTAAAAAATGACCACCAGCTTTTAATCCAAATGAAACTTTCCCTTTTTCTGATGCTTTTATTGTATAGGAATATAAGGCATCTATATAGGTGTCTTGGTTAGTACCATTACCAATTTCATCATTAATAACAGAAATTCCTAAACCAGATTTAGCAGAAACAGGAGCGTGAATGTTAAATGTTTGTGTAACAGGAGCACCATCTAAACCAACCCATTGTGAACGGTGTAATGCAGCAATACTTAATGCACCTCTAGAACCAGCATAAGCTGGGTTTATAGAAATTGTATTGTACATATACTGCGTATATTGCGCATCTTGCTGTGCAATTGCGCCTATAGTAAGTAACAGTACACCAATTAGGCTGCATACGTGTTTTTTATGTTTATATATTGATATCATTTTTTACAATTAATTTAGGTATAAGTAGCCATTTTTAGTTTTAGGGTCTCCTTTTTTCACATAGTTAATGATGTAATAATACACACCAGCAGGTAATGTACTACTAGATTTAACTACTGCTCTACCATTAGAAATACCCGTAAATGCTCTTGAGGCATTGTCATAAGATTTTGTGCTATATACTTTTACACCCCATCTGTTAAATATTTCTACAGTATTATCAGGAAAAGCTTCTATGTTTACTATAACAAACGTGCCGTCTGTAGTACCAGGTGTAATATTTTCATTTTGTATTTCTATATCACAAGCAACACCTAAAGGAGGTGTACCACCAACCGAGTCACAAGCATCTAATGGGTCTGTGTTATCTGTAACTTCTTGCCCATCTAAAATTCCGTCTTTATCTGTATCAGGATCTTCAGGATCTGTGCCAATTGCATTTTCTTCTGCATTAGTTAAGCCGTCAGCATCACAGTCAGACGTATCTAAAGGTGTTCCGTTAAGAGAATCACAGTCATCCAAAGGATTGGTGTTATCTGCAATCTCTTGTCCGTCTGTAACACCATCATCATCTGTATCTGCGTCATTAGGGTCTGTGCCAAGTGCAGCTTCATCTTCATTAATTAACCCATCATTATCAAAATCATCTGTAATAAAAATAACAGCTGTATTTGTATTACCTGCTGCATCAGAAACAGTAATATCTAATGTACTAGGAAAACCTAAACTAGGTAAAGTACCACTAATTGGAGTAGCCGTGTTTGTATCTAAACTAAAGTTACCTGCAGCATCTGTTGTAACTGTATAAGTAACTTCTGGTGTACCGTCAGCATCAACATCAATAGCAATAGTTAAAGTTTCATTTGCACTACCAGTACCAGTAATAACAGGAGTAAGGTTATCTGTTATTTCATCGTTTACAATAGGAGCTACGGTATCTATAACAATAGGGTATGCTGCAGAAGAAAAACTAATGTTGCCAAAAGCATCACTTGCTACTGCAGTAATATCATAGTTTCCATCTGGTAAAATAGTTGCACTGTGGTCTAAAGTCCAATTACCTGTAGCATTAGCAGTTGTAGTACCTATTATTACACCATCAATATAAATATCTATAATTCTATTTGGTTCAGATGTTCCAAAAATGGATAGTGTATTGTCAGATGTAATTGCATCATCAGGAATATTTGTATCAATACTAATGCTACTAATAACAGGTGTAGCAATAGTTGCAGTTTGTACATTGTATAGTTTAATAGCAGCAACTGTATTGTTATTGCCTGCAGAGTCTGTAGTAGTTAAATTAGCATCTATAGTAGTATCTGCATCTAAAGCTAAATTATTTCCAGACACTATTATACTAAACGTTCCGGTATTACTAACAGTACCTGTTGTAGAAACACCGTTTATTAATAATGTAACCGTATCTCCGGTATTAAATTCTCCTGTAGCAGAACCTGTAATTGTTATATTTTGAGAAGCTTCAATAGCATTAATGGTATTATCAGTAGTTACATCATCAATAATAATTGTAGGTGTAGGAGCTGTAATATCTAAAGCATATATTTTTGTTGCATTAATTGTATTACTATTACCAACACTATCTGTGGTAACCAAGCTAGCGTTTATTGTTACATCTGCATCTGCAAGAAGATCTCCACCACTAACGGTAATGCTAAAAATACCAGAAGCATTAACAGTACCTGTTGTAGAGACACCGTTTATTAATAGTGTAACTGTATCTCCGTTATTAAATTCTCCTGTAGCAGTACCTGTAATAGTTATGTTTGATGTTGATTCTGCGGTATTTATAATATTATCTGCAGTAACATCATTAATTGTTAGCGTAGGTGTAGGAGCAGTAACATCTACATTATATGTTTTATTTGTTGTTCCAGTACCTGTGTTTCCTGCTGTGTTTGTTGTACTAACACTACCATTTACAGTTAGGTCTGCATCTGCAGTAAGCTCTGTCCCCGGAATAGGCATACTAAAGTTGCCTAAAGCATCTATTGCATTGGTGTATGATATGCCGTTTACTACTAAAGTAACCACATCACCAGTTAAAAAGTCGCCACTAATATTACCAATTACTGTTATTGTGGTTGTAGCTTCAGTAGTATTAATAGTATTGTCTGCCGTAATATTGTTAATTGTAATAACAGGCATAGGCAAAGTAGTATTTACATTATAAATTTTACTGTTTGTAGCAGTACCAACATTACCAGCCACGTCTAAGGTATTTACCACGCCATTTATAGTGAAATCTGCATCTGCAGCAAGATCACTACCACTAACAGGAATGCTAAAATTACCAGAAGCATCTACACCATTAAAATATGAATTTCCATTTATAGTAATAGTCACAAGATCTCCAGTATTAAAATCGCCACCAACAGTACCTGTAATAGTTATAGTTGATGCTGCCTCATTGGCATTTACTACATTGTCTGCAGTAACATCATTTATTGTTAGTGTAGGTATAGGAGCTGTAACGTCTACATTATATGTTTTAGTTGCATTTACGGTATTGCCATTTCCAGAGCTATCTGTAGTTGTAATTGAAGCATCTATTGTTGTGTCTGTATCTGCAGCAAGATTACTACCGTTAACAGAAATACTAAAATTACCAGAGGCATCTACAGTTCCAGTGCTTGAAACACCATTAATAACAAGGGTTACATTGTCTCCAGTATTAAATTCGCCACTAACAGTACCTGTAATGGTTATGTTTGATGCTGCTTCTGTAGCATTTATAGTATTATCTGCAGTAACATCATTTATTGTTAGTGTAGGTGTAGGAGCAGTAACATCTACATTATATGTTTTAGTTGCATTTATGGTATTTGTATTACCAGAATTATCTGTAGTTATAATTGAAGCATTTATAGTTGTATCTGAATCTACAGCAAGATCACTACCATTAACAGGAATACTATAGTTGCCAGAAGCATCTACACTTCCAGTGCTTGAAACACCATTAATAACAAGGGTTACATTGTCTCCAGTATTAAATTCTCCTGTAACAGTACCCGTAAGAGTTATGGTTGATGTTGATTCTGCTGTGTTTATAATATTATCTGCAGTAACATCATTTATTGTTAGTGTAGGTGTAGGAGCAGTAACATCTACACTATAAGTTTTAGTTGTATTTACTGTGTTTGTGTTTCCAGAATTGTCTGTGGTTGTAATTGATGCATCTATTGTTGTATCTGCATCATCTACTAAGTTGCTACCACTAACAGGTATGCTAAAGTTACCAGAGGCATCTACAATTCCTGTATTAGAAATACCATTGATAAGAAGAGTTACATTGTCTCCAGTATTAAATTCTCCTGTAACGGTACCTGTAATAGTTATGCTACCCGCAGCCTCTGCTGAGTTTACGGTATTATCTGCAGTAACATCATTAATTGTTAGCGTAGGCGTAGGCGCAGTAACATCTACATTATAAGTTTTAATTGCTGTAGCTGTTCCTATATTACCTGCAGTATCTGTTGTACTGACACTACCATTTATGGTAGTATCTGTATCAGTAGCAAGATCACTACCGTTAACAGAAATACTAAAGTTACCAGTAGCATTTGTAGTTCCAGTGCTTGTAACACCATTAATTACCAGAGTAACCGTATCACCTGTATTAAAATCATCACCAACAGAACCTGTAATAGTTACGGTTGATGCTGCCTCAGTGGTATTAACTACATTATCTGCAGTAACGTCATTTATTGCTAGTGTAGGTATTGGTAGTGTAGTATCTATCGTTGCAGAATCGCTTCCGTTTGTACTTGTATTTCCTGCAGCATCAGTGACTGATGCTGTGACAGTAATGGTATTACCATCACCCGGACTAACAAAACTTGTAGTTACAGTACCAGCAGTAATGTCGGCAGCAGTTAAAGTCTGATTGGTACCGTTTATAGTTAAAATATCATTTTCTACAGCTTCAGCAGGTAAAGTAATGGTAACATCAATATCACCTACCAATTCTGTACTGTTTATAATAGCGTCGTTATTAATATCTTCACTAATTACAACTACAGGAGCAGAAGTAGCAGCAGTGTCAATTACAGCAGAATCGCTTCCGTTTGTGCTTGTGTTTCCTGAGGCATCAGTTATTGATGCTGTAACAGTAATGGTATTACCTTCACCCGGACTAACAAAACTTGTAGTTACAGTACCAGCAGTAATGTCGCCCGCAGTTAAAGTTTGATTGGTACCGTTTATAGTTAAAATATCATTTTCTACAGCTTCAGCAGGTAAAGTAATGGTAACATCAATATCACCCACCAATTCTGTACTGTTTATAATAGCGTCGTTATTAATATCTTCAGTAATTACAACTACAGGAGCAGAAGTAGCAGCAGTGTCAATTACAGCAGAATCGCTTCCGTTTGTGCTTGTGTTTCCTGAGGCATCAGTTATTGATGCTGTAACAGTAATGGTATTACCTTCACCCGGACTAACAAAACTAGTAGTAACAGTACCAGTACTAATATCTGTGGCAGTTAAAGTTTGATTGGTACCGTTTATGG
>NZ_ARZX01000027.1:0-31953 GCF_000568425.1 Cellulophaga geojensis KL-A
GCACAAGCAAGATGCTTGCGCTAGCGGGGATTGAAACGAAAAAGGTGAATGTTAATAAGTTTCTTTAAAATGGCTTAAAACGAAGTTTTTTAACAAAAAAAAGCAACCGTTTTGGTTGCTTTTTACAATTTACTAATGCTATAAAGTTTAATTCAGTTCAAAATACCATTCTAAAAATTCATTAAAACTATCCCATTTAGTATCAATAATTCCTTTTTGAAAGTTTAATAATTTTTCTCCCAATTCCAATTCAATTACCTCACCTGTTTTTCGATTATAAAAAAAACCTCCTTCTCCTTCAAAACTATCTAAAGGAATATATTCTTTAGGGATAGAAAAATTTTCTTGAAAAGCAATTATTTGCTTTTCATATGATGAATTAATATAGAACCAACATACATTATAGATATTTCCTATTCTGCCTTTAAAGGTCATTGCATTTGTTCCTAAATTAAATTGAGCAAAAGAACTATTTATATTTATACCTAAACTTTCTAAGGCTTTTTGATAATCTAAATCTTCTGTTGTGTCATAGTATTTATTTTCTATTAAATACTTTTTTATTTTATCTGTTAACATATCTGTTTATTTTTAACCACAACCTTTTACTTTACTTGCTCTTTCTTTCCAATATGCTTCTCTATCAACATCAAAAATATTTCTATCTCCGACTGGGTCAAGAGGGTTTTTATTAGGGCTAAATGGGTGTAATGCTTTTCTACCATTACTATTATTGCTATAAAGGTGTGTAGATTGTGACAATTCAAAAAGAGGTCCTTTCCCTTGTTGTCTAGAATGATGTAGATTTATTACCTCCCAATTTCCATTCTTATTTACAAGTGGTGCATCACCTCTTAATGCTTTATCTAAATTAGTTTCAATTCCTCCTCCTTTTTTATTAAATGTTGCATTCCAATCAATATCTTGTTGAAAAACTTTATAATTATTTCCTGTCCCGCCAGATGAAACTGAAGGTGCTTGAAAAGTTGAAGGTGTAAAAAACCCACTTAATCCAAAAACATCTACCCAACTATTACTATCGCTTACATACGCATAAAAGTTAGGTTCACCAGAAGCCAACCCAATTGGATCTTGGCTTATATACGTTCCACTATCAGGCGAGTAGTATCTAAACCTGTTGTAACACAGCTCTAGGTCATCATCAAAATATTGGCCTTGGTATCTAAAGGGTAAACAGCAAAAGAACTTTTGGTAACTATATTACCTACCACAGTTTAAAAATACAAAAAGCTACCTAATTTATTAGATAGCTTTTGTTGTTTGTTTTTTGTAAAACTTATGAGGTAGGGCACAAGCAAGATGCTTGCGCTAGCGGGGACTAAAAACGGAGTTTTTGAGCATAAAAAGCCACAACTTTAGTCGTGGCTTTATGGTTTTTACACTTGGGACTCATTACAAAAATACTATTATATATCTATTTTTTGTAATAGCTCTTTTGCAATAGTTCTTTCGTAATTAACAAGGTCATTTGAGTACTTTGTACTAACAACATTTGTCAAGTAATTTTTTGCGACATCAAAAACTTCATTTTCAAAATAAATTTCACCTAAAATACAACTAATACGTATAAAATATAAATCGTTTTTTTCTTCTTTAGATTTTACTAATAGTTCTTTTAAGATTTCAACAGCTTTATCAACTTTTCCAAAGTCTAAAAGTCGTAATGCCTTATTAAATTGATTATCCACACTTATATTTTTTTGCAAAGTTCCTAGATGATTTTGGTAAATTATGGTCTTTCATCATTTTTTTTAACTGACGTTGTAAATCTGTTAGGTTAAAGTTTTTATTTTTAGCCCAATCTTTAAACTGTTTGTTCCATATTCCGCCTTTTGCTCCTTTGTGAATCGTATTGTGTAATTCATTAGTTATAGTAGATATTTGTCGATGTAAATAATCTGCCCCATTTCCTTTTGTCAACTTATCTAATTGATTCATAAATTTCTTGTCTTTTAGCATTTCTTGAGGAATTAAGTGATGATCTCTCATTGCTGAAGGACCATATCTTTTTAACCAGTTAGAACTTGCTCTAGACATTCCGCTAGACGTAGTGCATCCTTTAAGTGGCATCAATCCAAAAATATCTAATTGAGAATTACTATCTTTAGCATATGCATAAAAATTGGGTTCTCCAGAATCAAGCCCAATTGGATCTTGAGAAATATAAGTTCCCGTATCTGGCGAATAATACCTAAACCTGTTGTAACCCAGCTCTAGGTCATCATCAAAATATTGGCCTTGGTATCTAAAGGGTAAACTGCAAAAGAACTTTTGGTAACTAAACTAATTACCACAGTTTAAAAATACAAAAAGCTACCTAAATTTACTAGATAGCTTTTGTTGTTTGTTTTATAATTTAAGGCACAAGCAAGATGCTTGCGCTAGCGGGGGAGTATTTCGATTCCATCTTTCGTTTTTAGCAAAATGCATCCGAAATTATTATTTATTTCTTCTAAATCATCTATAAATTTTATGGGATAAAAATTGGATTTAATTAAATATGGTAACTTATTCATATTATTAGAAACATCAGAAATACTTAAATTTAAGTCTAATTTTTTCTTCAATGTAATAATAAATTTATTTTTTTCTTTAGGAATTGAAGTTATATATAAATTTGCTTCATCATACAATAAATCACTATCATTTTCTTCCTCTTCAATTACGGCTCCATTTTCTACCCAAGATGTAAAAGAATTTGCTATAGATTTAGCTTCATCACTTCCCACGGTACTCAAATCTAAGAGATAAATTTCTTTATTTTTACTTTCTCTCTTTACAAAAACACCTTCTCCACCACCAGAAAAACCTATAATGAATAATTCTTTATCATAGATTTCTATTTCATATAATTTTTGCTTCTCAACAGCTGTTTCAAAATCAAATAAAGTTAAACCGTTACTAAAATTAATTTCTTGATATTCTCTAAAAAAAAATTTTACGTCATCATTAATTAGTTCTGCTTCAAGCAATGAAAGATATTCGTGATTTAGCGGCTTATCTCTTTTGTATATAAAGTCAGTATTATTGAAAATCATATTTTATCAAATTGTATTATTAAAACCCTCCTAAACTATCAAAGTATTTATATGCTTTTTTCGCTAAATTCTTAGCTACATCTGAAGGAACTCCAGAATCAATCATTTCTTTGTATGCTGTATTAAACTCGTTTTTCAATGAATTCCCATATCCTCCGACTGCTCTTCTAGCTCTTTGAGCTGCACTAATTTTTGCGTGTGGCATACCTGATGCCGATTCTAATAGTATTGCAGATGAATTTTTATTAACTTTTGATGCATTTGGCATATTTTCTTTTACCCATTTTTGCTGAATAAAGTGATGAAATTGAACAAAATTGTCTTCTTTAATATTTTTATGCCCTTTTAATCTATTTTTTCCAGGTGATAGGTCACTATGTTTTCCTATATCATTTGTCTTGAATTTCTTTGAACAATCTAATCCAAATGGATCAATCCAACTATTAGAATCAGGAACGTACGCATAAAAATTCGGGTTACTCCCACGTAATCCTATAGGGTCTTGACTTATATAAGTCCCACTTTCTGGCGAGTAATACCTAAACCTGTTGTAACACAGCTCTAGGTCATCATCAAAATATTGGCCTTGGTATTTAAAGGGTACACTGAAAAAGAACTTTTGGTAACTACATAAATTACCACAGTTTAAAAATACAAAAAGCTACCTAAATTAGTAGATAGCTTTTGCTGTTTGTTTTTTGTAAAACTTATGCTGTACGGCACAAGCAAGATGCTTGCGCTAGCGGGGGGTAGATGTTATGTACATTGACCAAAATATAATCCAGCTTCTTTATTAACAACTAATTTTTTTTTAATGAACAGATATCCTATAGCGTCAGAAATATATAAAATATTTTCATAGCCTTTTGGAAAATCGCCTGCATAAAATTGTAATAAATATTTATAACCGCTAAAACTAAGTTCTTCTTGGAGAAATATTGGTTTATCATTAATGTTAGAGGTATCTTCTTCGTTTGTAATTTCGATTTTCATAGCAGGAATTAAGTAATCTGAAAGGTTAATTGATTCTTTGGCTTTTTTATGATATATAACTTTAGTATTACGCTTTATTAATTCAAGTTCTTCCTCATCTTCTATGTTATATATTACTTTGTCTAAAAAATAGTCATCTTTATCTTGACTATATGTACTGAAAACAGATATGCAGGTATTGTCGTCTGTTTCAACACCTAAGGCATTTTTTAAAAAAGTATAGGGTAGAGTTAGAACTAGTGTTAAATATTTTCCTTCTTCATCTATTGGCCATAGTTCGCTGTTTATAAAAGATTTACCTCCTGTTTTTTCTATAAAATCAAAGTCATCAACTGGTTTGTTAAATGTTATAATCATTTTAATTAATGGTGTTTTTTAGTTTTTAGTGAATTATAAAAGGCTTCAGCTTCTTTTCTTAATCTTCTTGCGGAAGAAGCCGGGATTCCTGCTTTTCTTAATGCTCCTTGAACAATATCAAGCTCTCTTTTTAGATTATTTTTAAATTCATTGAAACTTAAGCCTTGACTGGCTCTTATCCGTCTTTCATGCCAATGAGCTCCTCCATTTGTCATTTTTCCTTCGACTAAAGTTGGAGCCTTAGTATGATAATATTTATCTAAAGCTATTGAAGGGTTCCCAGATAATCGAGAATTAGCTAACCCTTGTTGTCTTAGAAATTCATGTCTAAGTAATTCGTGTGCTTGTAAACCTTTTCCCATTGGTTTTACCCCCCCATAAGTACCAAATTGAAAAGGATTTGAAGCTAACCCAAAAACATCTACCCAACTATTACTATCGCTTACATACGCATAAAAGTTTGGTTCGCCAGAGTTTAACCCAATCGGGTCTTGACTTATGTAAGTTCCACTATCTGGCGAGTAATACCTAAATCTGTTGTAACACAGCTCTAGGTCATCATCAAAATATTGGCCTTGGTATCTAAAGGGTAAATTGCAAAAGAACTTTTGGTAACTATATTACCTACCACAGTTTAAAAATACAAAAAGCTACCTAAATTAGCAGATAGCTTTTGTTGTTTGTTTTTTGTAAAACTTATGCTGTACGGCACAAGCAAGATGCTTGCGCTAACGGGGCCAACCCAATTGGGTCTTGAGATATGTAAATTCCGCTATCTGGCGAGTAATACCTAAACCTGTTGTAACACAGCTCTAGGTCATCATCAAAATATTGGCCTTGGTATCTAAAGGGTAAATTGCAAAAGAACTTTTGGTAACTATATTACCTACCACAGTTTAAAAATACAAAAAGCTACCTAAATTAGCAGATAGCTTTTGTTGTTTGTTTTTTGTAAAACTTAAGCTGTACGGCACAAGCAAGATGCTTGCGCTAGCGGGGCGTATTCAAGATATTCAAAGTTTAGATAATAATACACAAAGTATTTTATTTAATCTTATTGATACTTACATACAAAACTTTAAAACCAAACAGGCTTTTGCGCAATAAAAAAAACACGACATTAGCCGTGGTTATTACTTTTATTTTGTTTGCTTATTCATGCACGGTACTAGTTACAAACTAGCACCAGCAGGGGCAATTTACATTTGAGTAATATTAAATTTGTATTTATCATCTTCTCTTGGATCTTTATAACCATCAAAATTCTCTACTGATTCTAACTCAAAAGAAAAACCAAAGTTTGTTTCTGGATATTCCAATTCTTCCTTACGTTTGTACCCTTTAATATTTACTAAATATTTACCTTTAGGTACATTGAACCTTAATGATCCATATAAAGTCTCATCATCTAAAGTTTGATATGAATTAGAGTCTTTATCATCAGAATAATCTTTTATATCCCAATTATGTAAATTACTTACAGAACCTATCCATAAATCATTATCACTAAAAACCTCTAAATTAAAACCTTTTTCTTGGTGTACTTCTATCCAATCTTCATTGAAATTATTATTTACTTTTATAATGTACTCAATAGAATTTATAGGTAAAATTGGTAGCCAAGTTCCATCTTTGATTGATTTAATATATCTATCATGGCTATCTTGAAAAAATTTAAGAATTTTCTTACTTCTTGACTTTTCCTCCTTCAAAAATGATTCTAACTTTTTAGGAGACAATAGATAAAGTCCATAATCACTTACATCTAATTTATATTCTTTCATTGTTGATTATTATTTTATAATTAATGATGTGTCGGAATTTTTCCTTTCTTGTGTAATTCTTCTAATTTTTCAATAGCCTCTAGAGGTGTTACATTTCTCATTAACTTATTATCCGTATAAGGTATTTTCATGTAACCTTTAACATTAATATCTTTATATGCTTTTTTAGCAGCTTCAAAAAACTCTTCTGTAGTACCTGTATATTTAGAACTATGATAAGGTACATCAGCATCAATTAAATTTCGATGTAATTGTTTATGTAAATCTGCAGTTCCAACACCATTATCTGGATACCATGCAATAGCATTATTAGGAGATAATTCGGCAATTCCTAAATTTTCAGCAATACTTCTTGGCATTAAATGATGTCCCATTCCAGAACCTAATAAATCAGAATATAGTCCTAATTGATCTACGTAACTATTAGAATTACTTACATAACTATACATATTCGGCATTCCTCCTGCCAACCCAATTGGATCTTGAGAAATATAAGTTCCCGTGTCGGGAGAGTAATACCTAAATCTGTTGTAACACAGCTCTAGGTCATCATCAAAATATTGGCCTTGGTATTTAAATAGTAAACTGCAAAAGAACTTTTGGTAACTACATAAATTACCACAGTTTAAAAATACAAAAAGCTACCTAAATTAGTAGATAGCTTTTTGTATTTTAATTCTTTGTAGAACTTATGCTGTACGGCAGGCACAAGCAAGATGCTTGCGCTAGCGGGGAAGTAAATTACATATCTGAATCTTCAAACCCATTTAATTCAATTTCAGACAAAAATTCATCCAAAAGATAATTTCCTATATTTTCTTTATTATAGATAAGTTCTAATGAATAATCCTGATTCTCAAATCTTCCAGAGTCATCTAAATAGCTAAAAACGCCAGCTAATGTATCTACCACTAAAAAATGCAAAATACTTTTTAAATTATCTTTCTGTTCTTCATTTAAACTTTGATAAAACTCTGTTGACTTATTCCATTTAAAATCTTTACTGCTCTGTGTAGAAGTATTTAAATTCTTACTGAAAGATTTTACTAAATCTACAACAAATTCTTTTTTAAAATTTTTTGCTAATTGTTCCGAATCCATTTTATTTTAGTGTAATTTTTTAGGTTTTTTCATTTCTGGGTACATAGCTTTATTTAAATCAATCAATTCTCTCAACTTTGAATTAGGAATTTCAGGATAAACGCGTCTAAGTTCTCTAATGTCCCTAGCTAATAATTCTCTAGCAGATGCAAATGGTTTCTTTGTGTTCGGATTAATTTTACTTGTAGAAACTACTCCTTTATCTCCTCTTCTATAGTTATGTCCTTCTTTATGTACTAAAATTGCGGGTGCTTCTTCAATGTCATAGTTTGCAACTAAATCTTTCATACGAGCCTTTTGACCAACATGAAGAGAACGTAAGTCAGAAGAACTTTTATTGTTTTTTAAATCTTTATGTAAACCTACAGTAAATTCTTCATTCGTAAGCCCAAAAACATCTACCCAACTATTACTATCGCTTACATACGCATAAAAATTTGGTTCGCCAGAAGCCAACCCAATTGGATCTTGACTTATGTAAGTGCCACTATCTGGTGAGTAATATCTAAACCTGTTGTAACACAGCTCTAGGTTATCATCAAAATATTGACCTTGGTATCTAAAGGGTAAACTGCAAAAGAACTTTTGGTAACTACATTACTTACCACAGTTTAAAAATACAAAAAGCTTCCTAATTTACTAGATAGCTTTTGTTGTTTGTTTTTTGTAAAAATTATGCTGTACGGCACAAGCAAGATGCTTGC
Source organism: Cellulophaga geojensis KL-A (assembly GCF_000568425.1). Taxonomy (NCBI): domain Bacteria; kingdom Pseudomonadati; phylum Bacteroidota; class Flavobacteriia; order Flavobacteriales; family Flavobacteriaceae; genus Cellulophaga; species Cellulophaga geojensis. The sequence continues at coordinate 7,999 of NZ_ARZX01000027.1, forward strand.
GCTAGCGGGGGGGTAGCCCTAAAAACAAAGAGTTTCATTAAAAAAGTATAGCTTTTTAAGGCAAGCTTGGAGCATAGCGACAAGCCGTGCACAATAAAAAACCACAGTGTAAAACTGTTTTTTTTATTTCTGTATTTTTCTCTTATTTTGTATTAATATCCTAATTTCTCTAATGGCACAGTACCAGAAATAATATCGACATACTTTTCATACTCTAAAGGAATATCAATGTTAAATAGAATATCTTTAGCAGGATTTACGTTTTCACCTTTTAAATGGCATAAAAAAAGACGTTCATTTAAATTAGGATAAACTTCGACCGAAGTCAATTCATAATTTATAATATCTATAATATTAATACTTTTAGGGTTAAGTTGTTTTATAGACTTATCATATAGACCGCTTGGGTGGTCGTACTTTTCATCTTTTAAAATATCTTTTTCAACTAAAGTAGCACCATTTTCGCCAAACGTAATAAATTCCCTCTCTTTCTCTGTACCTTTCCATACCTTAACTGTTCTACTACCAGCATCTTCATCTATCCATAATTTAGGTGGTTGGTAATTTTCAATAGGCTTAAGCTTTAAAGTTTTAAGATTAGACTTTTTTAAAAATTGTCTTGTAACTGCCTGTAGAAATAATATTGGAATATTCTCCAAATCAACTTCTTTAAAGTTGCTATCTTCCCTAAAACAATTGAAAAAAATAATATATGGACTCTTAATCATTTGAGCTAAAGCAAAAACACCTTTTCTAGTTTCTATACTTAATACTTTATTTTCTTTCCAAGTTACTCTACCCATTTTAGTGATACTTTTTTAAATGTTTATTTTTAGCATCTGTATAGTTATCTATCTTGCCATTATTAGGTCCGACAGGATTTTGCTTATTTGCAACTCCTTTTGTACTATTCTTATCGTACTTTCCATGTTTTTTAACATCTTCTTCATAATGATGCTGTTCAAGTCCTCTAGCTGTATTTTTCCCTTCAACTCCTGAACCATTATAAACTGGAGTTGGTGCTCTACCTCCAAACTCATCAAAATTGCCTCCATAACGCCTCGAAATTATTTCTTCAGGCTTTAACTTTAAATCACTTGGTGCACTTGCATAACCAGTATAAGGTTTACCCCCTTTCATACCTCTATAAGTTACATGGTCTCTTCCTGCTCCTGTACTTACATTACCATAATTTATTCCAGAAAGCCCAAAAACATCAACCCAAGTATTACTATCACTTACATACGCATAAAAGTTTGGTTCACCAGATACCAGCCCAATAGGGTCTAGACTTATGTACGTTCCACTATCTGGCGAGTAATACCTAAACCTGTTGTAACACAGCTCTAGGTCATCATCAAAATATTGGCCTTGGTATTTAAAGGGTACACTGAAAAAGAACTTTTAGTAACTACACTAATTACTACTGCTTAAAAATACAAAAAGCTACCTAATTTACTAGATAGCTTTTGTTGTTTTTTTTGTAGAACTTATGCTGCACGGCACAAGCAAGATGCTTGCGCTAGCGGGAGTTAATATCCATTAGTCGAATATTAAATTAAAATATTTAATCAGAATAAATCTGAAATTTCACGACTAATAATTTTTTCAACAAACTCATTAAAGTCATTCGCTAAAACTTCTGTATCATCAGAGTCATGATAAATAATTGTGACTTTCCCTTCAGATGAAATAACTATTGGATTACCTGAACTATCAATTGCAATAACCAAACTTGAACTAAGTAGTTTATGAGTAGTTCTACCTTCATAATTTCTCCTATAATCCTTAGTTACTTTGGTTACAGTATCTTTAGGCATCATTGAATGATTATTAAAAGCAAAAATATTTACTCCCAAATAAGCTCCACCAAATTCTTTTATAAATTCAATATAATCCTTACTAAATTTATAATTCAGTTCTTTTTCAGAATCTTGAATTTCTTCATCAGTTGCCGGCAAACCTTTTAAACTACCTCCATCATTAAAAGGAGTTTTTAAAAAATTATTTATTTTATTTTTTAATTCTTCATTCATTTTTAATGATAATGTTTCGGTTTAATTCCTCTTTTATTAAGCTCTTGTTCTGCTAAGTGAGCATAAAACTCTTTTCTCCATTTATTAAATGCTCTTCTCTCATTAGTTGCTAGACCAGCTCCTTTCTTATTTCCAAATGGATGCTGCCCAGGATTAGTATGAGATTTATTATGGTGTTTTTCAGGCATTATTACTATAGGACCATTGGCGTTTTGCTTGTAGTGGTGTGCTCTCACTGAATTACGCTCCTTATCAAATATTGCCATTCCATTTCTATCACCCGTATTCCTATAATGTATTTGTTTTAATTCGGTATCTGTCATATGGCTTATATCTGTATATCCATTAGCTGTTAAAGTGGTCCCCGAAGAATCAGTAAATGTCACAAAACTAGAAGGGTGAGATGATAACCCAAAAACATCAACCCAACTATTACTATCGCTTACATACGCATAAAAGTTTGGTTCGCCAGAAGCCAACCCAATTGGGTCTTGACTTATGTATGTTCCAGATTCTGGCGAATAATACCTAAACCTGTTGTAACACAGCTCTAGGTCATCATCAAAATATTGGCCTTGGTATTTAAAAGGTAAATTGCAAAAGAACTTTTGGTAACTACATTAATTACCACAGTTTAAAAATACAAAAAGCTACCTAAATGAGTAGATAGCTTTTGTTGTTTGTTTTTTGTAAAACTTATGCTGTACGGCACAAGCAAGATGCTTGCGCTAGCGGGGGAAAAAGAGCAAAAAAGGGCGGAAACGCCCATAAATAAAGGAATTGAAGCAGAGCGCTACAATGTTAATAACTTTCTTTAAAATGGCTTAAAACGAAGTTTTTGAGCAAGAAAAAGCAACCGTTTTGGTTGCTTTTTTATAATTTTCCTTAAAATTGTTTTAGAAGTATTGTCAGAATTGAGGAACATCCATTTTTTCAAACTGCTCATCTTTGGGTTTGTTTCCCTCAATTTTAATTCCTCTTAAATCACAATTAACGAATTTTGTATTAGTAAAATTGCAATTGTAAAATCGAGAAGCTCTAAATTCTTGATTTCGGAATACAGCATCTGTAAAATCACAGTTGTAGAACTTGGTTCTTCTTCCTCCGTACTCGTAGCCATAAGTTCCAATCCCTAATTTTGCATTTACAAAACTACAATTTTCAAATATGGTATCGTCTGCATTGATTACTAATTTTGCTTCTTGAAAATTACATTCTTTGATTTGAGATTTATTTATTGAACATCTGTCCAATTTTGCTTTCGTTAAAATTACTTTTCGCCAATCGCTTTGATTTGCTGAACCTGAAATAGTAGAATAAGATAAATCAACATTTAATAATTTTGATTCAAATAAATAAGACTTTCTTAATTGTTCTACTGGCGATTTGTTGTCTATTACAATTCCTGACAAGTCCGTATTACTTATTTGTGCTCCTTTTTCAGTTAGTTTAGTAATAACCTTACTCATTTCTACTAAAAACTCTTCATCTAACCACTTTTCTTTTGTTTTCTTCATTCTTTACCAAATTATAGGTTCTACAATATCTGCTAATCCATCGTATTTTCCTATTCCAGTTGTCTTTGATGAACCACCGATATCAAATATGGCAGATTGACCATCTAAATCAGGAAAGTAAGCATCGGGGACTTTTTAAGCTTTTCTTTAATGGCTTCGATTTAAAAAAGTTCTTTTTTTAAGCTTAAATACTCGTCTAAATAGTTACAATCTTCTCCCCAACTTTTTAGTTCCTCTTCATATTGAGTGGCTAATTTTAATAGTTCGTCATTTTTTAAACCTGCTCTTTTCCCTACAAAATAGGAATAAAAAACTCTTGTTTGATATGTTGCATTTAAGCCTACTTTATCAATTGGAATATTATTAACTATATCATTTAATAATTTAGGGTTTTTACAATCTTCAAGAAATGGAAGAATAATGCTGTCAAAATAATCTAACCAATCCTTTACGACACATTCAGGCTCTTCGTTAAGCATAAATATTAGATTACTATATTTTTCCGGAAAATCTTTTTTTAAATAATATTCAGATAAAAATTTTAATTGCCCACCACAAAAATGTTTATAAGGTAATTTTATTCCTTTACTCTTTAATTCCGTTGTAAACCCTTTATTGCCATAAAATGCCTTTGTCTCTATTTCGATGAAGGTAGAACGCTTGTACATATACACAAATACAAAAAAAAGGTGTTCGCCATTAACGCACTCAAAAACTTTTCTACTTTTCTTATAGTTAAAGCCTTGTTTAGAAATCGTACCTAATATTCTATCTATAAAAACTTGATTAAATTCTTTAATATTCACTTTGTAATTAATTTATGGTAAATCATTATAAGTATAATTTGTTGTTTCTTTTCTTAATGAATTCTTTGCGATACTTTTACTTGAGCCTTTTGGTAATTGTGTACTCCTACTTGACCCATTAAATGTTCCTCCATTCTTATTTAATGCTTTTTGGAAGTCTGTAAAATCTGCCCCTCCATTTTTAGCATCAACCAAATCAACAACATTCCCTTTTTTATCTATTACCATAAAGTCAGGTTTTGCATAGGCTTTATTCCCTTTTGCATTTAAGGTGTTGTTTATATAAATTCTTGGCTCTGGTAAAATTTCATAACCGTCTTCAATAGGATATTTTTTCTGTAAACGCCCTAATACTTCTGGTTCTGAAAGTTCTTTTGCAATTCTCCTGTTCTTTATACAGTCCAATCCAAATACATCAATCCAAGTATTAGAGTCTGAAACATACGCATAAAAGTTTACATTATTACCTAAAAGCCCAATTGGGTCTTGACTTATGTAAGTGCCACTATCTGGAGAGTAATACCTAAACCTGTTGTAACACAGCTCTAGGTCATCATCAAAATATTGGCCTTGGTATCTAAAAGGTAAACTGCAAAAGAACTTTTGGTAACTACATTACTTACCACAGTTTAAAAATACAAAAAGCTACCTAATTTACTAGATAGCTTTTGTTGTTTGTTTTTTGTAAAACTTATGCTGTACGGCACAAGCAAGATGCTTGCGCTAGCGGGGGGTAATACTATATATATTCTACTCAAATTCTTCATATAAATCTTCAATTTCATTAAAAATATCTTCAGGAATTCCTTCAATGTATTTTTCTGAACTTGATATTTTTTCACCTTTTATTTTATCAAACATAACCAATGGTATTTTGATATTATCTAAATCAGAATATTCCTGTGTCCAGTCTAAACCATCATCATCTTTTGGGTCAAAACCTAAACTTTGATTAGTATAAAACCCAGAAATATAATTTTTCTCTATCTCATTTTGATATTCAAAACCATGTTTGGGGCTTGACATCCAATAAATCATTAGAATAGTCGCCTTTTCTGTTTGTTGATTTTTAACTAACCACTGCAAAAAAGTTTTACTACTGTCATAATTCCAATCCATAGCCATTTTGTGCCACTCTATTGGATTTGCTTTTTTTGCATAATTAATTATTTTATTGTCTGCTATTTTTATAATTTCTTGTTCAGTCATAATAAATAGTTTACTAATGGCATCTTACAGGAGTTTTTCCTTTTCTTGAACTTAATCTTTTTCTTTCAGCTTTTTGTATGGCACTAATTTTCTTTCTAGCTTGTGTAGCACTAATATCTCCTGCATCAAACTGTTGTTTTACTGCATTTACTCTAGTACCCATATCGGTATTTATATCTGGGTGACTTCCTCTATGGTAATAATCAAAACCTCCCTGTTGCGCTACATCTGCATTTTTAGGCAAGAACACACCATTTGAGGCTTTATCTTTTGCACCACCTAAACCTATATCATCAAAAAACTGTTGATTATCAACCCAAACTTCGTGGGGTATTACGTGATGTGCTTGAAAGTCTCCTCTGGTAAATGGATTCATTCCATGTTCCATTCCAGCTTTGGATAAGTTTCTTCCTAAAGTTCCACTTCCTTTACTTAACCCAAGTGGGTCTACCCAACTATTACTATCACTTACATACGCATAAAAGTTTGGTTCACCAGAAGCCAACCCAATTGGGTCTTGGCTTATATACGTACCACTTTCGGGTGAGTAATACCTAAACCTGTTGTAACACAGCTCTAGGTAATCATCAAAATATTGACTTTGGTATTTAAAGGGTAAACTGAAAAAGAACTTTTGGTGCTAACATTACTTACCACAGTTTAAAAATACAAAAAGCTACCAAATTTACTAGATAGCTTTTGTTGTTTGTTTTTTTGTCGAACTTATGCTGTACGGCACAAGCAAGATGCTTGCGCTAGCGGGGGAACGCTTGCAAATAAAGGGATTGAAGCGGAATGCTACAATGTTAATAACTTTTTGATTTGAATGGTTTTGAAGAGCAAAATCCACAAAAAAACGAACCGAAACGGCTCGTTTTGTAAGATTTGAACTTTATCGAAATTATATTTTACTGTAAATCTCTCTCAATGTATTTATATGCTCTTTTCTGTTAGGTAATCTAATTTTATTAAAATATTTATCTAACGAAGTTATATCACTTTTTGATAAATAATAGTATTCTATCAAGAAGCCTATTAATGATATTATTGACAGTGTTTCCTCTTCGTCATCATCTTCATCATCTTCATCAATTTCTTCGCCTTTGGGGTATTCTTCTTCTAAATTCGACTTTTTAAACTTAGTTAGAACTCCTGCTGAATAACTTGCAACACCTTCTTTTTTAGAAAATAATAGATTCAGTAATTCATCTGCTCTTAATTCAGATGCATCAATTTTCTTTTGTCCAATATTTAGTATTTGTGTATTGATATAGTCTTCTATATCTATATTTGTTTTAAATGAAATTTCATTTAAAACATTCTTATAATCAACATTTTCAATTATTTTTTTTATTTCATTAAACATAATCACCAAGAATTTGTTCCTTTAATAATTTTCACTAAATCATAACCTGTATGGCGGTATGGGTCCATTGACGCATGTCCCCAAGGAGTAGCTTTTGTTAAATTCCACGATTGATGGGCAACATCTCCAGCTCCTCTTTGCGGTAATGATGTATGATGTAACTCCATTGATACATTTTTAGTTTTAAAGGTTTGGGTTTTATGATGGAATATTTTCACTTTCATTTTGGGAGCTTTTCCTTTAAGCATTCTATCTAAATTTCTTTGTGAATACAAATGAGCATTATCTATTGCTTCTTGCTTCCAGAATTTTTTTCGTGCTGTTCCCCAACATTCTAAACCAAAAACATCAACTTGAGAGTTACTATCAAAAACATAACCATAAAAATTAGGATTATTACCTTCCAACCCTATTGGGTCTTGGCTTATGTAAGTACCTGTATCAGGCGAGTAGTATCTAAACCTGTTGTAACACAGCTCTAGGTCATCATCAAAATATTGGCCTTGGTATCTAAAAAGGCAACCGCAAAAGAACTTTTGGTAACTACATTACTTACCACAGTTTAAAAATACAAAAAGCTACCTAAATTAGTCGATATCTTTTGTTGTTTGTTTTTTGTAAAACTTATGCGGTAGGGCACAAGCAAGATGCTTGCGCTAGCGGGAAAAAAAGCGAAAACACCCACGAATAAAGGGTTTGAAGCGAAAAGTAAAAATGTTGATAACTTTTTGGATTTGGCTTAATTTAAGCCATAATCTTCAATATTTTCCAATTCATATTTTTGTAGCTGTTCGCTTATTGTTTTACTTAAAGTGTCTTTATTCATTAGAGTCCTCACTTGATTTTCCCAATTTTCTGCACCTCCAAAACTTTTGGTTACTCTTTCTGACCACTTTAAAATAATTTCTTTACCTTTTTTTATTTTTTTCTCTGCTTGTTCCGTATTTCCACACCAATAATTAAGCAATACAATATCTCTTAACGTTGTTTCTCCATTTATTTCATCAACTACACTTTTCATATAGCTTGCTAACTCTTGATAGCTAAAATCTTCTTTTTGCAAAAGTGGAACTTGATTTTTTAAATCCTGTACAATCTTTTCAAAGCTATTGTTATGTTCTTGCATTGAAAAGCTATTTGTTGCCCCTTTTTTGTTCTTTAGCTCTACGGAGGAAGTAAGAGGAACTGTTGGAATTTCTAAATCATACATCAAATCATAAACATAAAAGCAAACTCTATAACGTGTGCTACTCAAAATTGGTTGTAAGTATATCCCTACCAAAAAACTTCCCTTTCTTTTTATAAAATTCATTGGTAGGTATTTAGCAAAATCAGTAAATACATTTAACCAATCCTTTTCTATTTTTCGTTTATTTAATTTTTCGCTCATATTTTATTTTAATTAGGATAAATTGGCGTTTGGTTGCCAATGTTTGGGATGTTTGTAGCGTTTTTAACCCTTTGAGCTTTGCCTAATTGACTTGGTTGCCGTTTTGTGAATTTATAATCGTAAACATCACCAGTTTTTGTGTTAAACACGTCTGGTCTTGAACTACCTTTTGTTCCCCAATCAACTTTAATTTTATTCAAATAAGATTCTTCAACTTCAAGGTGAGTTCTTTGTCCTGTCATTCTCTGATAACGTTCTAATAATTCATCGGCATATTTATGTTTTTTAGAACCCTGTACATGACCTGTTCCAAATTTACCGTGTCCATTTTTAACTCCTCAAGCCTCTGCTTTATTAGCTATACGTTGCACAAATTCCTCATCATTCATTTGAGAAACCGACTTATTTCCACCACAAGCAGCTTTTGCCAACCCAAATGGGTCTATCCAACTATTACTATCGTGAACGTATGAGTAAAAGTTCGGTTCGCCAGAGTGTAGCCCAATTGGGTCTTGGCTTATGTAAGTTCCGCTATCTGGCGAGTAGTATCTAAACCTGTTGTAACACAGCTCTAGGTCATCATCAAAATATTGGCCTTGGTATCTAAAAGGTACACTGAAAAAGAACTTTTGGTAACTACATTACTTACCACAGTTTAAAAATACAAAAAGCTACCTAAATTAGCAGATAGCTTTTGTTGTTTGTTTTTTGTAAAACTTATGCTGTACGGCACAAGCAAGATGCTTGCGCTAGCGGGGGGGTAGCCCTAAAAACAAAGAGATTGAAGCCAAATTAGTAAAAGTTAATAACTTTCTTTAAAAGACATAAAAAAACGGAGTTCTTGAGCAATAAACTAAAATTAAATTATTGAAATGTTTTCAATATTTAAGTTTCTAATTTTTTCAATATCCTTAATTTTTTTACATTTCTCTAAATTTAATTGAACTAAACAATGCAATTGTTCGATATATGGAAAAATAGTTTCTAAAGAATTACAATGTTGAAAGAATAAAGTTTTTAGGTTCGTGCAATTTTCTACTCCTTTAATCGAAGTGAATTTACCTTTAATAATCCTGAAATACTCTAATTCATTTATACCTTTTATAAATGTTAAATCTTCTGAATTAACATTACCTAGTTGCAGTCTTTTCAATGAATTTAAAGCGTTCCAACCTATAATATTTTTATTATAAGATGTATTGAGTTTTTCTAAATTACCAAAGTTTGAAAAATCAAGGTTAAAATCATTATCAACAGCCCAACGAAAATCAATAATATTTTCAAGATTTTTTATGGGAGAAATATCTGTTTTCTTCGTTAATGGAATGGTAAAATGAAAAGTCTCTAAAAAATTTAAGTCTTTCAAAAAGTTGAAATCAAAAGTCCGCCTATCATTACTCATTCCATTCCAAAAACTAACATCTTTAATTTTATTTTTAATTAAGTAAGCTATTCCATTATCTAAATCTTCAAAAGGTATTCTAATCCCTTTAAAAAAAGAAGTTTCACTATAATCTATTACAAATTTTTCCATAATATTTATCCACTACAACTAATTTTAGCTTTTCTTTTAACATCAGCATCATAGTCTGCTTTTAATTTATCCGATAGTTTAATCGCATCAGCCTGCAAATGTTTGTTTTTAGGGTCGTTCCAAGCTGTTTCACCACTCAAATAACTATTTAAAAATCCATCAGGTACACCACCAGCTCCTTTTTCAAAGCCTGCGTTTTTCATTGTCTTATATTCGACCATTTTACCTAATTCATTATTGCCACCTGTACTAACGTGTGCAGAACCTTTTAAAGATGAATTACCAACCTGTTTTTGTCTAATCCCTATGGATTCTGTCATTCTGCCACTTTCTCCTTTGCCTATGTACATATCTCCACTCTCAAATCCGAACATATATGCTCCACCAGTTCCTGCTCCTGCAAGTCCAAAAACATCAACCCAAGTATTGCTATCTGTAACATAAGCGTAGAAGTTTGGTTCGCCAGAGTGTAGCCCAATCGGGTCTTGACTTATGTAAGTTCCACTATCTGGCGAGTAATATCTAAACCTGTTGTAACACAGCTCTAGGGCATCATCAAAATATTGGCCTTGGGATTTAAAGGGTACACTGAAAAAGAACTTTTGGTAACTACATAAATTACCACATTTTAAAAATACAAAAAGCTACCTAAATTAGTAGATAGCTTTTGTTGTTTGTTTTCTTATCTCTTGCTTTACGGCACAAGCAAGGTGCTTGCACTAGCGGGGATGTAAAAGGCTTTTTGTAGTATTAATCTAATTCTGCTCTTGAAAATAAATCTAATATAAGTTTGTCATTTTCACAGGCTTGTTTAAATGATATAATAAACTCTTTGAGAGTTTCTAATTCAGAAGAATAAGCACAAAACATACTGCCTTCAGGGTCAAACTTGACGACTTTTTTAAATTTTGGTTCTTTTTCTTCTACAAATACTTTTGCTAATGAAGCCCAATCATATCCGTTTCCTTCAAATCCTTCTTCTTCTCTTGTTTGAAAAATTTCAGTTTTATAATCGCCAACTTCTAAGCACACAGAAAAACTATTTTCGTGTTCTACCCCAAAAAATGGTTTTATGGCTTCCTTAAAATCAGTGTCCATATTGCTCTAATTCTGCAAATAACTCATCTGCATTTTGTTTTATTCCTTCTTTAAATTTTGCAGGTATTTTACTGTTTACTCGTTCGTACCATTCGTAAAAAACGGTCTTCCAGTCTTTAATACTTTCTTTTTTTAAAAGTAAATTAGCATCTGTTGAGTATTTTTTAGTAATTAATAATAAAATTTCAATATTTGCTAAAAGTGGTTGAGCTATATCTTTAGTTTTTTTTAACCATTTTATATCATCTTCTATCAGCTCAATAGAGAACTTTATGTATTCTGTACCTACATATTCGGCTACCTCGTTACCATTGGGTTCAGTGCTAAATATTTTCATAAATCTATTCTTTTATTAATGAAATTTTACCTTTTTAGGCTTTTTGTTCATTTTATCACTTAAATCATCTAATGGGTTATCTGATAGCCAACGTTCTTTAACTCGACCTCTATTTTTATTATCCAACCCTGCCTTTTCTAGCTGTTCTTTAATTGATAAATTTCTCCTATCTCTCAAAGATAATCGTTCATTCATTCGTTTTCTAATCAAAGCTCCTTCAATTGAGCGTGCTTGGTCGTGAGTAAGGTTGTCCGCTAAAATTTCCATCTTGTCAAAAACTTTACCGTTGGCTATGTGTTCATTCATACGTGTTAAAGCATCTCTACTTGTTATTCCGTAATAATTTACACCATCTTTTCCAACCAGTTGATATACTAATTCTCCATTTAGTCCAAAAACATCAACCCAACTATTACTATCGCTTACATACGCATAAAAGTTTGGTTCACCAGAAGCCAACCCAATTGGATCTTGACTTATGTATGTTCCGGATTCTGGCGAGTAATACCTAAACCTGTTGTAACACAGCTCTAGGTCATCATCAAAATATTGGCCTTGGTATCTAAATAGTAAACTGCAAAAGAACTTTTGGTAACTACATAAATTACCACAGTTTAAAAATACAAAAAGCTACCTAAATTAGTAGATAGCTTTTGTTGTTTGTTTTTTGTAAAACTTAAAAGCACCTAATTTACTAGATAGCTTTTGTTGTTTTTTTTGTAGAACTTATGCTGTACGGCACAAGCAAGATGCTTGCGCTAAGGAGGCTAGTAGCTGCTAATAGGATATATGATTAAATACTATTTTAATATTTATAAGGATATTTATTAAACAAATTAGGAGAAATAGTATTCATTATTTTAATATACTCTTCCGTTACTTCTTCACCTTCTTCTATATATTTTTCCATTTGCTTAATTACAGTTCCCATTTGAATAAACCTTACAAAGTCTATTTCTAGATTTGCAAATAAAGATCTTTCGTACTCTCCTTTATTATGATCATAGAACAATATCTGATTATTTTTAATGTCAATGAACCATTCATCTCCTTGTCCAGATCTTCCAATAATCCATACTTTATCACTCAAAGCATTATAATTTTCTTTAATATATTTATTTTCTCTTAGGCATAAATCGTATTCAAAAAGTTCTATATCCGCATTAAGTTCTATACTTTTATAAGTACATATAAACTCTAAGTATAAAGGATCTTTTATAGGTATTTTATCATGTTTTTTTATAATATTGTTTCTTCGTTCAAACTCTTCTGTAATTGTATTAAAATCAGGTATAGTAAACATATTTAGTGGTGAATTTTTGGTTTTCTATTTTTTATTGCATCAGAGTTATATTTGCTTATTCTTTCTTTTCTGGCTAACCCTTTCAATACCTTCTCAAACATATCCTTATTTTGAGATTTAGATAAGTTCATATCTTCTACTTTATCAATTATTCCTTTCCATGTTTTATTCCAGTTTTGCCCAGTTCTAGAACTGTTGGTATGAATACCTGGTTTTTTAGTGTGTTTTTCTATTGGTAAGTTATAATGATATTTAGGGTTGTTAACATCAATACCTGCTAAATCTTTGAATTTTTGAGTGTATTCTTCAGGAAAACCATGATGAATATCTCTATATGGATGTTTACTGCCTGTATAGTTTTTCCATAGACTTTGTAATTTACTTGTTGGTGTTTTTGCTAACCCAAAAACATCAACCCAACTATTACTATCGCTTACATACGCATAAAAGTTTGGTTCACCAGAAGCCAGCCCAATCGGATCCTGACTAATGTACATCCCCGTATCTGGCGAGTAATACCTAAACCTGTTGTAACACAGCTCTAGGTCATCATCAAAATATTGGCCTTGGTATTTAAATAGTAAACTGCAAAAGAACTTTTGGTAACTACATAAATTACCACAGTTTAAAAATACAAAAAGCTACCTAAATTAGTAGATAGCTTTTGTTGTTTGTTTTTTGTAAAACTTATGCTGTACGGCACAAGCAAGATGCTTGCGCTAACGGGGCCAACCCAATTGGGTCTTGAGATATGTAAATTCCGCTATCTGGCGAGTAATACCTAAACCTGTTGTAACACAGCTCTAGGTCATCATCAAAATATTGGCCTTGGTATTTAAATAGTAAACTGCAAAAGAACTTTTGGTAACTACATAAATTACCACAGTTTAAAAATACAAAAAGCTACCTAAATTAGTAGATAGCTTTTGTTGTTTGTTTTTTGTAAAACTTATGCGGTAGGGCACAAGCAAGATGCTTGCGCTAGCGGGGGAATATTATTACCTACGTTTAGCTTGTATGTTTTTGCAAAATTCGGGAAATGAAGTAGCTACAATTATTGCGTCATTTGGGTCATAACTTTCTTCGTAATCTATATACTTTATCTCTCCTGTCTGAATATCAATCCAAAAATCATTGTCTCCATAATTGTCTGCAAATGGAATATGAAACAAAGTAAACTCTTCAAAATTTTCAGACAATAAATCTCTTCTCTCCATTACTTCAATAATAGAAGAAGTCCAATAAGGATTTTCATCTTTTTCAAATAATGGAATATGAAGAAAACTTGCAATTTCAATTAAATTATAATCATTTTTTGATACCTGATAAAAACTATCACGATAAATATATGCTTCGTTAGTAAAGCAACCTCCATTTGTACAAAGATAAAATTCAATAAATTCTTTTTTTCCAAAAAAATCGTGAGGTATAACTTCATTTATTTGAGATAATGTTACGTTTTTCCAATGATTTTCAAAAACAATTTCATTATTAAAAAAATGGTTAGAATTAGTGTTAGACATATTTAAAAATTTAATGGTAACCTTTTAATTTTGCTTTATTTCTTTTATTAGCTTCTGCTATTGCATCATCAGAGCCATACTTAAATCCTGTATCTTGTTTAAAATCATTTCCTCCACCAATATGAGAGTGTATGCCGTGGTAGTCTTTATGTACCATTTGCATTCTCATAGTATTAGTTTTAGGGTCATAGTCTATATGGTGAGCGTGGTAATTTCCACCAGGGTTTTTGATTTTTGATTTTTCAATTAGAGCAGCTCTATCTCCTCCATTATATCCTGTGGCATCTACTGTATAAATACCGTGCGTGTTATCTGGGGTTATAGTACCGGGATGTATTACTCCGCCACCAGTAGAATGAAAGATTATTGGTTCTCCAGCTAACCCAAAAACATCTACCCAACTATTACTATCGCTTACATACGCATAAAAAGTTTGGTTCATCAGAAGCCAGTCCAATTGGGTCTTGGCTAATATAAGTTCCTGTGTCAGGAGAATAATATCTAAACCTGTTGTAACACAGCTCTAGGTCATCATCAAAATATTGGCCTTGGTATTTAAATAGTAAACTGCAAAAGAACTTTTGGTAACTACATAAATTACCACAGTTTAAAAATACAAAAAGCTACCTAAATTAGTAGATAGCTTTTGTTGTTTGTTTTTTGTAAAACTTATGCTGTACGGCACAAGCAAGATGCTTGCGCTAGCGGGTTTATTCAAATATTTTCACGTCACTACCTCTTTCATCTTTTATATATTTTTCAATTTCTTGAAAAGTATATTTCTTCTTTGTTTTTATGGTTAAATCAATAAGTTTAAATTTTAAATCTAAATCTTCATCATAACCTGTAGGAACAACTGGTGTTTTAGACATATTAGTGTCAAATAAAGCATTATTTATAGCAGGTATGTCTAATCCTAATTTTTTACGAACTTTAATTAGGTTTATTAATTCCATTGGGATTAGGCCGCTAGTCAAAAATTCTTCATTCTCCCATTTTTCACCACGTTGTAATCCTATTCCATTTAAATGATATTCGCAAAGCTCATCCCAATAATTGGATTCTATTTTAGTAAAATCATCCCAATTGTCAATAATTTTTTGATAAATACCATAGCCACTTCCATACTTTAAAATCAAGTCTTTTACGGGGTTGATTCCTATCCATTTTTCAATTAAGAAATGTGCTAATTGTGTACTAGGATATACTTTTTGTTTTTTAAACTCTTTGTTGGATAAATTCTCTTGGTCTGTTAAATACGATAATGATTTTTCAAAAAGTAGTTTAATCAAATCTTCTCTTTCAACATATAAAGCATACTCATAAGCACCCTTTAAATGGTCTATCCATTTATCATTAATATGGCCATACGTCCAAAAAACTGAGGTCCGCTCAAAATACTTCCAACAATCTTCATTCCCTTGAAATAAAAGATTTTTTGCTTTAATATGGGTGCAGTTTGGATTGCTATTTAATTTATGATAGAAAGTTTCGAAATTATACTTGTTCTTTTTGTAATTTTTAAATGAAAAAGAATACCTATTGTAAAATTCCTCATTACATAGTTCTTCATCTAAAAGTGAATTATACTCGTAATGCTTAATAGCTTTATTAATTAATTTCTTCATTAAGACTTGCACTTTAATTTAATGGAACGTTCATCTATATTAATTTGAAGGAGATTATTTTTTAGTTTCCCATTTTGTTTGGCGTCAATAATAATATCCATCAAGTTTTTCTGATAATTAGGCATATTTTTCCACCTACCGTTTGTATTTCCAGAGATTTTACGAATATTTCTATCTGTCCATCCAGCCCAATTGGGTCTTGAATTAT
Source organism: Cellulophaga geojensis KL-A (assembly GCF_000568425.1). NCBI lineage: Bacteria > Pseudomonadati > Bacteroidota > Flavobacteriia > Flavobacteriales > Flavobacteriaceae > Cellulophaga > Cellulophaga geojensis. The sequence goes on from NZ_ARZX01000027.1 coordinate 23,954, forward strand.
GTAAGTGCCACTATCGGGCTAGTAATACCTAAACCTGTTGTAACACAGCTCTAGGTCATCATCAAAATATTGGCCTTGGTATTTAAATAGTAAACTGCAAAAGAACTTTTGGTAACTACATAAATTACCACAGTTTAAAAATACAAAAAGCTACCTAAATTAGTAGATAGCTTTTGTTGTATTTTTATAATAACTTATGCATATGCAGTAGGGCACAAGCAAGCTGCTTGCGCTAGCGGGGTTTAATTTGGTAAATCCAAATCTTTTGAATAATCGACTTCTTCTTCTAACCAACCAATTTCATTACACCAGTTTTTAATATCTGATAATAATTCTTTAGTGTTGATTTCCTTGAATTTATATTTTTTTAAAGAATCTTCTAAATAATTGTAAAAAGTATGACCTAAATCGTGACGAATTTCTGTTTTGTACATTTTTTTATACTCCTCATAACTTACTGTTAAGTCAAGTGTCAATTCTTTATCCTTATCGTATCGTCTAAATGTTTTTCTGCCAATTTCGTCAGGTAAACACCTGAAAGCAAAACCAATTATTTTTGGTTCATTTATACCTTTATATTTACTATTTACCTTATTCAATACTACTTCAAGTTCATCACTTAATTCAATTATGTAAGTTAAATAAGTATCGCAAACTACTGAAATTTCCATATTTATTTATTCTAATGACAAGCTTTGTTTCCTGGTGGTAAAAAACCTTTCCAAGCTAAATATCCTTTTAATTTCATTCCTTCAAGCATTTGCATTAATTTTTTAGGACCATTATGCGTAGCTACTTTTCTCAAGTTCATTTTTCTTAACCATTTTTGAGTATATCTTGTTTTTGGGTTTTTCGTTTCTCCTAATTTCCATAATTCCCCTTTTTTCAAAAACATTTCGCCAATAGGGTTTTTCTTTCCCCATTCCATAACTGGATACCAACCATCTTTTTTTGCTATTAAAGCATATAATTCTTTTAATCCAAAAGGGTCAACAAATGAATTTGAATCGTGAACGTAAGCGTATATGTTTGGATTGGTACTTTCTATTCCTAATGGGTCTTGGGATATATAGGTTCCAGAATCAGGAGCATAATACCTAAACCTGTTGTAACACAGCTCTAGGTCATCATCAAAATATTGGCCTTGGTATTTAAAGGGTACACTGAAAAAGAACTTTTAGTAACTACACTAATTACTACTGCTTAAAAATACAAAAAGCTACCTAAATTAGTAGATAGCTTTTGTTTTTTGTAAAACTTATGCGGTAGGGCACAAGCAAGATGCTTGCGCTAGCGCGGGGAAGTAGAAACTAAACTTAATTCAAAAGGTAATATTAAGTTTGTTAATGCTGTTGTTTTATAATAAAAAACCACAGCTTTAAAACTGTGGCGATATTGTTTTATAGAAAATAATTACGGAGTAAAGATTCCAAGAGTTAACTATTTTTTTTTAACGAATTATTAAGCCTTATAGTTAAAGTTTCTTTCCATTCTTCACTAGGACATATTTCAATTAACTTTTTGTAATCATCTAATTTAATTTCTTTAAATAGAGATTCTATTAAGTGTAGTAATGTCCAATGTAAATCATAAAAAGCATTTTCAGGAAATAAGCCTATTATAATTTCGGCTTCTTCATATGTAATAGGTTTTTCAATACTTTCTAATAATTCATCATATTCATCAATAATATCATCAATAGAATCAGGGTCGTCTAAACTTTCGTTAGGCATTCTTCCTAAATCATTTAATTTTTTTATTTCATTGCGAATTATATCCATAATTTAATGGCATTTAATTTTCTTAGCATTTAATTCTCCCTTTTTAAGAAGTCCAGTATCTTCATATGCTTTAATAATTTTCTTAATAGAATCATCATATTTACTACCTCCAATTCTTTTTAAATCTGCTAAATCATCAGCTAAAACATCTTTGAAAGCTCTATTCTTATCAAGTGCAGCTGTTTTTCTTCCTTTGGATTTATAAGTTCTTGTTTGGGCGTGCTCAGCTTTAGGCATAACAACAGCTATTCCATCCTTTCTTGGTAGATGTCCTAATTTATCTTGAGGAATGTGATGTAAATCTAACTCATCACCAACATCACTTGCTTTTACTAATTCGTCGTAAGTTCCAACTTGACCTGGGGTAACTGTAAGTCCAAAAACATCGACCCATGAATTACTATCATTAACGTAGCTGTAGAAATTAGCTTCCCCTGAAGCAAGCCCAATAGGATCTTGACTTATGTAAGTGCCACTATCTGGTGAATAGTATCTAAACCTGTTGTAACATAGCTCTAGGTCATCATCAAAATATTGGCCTTGGTATCTAAAGGGTATGAACGTTTTATCTCCTGTAAATTTAATTGCTTTTCCGTAAATATCCAACTCGCACGCCCATACTTTTTCGCCTTCTTTGTTATAGGCTTCTACAGGTGTTCCTAAATGGTCACTAACTATAGAAAAATACTCGCCATTAACCAATTTTGCTGTTGGTACAAAGCTCCCCTCATTAAATACCCATGTGGTAGCATTGTTAAACGGTTCTGGGCTATTATATGTTAATACACCTGTGCTGTTTACTACCAGTTGCGGGCGGTCTTTTAGGTTGTATGTCCACTCATGCAAGGGTACGTTACCATCCCATAAAAAACGCGTTATATTATCTCTGTTTTTAACTAGTGGGTTTATTTTGGCGGTACGCCTGCCCAAGGCATCGTATTCAAAAGTAGTAAGTAACCCCTCATTATTACTTACTTTTTGTAAGCTACCATTGGCGTTCCAAACATACTCCCAAGTAAGTAGGTGGCTGTTACCATCATCTATTAAATTAAAGCCTTTTGCTTGTTTATTTTTTGCTATTTTTTTTATGAGGTTGCCTTCGGCATCATACGTATAGTTCCACTCTGGGTCTGCTAGTAATTTACCTCCTTTATCATAAGTGTACCCATTGCGGTCTGCTGTTTTGTATAGGTTGCCTATACGGTCTGGTACTTTATAAATGGTTTCTGTTTGTTGGTAGTTTGCTTGTGCTAAATTACCCAGTGCATCATAATTAAAAGTAGTGGTTTTTCCGTTTACAATTAATTGCTCTAATTGGTTGCTTGGGTTCCAACTGTATTGGCGTTTACTAGGTTCGTAATTTTGGCTGTGTACGTGTAATTCTTTTATTCTACCAGCCTGGTCATAGTTTGTTTTTTGTGTTACGCCACCGCTAAGCAAACGTTCTACTTCCCAGCCCATACTATTATACTCAAAAGCAGCTTGCCATGCTGTTGCTTTGTCTTGTGCTGCATTACTATTGGTAAGTTCTCCTAGTGGGTTGTATTGGTTGTTTAGTTGCGCACCTAAACTACTTTGCATTTGGGTACGTTGCCCAAAATTGTTATAGGTATTGTTAATTAGGTGTCCGTTTTGGCTTTCTTGTAATACATTGCCAACCTTATCTAATTGCAAGCGTACTTGGTTGTCTTGGTTTTCTGCAAGTGTTAAGTTGCCATCTTTATCATAGCTAAACAACTCATACGTACCATTACTATATTGCACTGCTGTTAATTGCCCTAAAGCATTGTAATTGTAATTTGTAGTGTGTAATGGGCTAATTGTAGTTGTTACTTGGCCATTGGCGTCTCTACGGTATTTACGGCTAAGCCCATCAAAACCCCATTCGCCTATAATATTACCATTGCCATCTCGGCTAAAACGGTATAACTCACCAGCCTCATTACGTATGCTTTTTAGCTGCTCTTCTGTGTCATAATAAAAAGTAACACTTTTACCATTTTCGGTACGCTTTTTTAAATGCCCTAGGCCCCAGTAGCTAAACTTTACGTTACGTTTATGGTCTTTTGCAGTAAGTACACTGCCAGCAGTGTTATACGTAAATTGGTGTACATTACCTGTAGGTTCTATTAGTTTTAAAACATTACCAACCTTGTCATAATCATACGTTGTTGTAGCCCCGTTTGCAGCAACTGTTTTTTGCACTCGCCCAAGACTATCATACGTCATATGCGTAGCAGTGCCGTTAGGCAAGTGTATGGTAGTTAAATTATGACTTTTATCCCATTCTAAAGTAGTGGTGTTTTTGTTTTGATCTGTTATTTGGTATAGTTTACCTTTTTTGTAGTCTAGTTGTACAGAGCTGCCGTTAGGGTACTCTATTTGTGTTACCTGCCCAAGATTGTTAAAGGTTCTTTTTAGACTATTTCCTTGGTAGCTGGTATGGCTTACGAGCAAGTCTTGCTCATTGTAACTAAAACGTTCGGTATTGTCAAAAGCATTGGTAATGGCTATTAAATTACCTCTTTGGTCATAATTAAATTTGGTGCTATTGCCCATAGGATCTATGGTGAGTACTTTTTCTTCGTTCTCGTTATAGCGGTTTATGGTTACACCGCCCATTGGGTCGGTTATTTTGGTTATTAACAAGCGGTCATCATACTCATAAACAGTAGTGTTGCCTAAAGAGTTGGTTACAATGGTTTTTCCTTTTAGATACTCTGTATGGTACTCTAAAAGTCCTTCGTCTCCCCAGGTGTGTATGCATTTTGCATTTTCTCCTTTACCTTGGTATTCCCAATAAAAATTACCACCTAACTGGTTGGTTAAATGAGATAATAAGCCATCTTTATACCGGAATGTTTTTTCTGCATTATTAACATCTATAACTTTATGTAGTAAGCCTTCTGAATTGTACTTGTAATTGTGGTTCCATACAAAGCCTTCTTGTGTTTCTAGTTCTATTGTGGTTAAAAGGTTAATATATTCAGGGTTATTGTAACTAAATTTAAAAACACGTCCTGCGGTATCAGTCACAGAATCTATATTGTTATTAGCATTGTATTTTACACTAATTTTATCTCCAATAGTATTTTTAATATATGCTAGTTTACGGTTAGTACCAAAATGGTATTGTAACTTGTTTTCGTTTTCTAAAATATATCCCTGTTTAGTTTTACTCCACGTTAGTTTTTCTATTGGGTGATATATAGTATCATTATTTCCCAAAACAGGGAAAGCAATAAAACGGCCATCTTCTATTCTAACAAAAATAGCCCCGTTTTCGTCTGCTTCGCTGTGGTATATATCATAATTATGATGCCATGACTTTCCTAATGAAGAAGTTTTGGGCATATCACTATAATAACGACGTGTAAATACAAAAGGGATGGCACCAGGGAAGCTAAATTCTTCATTTTCTGAAACAACACGCCCTGTCGCAATATCTACAGGTTCTCCAAATAGGAAACACTTTGTATTTTGTTTAAATTTTCCCCACTTTGTATTAGGGTCAATTTTTTTAAAAATTTTATCACCTCCCTTTTTCCATAATTTACCAAAACCTTTAAGGCCTAAATTAATACCAAGGGCAAATAAATCTATTGTAGGAGGTCCGCCAACTAAAACAGCCATACCTGCAGGTATTACTGTTGCCATACAATCTGTAGGAGCCATTAATGTAAGCTTTGGTTTGCTTGGTTTTTTAGCTCTAAAAGGGGCAGGTATGCCAACAATATTACATGAAAGAGCTGGTAAAAATTGGTAGGAGAAAGGGGCGGAATCTGCCATAACGGTACTACTGCCCATAAACATTTCGCCTTGTGCCATAGGAGCAACTATTGGAGCAGGACCATGTGCTATAACACCTGGTAAATGTTGAATTCCTGTGCCGGCATTGGCTATAAATTTATTGTTAACTTTTACGCTGGGTTGCATCATAGTAACAATGGCTCTAGCTACCGAGCTTACAGTTATGGGCTGTGGTAGTTGTTCTTCACCTTCAGAAACTTCTTTATGTTCAGTAGGTGTTGGTAAAACAGAATTAATGGCAGCAAATACAGCACCAATAATGTCAAAAACCATAAATATATTGGGAACAGCGCACATAGGCGATGGTGGTACAATTGTAGAATGAAAATCTACTCCAAACCCTAAGTCTGTATACTTTCCAGCAGGTTGCCCAGGTACGCTAGGCATTATTGCAGCAGCTAAGTCTTTCTGTAAATTATCTAGCTGTGTTTTTTTTTCGGAGAATAAGGTTCCAAAACTTTTTCCTGGACTTTTTTTTCCAACATCAGCCACTACATCATGTGCTAAACCTCCTACTGTTTTTGCCATTGCTTTATTTTTTAATTAGTTTGTAATGGAAATTAATTCTTGCTCTTTTGGTAGAGGAGCATAATGTTGGTTTAAATTTTCTTCAGCAGAAATTAGTTTTTTCCAATCTTTACCCAACCAAAGCTCCAGGTGTTCTTCTACAATAGGTCTTTTTTCATCTTCACCTAATATGTATTCTAAAATGTTATATGCTAAATTAGCTACATATAAAAATGTAGAGTTTTGGCGCGTTTGTAAGTCTAAATAGCAACCGCCATTTAGTGCCAATAGCGCATACTCAAAAGCATCTTCATATTTTTTCTTTTTCATTTGTATGGTAGCACATATTCTGTATGCTTCCATAATGTAGAAATAGTCTAAATTTTTACTTGCCTTTTGCGCTATTTCTTCATAAACCTCAAAAGCTTCATCTTCTTTGCTAAGGTTTAAAAGAAAAGCAGCCTTAAATAGCATACTAGACCTCCATAGAGGATAGTATTGTGAAGATGTTTTTATAGTGTTTGTTAATACAATAGCTTTTTCTATATGTTTAAGTCCTTTTTTAGGCTCTTTAATTGTGTTGTATGCGTGTGATACAATTAAATAGCTAGATACTAGTATTGACGGTTCTCCTAATTGTTTTGCTTCTGTAAAAAGACGATCTATTAACGGAAGCATTTTTTTCTCCTTAGGTAAAGCTTCCATTAATTCTAATACAGTTAGTTTGTATTTAGCATCTGGACTATGAGGTTGGCTACCTTTAACCTCTTTTTTCATTTCATTCTTCATAGCCGCAAGCATATTTAACTGCGGATGAATTTCATAAACTTTTGATCGTGTTTTTCTTTTAAAAGACTTTAAGTGTCTTTCTTTTGCAATATCTATAGCCACAAACCTAATAGCAGTAGGGATATCTTTTTTTAGCATTTCATGCATCCAATCTCCAAAGCCTGGTTGGTGCATTCCTAAACCAAATTGAATAATTAAAGATGGGTCTATGCCAATTAATGCTTTTTTAAAGCGTTCTATCTCTAAAAGAAGGTTAGAAAATGTAGGTGCAAGTTTTGTATTTGGAACAAAAGGCGTTTTAAGATAGTTATCTTTAATTAAAGCCTTATGCATATCATATTTAGGGTCATTTTCTAAATTAAACCAATCTGTAAATTCTGACCATAAATGTTTTTCATATTCTTCATCTTCAGTGTATACAGATGTAAATTTAAGTATAACTTCTTCTGTTTCTCCTAACGCAGAACCTTCTGTGTCTAAAAAATGACTTATAATTTCAATATCAGAATATTCAGCTACCCAAACGGCTAGTTTCCATTCCTTATGCGTCAGCGCTTCTTTCCAGTGCTCTTGTACCTTATAGTATTGGTGTGCTATAGATATGTTCTCGCTCATGCTTAAGAATTTATTTTTACCATAGGACCAGTAATGTTGATGTCCCCAGTTGAGTTGGTTGTAATAGCATCACCAAAAACATTGGTTTCTGCACCACCATTTATAGTTGCATTTTTGGAACTTAGTAAAGACAAGCTCTTTGTACCCGTAATACCTACTGTTGGTGCATCGGCTACAATGTTTTCTTTTCCGCCAATTTTAACATTTGTACCTTTTAACTCTATTTCAGTTCCATTTAAAAAGATGTTTGTTGCTCCCAATGTAATTGTTTTAGGAGCAGAAATAGTAATAGTTTCATCTCCGTTTAGTGTAATGCTACTACCACTTGGATCAGAAATTGTTATTTTTCCTTGGTTTTCATCATCATTAAAAGTTATGGTATTTCCACTTCTTGTAGTTATACTTTTACTTTTGTTTTGTTCTAAACCTCCTGCAGCAGTTTGTCCGTTAAAAAGGCTACCTAGTACAAAAGGTCTGTTAGGGTCGTTGTACCTAAAA
>NZ_ARZX01000028.1:0-30316 GCF_000568425.1 Cellulophaga geojensis KL-A
TAAGGGCTTTTTTTTGCTTTAAACTTAAAATCAAGCTATTTAAAACCATTTAAAAGCTAATTACTACTACATACAAAAAAAGCCCTAGAATATATATTCTAGGGCTTTTGGTGTTTTATATGGGTGTGTATGGTATAATGTTTAAATTATTGCTTAACAAGTCTATATATCCGTAGTAAATATTGTCTTGTGTATTTAATGTTAGTGTTTACTAATGTGTTAAAATATAAAAGGAGGGTAATATGTATTACCCTCCTTTTTTCTATAAGAATACTGTTGTTAATCTAATATTCTATACGGTATTTATAATCATTAAATTCCTAATGCTTGACCACCACCAATTTGAATTGTTTCTGCAGTAATGAAAGATGCATCTTTGCTTGCTAAGAAAGAGATTACACCAGCAACATCTTCAGGTTGACCTAATCTTCCTAACATAATATTATTTGCCCATGAAGCAAATACTTCAGGTTTAGTAGATTTAATTTGTGCATGAAATGGTGTATCAATAGTACCTGGTGATACAGCATTAACTCTTATGCCATATTCAGCCAAGTCTTTAGCTAATGCTCTTGTAATAGCGTGAACACCAGCTTTAGAGGTTCCGTATATACCAGCTCCTGGTCCACCTGCTGTCCATCCAGCATTAGAAGTGTAATTAATTATTGAAGGATGTTCTCCTTTTTTTAAGTATGGTATAGCTGCTCTAGAAGCAAAGAATACTGAATCTAAATTTAATGCCATAACAAACCTGTAAAATTCAGTTGTCATTTCCTCAAATCTAGATCTGCCACCTAAACCACCTGCATTGTTCACAAGCACGTCTATTCTTCCGTATTTTTCACCAATTTTTACAATATTTTCTGTTACTAGTTCTTCTTTTGTGACATCAAAACCTATATATTCTGCTGTTATACCTTCTTTAGAAAGTTCTGCAACCCTTTCAGCACCAGCGTTGTCATCAATTCCATTTAAAATAACTGTGTAGCCATCAGTTCCTAATCTTTTTGCTACTTCAAAACCTATACCACCTGTGGCACCTGTAACTATTGCTACTTTTCCTTTGTTTTTGCTCATTTTTATGTGTTTTATTTTTATTTATCCTGTTATGTTTAATTTTTAATTATTTTTTGGTTTTAGAGGTTCTATTTTTGGGCATAATATCCATACTGCTAAAAGAGCTATTATTGCTAATGCACCACCTATGATAAATGCTGGTATATAATTACCACCTGCAGTTATAAAAGTAACTAGTAACGTAAGTCCGGCTGCACAAAGTTTAGCAGCCATACCTGCAAATCCAGATAATGTACCTACTATTTTTCCACTAAAAAGGTCACTTGGTAATGTTTGTATGTTTCCAATTGCAATTTGAAATCCAAATAATAATATAGCCATAATTACAACTGCAATTAAAGCTGCAGTATTTCTGGCATTATTAATTTTTGATAGAGAGGCAAGAGCAGCAATTCCAGAATCTGACGGTGGTCCATATTTTGGTAATAAACGTTCTTCTTTTGTTGCTTCGGCTTTAGGTGTTTCCCAAACAGCAGATTGATATGCTTTCTTAAATCTAGGGTTAGATTTAATTTCATCAGTACTATTTCCAGCAATTTCTTCAATAAAATGTTTATCGGATTTTAAATCCTTGAATGCATCATTATCCATTATCTTTTTAACTTGTGGATCAGCCATTGTTAAAGCTGCAGATTCCTCAACTCCAAAAACTCCTAAAACTTGAGGCGCACCAGGGTATTTTAGTAGAATAAAACATGGAATCATTACTATACATCCCAGCGTAATAACATATTTACGAGTTTTGTCTACAGTCCATCCAAAATTAAGTTTCTTTTGGGCTAGTAAACCTCCATACCATGCACCAATCATTGCTCCTACATAAGGAACCCAAGCAGAGAAAGCTATTTCTTTTACATTCATTCCAAATACCTCAGATAGGTATATAGGAATCCAAACTATAAAAAGCCACCAAATAGGATCTAAAGCAGCAGAAGCAATTATTACGCCCCAGCTTTCTTTATGTTTAAGCAGTTTTCCTGTATCAGGTACATATCCATCATCATAATTTCCATCTTCATCAATATCTTGATTTTTTTGTCCAGAGAGTATATATTTTCTTTCATCTTCTGATAACCAAGGATGTGTTTTTGGAGCAGATTTTACAATATAAAGCCAAGGTAATAGCCATAATAAACCAAGAGCACCAACAACTATAAATATTAATTTCCAGTCTAAAAATGTTGATAATAATCCGATAACAGGATATGCTACTATACCACCAATTGCGGCTCCTGAATTAAAGACTCCTTGAGCAAGTGCTCTTTCTTTTGTAGGAAACCATTCAGCATTTGCCTTTGCTGCGCCAGGCCAATTACCAGCCTCTGCTACGCCTAAAATTGATCTAAAAATAGAAAAACTAAGCATTCCTTGGGCCAAAGCATGAAACATAGTTGCTATAGACCAAACTCCAATAGATATGGCAAACCCCATTCTTGTACCTATCCAATCAAAAATTTTACCAAATAGAGCTTGTCCACTGGCGTATGATATAATAAATACTGTTGATATGGTTCCGAATATAACTTTATGACCATCTTTATCCATTTCTGGAAATAAATCTTGGGCAATATCTGGCCATAGAGCTCCAAAAGCTTGTCTGTCTATGTAATTAACTACTGCTGCTAAAGCAACAAGTCCTACTACCCACCATCTTAATCCTTTTACCTTCATATTTTTATATATAAAAGGAGTGTATAGAGTATTTTAATTAGATTTTTAGGACTATTAATTACTAGTCATCTAATTATTTAACTTCCCTCCTTAATTTTATTCTTTAAAAAGATATTACGTGCAATATGTATCTTTTTAATAGTGTTATTTTATGTTATAGCAATATTGATATAATGCATTGAAGTGTTCCTTCATTTTTTGTTTACCTAATATTGGATCTTGTTTTTTTATAGCTTCATAAATTTCTGTATGCTCTTTAATTCCTTTAACTGTTTGATCTTTATCACAGACGTGATATTTTTCAAAATCTATAATTATTTGTGGTGTTATGGTTAACATAAAAGTGTTAATAGTACTATTACCACAAGCTTTTGCAATAGCTAAATGAAATAGTAAATCTTCTTGTACTGCATCTTCACCACTTAATGCTTTAGATTCGTAAGCAACTAAAGCTGCTTTTATATTTTTTAAATCTTCTTCAGTTCTTCTTAAAGAAGCCAAACGAACAGTTTTTAATTCTAGTAAAATTCTTGTTTCAACTAAAGATTTAAAGTCTTGACTTTCTAACCTTAGTATGTCATCTATCATTCCGTTTAAAGCAATAACACCAATATTAGCGACAAAAGTTCCGCTCTGCGGAATTGATTTTAGTAGACCATAGAATTCTAATTTTTGAATTGCGTCTCTTACATTACTTCTGCTAACTTCAAATTTATCAGACAGCATACGCTCAGAAGGTAATTTGTCTCCTGGCTCCAAATTTTTTAAATTAATAAGATCTCTAATATTACTAATTATAGAGTTCTGTATTTGTTTGCTATCATTTGTTGGTTGTGCTTCTAACTTCATAATAAAAATTATTAACTTTTAAATGGTCTTAAACTAGCATTAAATATTAAATGTTTACTTAAGATCAAAAATAGTTAAGTTTTATTAGCTGCTATTGATTTTTAGTGTTTGTTAACACCAGAACTATAAAGCACTGGTGATAACAAAAACTAGAACTAACTCTACGTATTACACGTAACTTAACTAAAACTTATTCTGTAATATTTAATTCATAATATTTAACTTTTGCATAAGAGTTTTTGTCTCTTGACTGAAAATAATTACCAGCTTTAAAATAGTTTTCAAAAACACCCCATTTTTTCATATGTATGTTTTCATATACTTTAAATTCATTGTTATTTAAAGAAACAATCATTTTTCCTTCAGATACTTTAACTTCTAGTGTGAATTTTTTAAAACCAACTTCTTCATCAAACGTGTGTCCTTCATCGTCAGTCCAAGCAGTTTCGTGTAAAATTTCAGTATTGGTTAAACTTAAACTCTTTAATTTTTTTGTTTTTACTCTAATTTTTCCATTCTGCCAATAAATTTTTAGCATTGGAGGAGCATTATTATCTTTTTGACCAATTAATTCTTTTTGTTGGTTAGTAAGTCTGCCGTGTATTTGCATAATGATGGTTTTGTGATATTTACCATTACTATCTTTAGAAATATCTTCTACAGCAAGCTTACCTTTTAACTCTCTACCTTGTTTAAATGTCCAATTAACGTTATTACTGCCTGGTTGCATTTGTTCTCTAAGTTCTGTTCTAGAGTACTTAGTGTTTGCAGTAGTAGCGTTGCTAGGGTAGGCATAAAAAACAAGCGCACCAGAAACAGAGTCATTATACATAAATGGCATTAGTGTTTTGTTTGTGGCATAATTAATTATTTCTGGAGGCTCTATTTCTGTAGGCTTACCAATAGGTAAAGTAACTTTCCAGTGACTTAAATCTATTTCTGGCAACTTGTATTTTTTCTTTTTTCTTTTTTTCTTTTTAGTAATTTTAGTATCCGTTTCTACTACGCTGCTTTTTGCGGTTTGACAAGCAGCGGTAGTAGTAAGAAATACAATTGATAGTATAGTTATTATTTCTTTACGGAAATTCTTCATTTTTTTAATATTATGGAGCTGGTACAATACTAATATTATCTACGTAAGTATCACCTGTACTAACATTATCTATCCAAATAGCAATTTCACCAGTAGCGTTTGCTTCAAACTCAAAAGTTACTTCTGTAAAATTATTTTTTCCTAGAGCAACATCTCCATCAGCTTCAGCAATAAAACCAGTAGCTTCTAGTTCACTAGCATTATCCATCCATCCGTTAAGTATACCAACTCTTACTTTATCTCCATCGTTTTTAAGTGCATAATGAAATGTTACAACATATTTTGCATTAGGCGTAACTGTTAAAGCTTGGTAAGACGCTCTATCATTACCTTCTCCTGTAGCAGGATATTTTGCTCCTTGAGTTTTTCCTGATGAGCTATCAAAAGGAACTGCATAAGCACCATCTGAACTTGTTTGGTGTACAGTTGCTCCTAAAATTCGCCAACAGTTAGTACCGTCGTTTTTTGGATCTTTAGGGGTTCCGTCTGCTTGTATAAATACACATCCAAGAGTATCACCGCCTTCTTCTGTACCATCTTCAAAAGCCCATTCTGAAATTACGGGTGTGATGACTGTTGGAACTTCTGGTTCTACAACTGTAATTGTTTCTGTATAAACACTTTCTACTCCTAGGTTGTCTGAGGCTGTTAATGTTACAACAAAATCGCCTTCTCCAGGAAAAGTGTGTTCTGGTTCTACTTCTGTAGACGTAACTACTTCTCCTGAATTATGTACAAACTCCCAGTTGTATTGTGTAGCACTGTTAGATTGATTACTAAATGTATATGTTTTCCAGGCATCATCTGAACCAGTGTTTTGACTTGCAGCAAAAAATGCTGTCGGAGGAGTTAAATCTTCAATTGAAGCTGTGTCTGCAATATCATACTCTAAATCACAAGAAGAAAAAGATATGATTAGTAAAAAGACTGCAGTTAATAGTCCTGCAGAGCTTTTTAATTTATTAGTATTTCTATTATTTTTCATAATTATATGTTTAAACTATAGTTTTTTAGTAACCAGGGTTTTGTGTTAATACACCTTTACTTAAGCCTATTTCTCTTTGTGGAATAGGTAATAACAAGTCTGTAGAAGAAAAACTATATCCATTTTCTGTAGCAAATTCTGATAAAACATTTACAGCTTCTCCCATTCTAATTAAATCAAACAAACGTTTGTTCTCAAACGCAAGTTCTACACGTCTTTCATTTAGCAATTCTTCTTTTGTAATAACACCGTCTTCATCATCAGGTAAGCCAGCTCTATTTCTAATAGAGTTAAATGATGTAAGTGCATTTGAGTTAGAGGTAGATTCACCACCACCTAAAATGGCTTCTACATGAAGTAAAACAACATCTGCGTATCTTAAAACAATCCAATCATTACCAGCAGCTTGTGCATCAGAACTAAAAGTTCTTCCGTTGTCTCCACCGCTTTCTCCGTTTGGCAAATATTTAATTGCTTGGTTTTCTGTAGGCTGAAAAGGGTCTACTCTGTATGTATATTGAGTTCTGTCTCCACCCATTTCTTCTAACGCAGCAACAACATCTGTAGTAGCGTAGTTTACGCCACTAGTTCTGCCAACAGAGTTTAACCATTCTGCAGAAAAATTTTGACTGTTATTATTGTCTCCTTGTTCATAACCAATAGCAAAAATAACTTCGTTATTAAGTTCAGAGAAGAAGATATCACTGTAATTGGTTAATAAACTATAACCTCTTGCAGGGTTCATAACTTCCTCGCAAAGCAATTGCGCTTGTGCATAGTTAGGAGTTGGTAGAGATAAATATACTTTAGCTAGTAAGCCTTGTGCAGCAGCTTTAGAAGCTCTGTCTTTATAAGTATCATCTAAATTATCTACAGCAGTTTGTAAGTCTGCAACAATTACATTGTAAATTTCTGCAGAGTTAACTCTTGTAAAAGCTGTTTCTGTATCTAATGGTGCAATAACGTTAGTAACTAAAGGAACATCGCCATATAAACGAACCAAATTAAAGTATGCGTAAGCTCTTAAAAACTTAGCCTCACCTTCAATTTTACCAGCAGTAGCTTCTGATGCAGAACCAATGTTATCTAAAACAACATTTGCTCTAAAAATTACATCGTAAAAACTTCTGTAATAATCAGCTACAATACCGTTAGTAGCTTCTATAGCAAAACTTTCAAACTGTGCAGCTTCTCCTTCTTGACTTTTTGTTCTTGTATTATCACTACGCATTTCTGTAACGTAAAACTCTACTTGTGTTGCGTGGTTTAAGTTAGAGTTTGTAAGCTTGGATGCATTTACACCTTGCAAACCGTCGTAAATATTAATTATTGCAGCTTCTAATTCTTCATCGTTAGAATAAAAAGCATCTCCGCTTGTACCAGTTTTTAGTTCTGGTGATAAAAATGAATCTTCACAAGATACAGAGAAAATTGTAATGACTATTAATGTTAAAAATTTAAGTTTTTTCATGATTATATATTTTTAAATTAGTAGTTTAAAATTCTATGTTTAAACCTGCTGAGATTGTACTGAATACTGGAGAACCAGCTCTTTGGTAACCATAAGTGGTTGCAGATGTAGTATTAATAGACTCTGGGTTAAAACCAGTATAGTCATCTGCTGTTAGGTACATTATGTTTTGTGCAGATACATAAATTCTTGCGCTTCTAATTTTTAATTGAGATGCAACATCTTTACTAAAGTTATACCCAAGGTTAATATTACGTAATGCTATGTATGAAGCATCTTGAATAATGTCATTAGTAAATATTTTTTGTTTAATAAATTCTTGATTAGGAGTAGTTAATACATAATCTCCTGTAGGACCAGTTACAAAATCTTGAGAACTGTTAAAGTGGTTAAATATGTATTGGTCTCCCATATTTCTAATTTCTGCTCCGTGGCTACCTTGAAACATAAAACTAAAATCAAAATTGCCTATTTTAAAGTCGTTAGATACACTCCACACAAATTCTGGGTAAGGATTTCCTAATATAGTTTTATCATCATCATCAATAATGCCATCACCATTTAAATCTTTCACATAAACATCTTGTGCTTCACCGCCTACTGGGTGAAAAGGATTGTTTAAAAATTCTAAAGGAATGTCTCTTTCTACAACCCACCCGTAAAAAGATGAGATAGGGTTACCTTCTAAATTTATCCATTCTGAAGCTCTTTTAGAATCTACATTTTGTATTTGTCCGTTAGAGTCAGCAAAATCTGTTAATTCATTTTTATTGGTAGATGTAATAAAAGTTGTTGTCCATTTAAATTTAGGACCAGCAACGTTTCTAGTTCTTAGTTCAACTTCTACACCAGAGTTTTCTACCTCTCCAATATTTACAAGAGCATTAGTAAAACCAGTTGTAGAGGCAATTGGGTTATTTAGTAGTAGTTGGTCACTAGTTCTTTTATAGTAATCTACAGAACCAGATAAAATATTACCAAAGAAACCAAAGTCTACCCCAGGGTTAAACTCTACTTGTCTTTCCCATTTTAAATCTGGATTAGATATATTTAAAGGGTTAGCAGCATTTGTAACCACACCACCTGTAACACCAGAGGCAATAGAATTGTCTATTAAAGATAGGTAAGGGTAGTTGTTAATTAAGTTATTACCGGTTCTAAAAGAGTTGTTACCAGTTACACCATAACTAACTCTAAATTTAAGGTTATTAACTACATCACTATTTTTTAAGAAGTTTTCTCTAGAGATGTTCCAACCTAAAGAACCTGCAAAGAAGTTACCATATTTATTGTTTGGACCAAATACAGAAGCACCATCTCTTCTAAAACTAAAAGAAGCTAAGTATTTGTCTGAATACGCATAATTTACTCTTGTAAAGAATGATAGTAATGTACTTTCGTACTCTTCTTCATATTCATTAGTAATGTCATCTCTGTTAATGTAACGAGAACTATCATCTGTATAACCTTGTGAGCTAATAGTTTCAAATTCTGTTTTATATTGTTCACCAGATGCACCTAATACTATGCCAAGATCATGCTTATCAAAAGTTTTGTTGTATGATAATACATTATCTAAAGCTAAGTGTTGTGTTCTGGTATTTGTACTATCTAACTGAGCAGCACTTGCTCCGTTTCTGTTAGCCTCTACACCTTGCCATCTTTGTTGTCTGTATCTTTGGTAATCACCAGAAAGTGTAGTTTTAAAGCTTAAATCGTCATTAATTTTGTATTTAGCATAAAAGCTACCAAGAATTTTACTTCTAAAATCTCTACGGTCTCTTTCTAGTACTTTTGCAGCAGGGTTAGTGTTAGAAGTGTTACTAATACTTGTACCTCCACTGTCTGCAGGAGCACCAGCATCTAAATCATACCCATCAAAATGGTATTGTAAAGCATAATCGCCAACTTGTACGTCTGCCCATTTACCACCATCTTGCACTCTGTTTACAAATTGTATAGTGTTTTCATCATGGTAAACTGGTAGCCATGAAGGTTGTCTTAAAATATCATGTGTACTACCATCAAAACGTCTACGTTCTGTGTAAGAAGGAGTAGCACTAAGACCAATTGTTAAGTTATCTGTAACATCATAATCTAATCTAACTTTTACACTGTATTTTTTAAAATCATCAGTAAGTAAAACCCCTTCATCATGGTTGTAGTTTAGGTTTGTACTAAATCTTAATTTATCATTACCACCTCTAATACCTAAAGAGTGGTTTGTAATAATACCACCATCAAAAATAATTTCTTGCCAGTTGGTATCTACGCCAATTAACTGTTTGTATCTTGTACGGTCTGAAAGTGTATGTGTAAACTGTAATTCTGCAGCGGCAGTTTCTGCTACTGTAGAGTAGTAAGCATCACTCTGTCTTGCTGTTTTAACACCAGTTAATGTAGAGTAGCTAAACCTAGTTTCACCCGATTTACCAGATTTTGTAGTAATTTGTATAATACCATTACCACCTCTAGAACCATAAATAGCACCAGAAGCTGCATCTTTTAAAATTTCAAAAGATTCAACGTCATTCATATCTAAAGAACCCAAATAGTCATTAGGAACCACAACACCATCTACAACAACTAGTGGTCCAGAGTTACCTGTAATAGAACCTGTTCCTCTAATTCTAATTGTAGGATCAGAACCAGCTTCACCTTCTGTAGCTTGTATGTTAACACCAGATACTTGACCTACTAAGGCATCATCTACCCTAGAAACAGCAATTTGTCCTAAATCTTCGTTTACTACTTTAGAAATAGAACCTGTTAGGTGAGATTTTTTTTGTGTACCATAACCAATAACCACAACTTCATCTAACTTACTAGCATCTTCATCTAAAGTAACATTAATGGTAGTTTGGTCTGCTACAGTAATACTTTTAGTAATAAATCCAATAAAAGAAAATTGAAGAACATCACCTTTTTTAGCTTTAATTTCATAGTTGCCATCAAAATCTGTAGTTGTGCCTGTAGCAGTATTTTTAATGATAATGTTTACTCCTAAAATAGGTAAGTTGTCTGCAGAAGAGACTACCGTACCTTTTATAGGAAAGCTTTCTTGAGCTATAGTTATAGCACTACAAAATAGTGTCATAACCAAAATTAGCTTTGTTTTTAAGTTCATAATTAATTGTTTAGTTTAATTGAGTTAATAGTGTTCTGTAGTAACTTAAAAACCATTTCTCTAGGCTAAAAGCAAATAATCATTACTTTTGTAAAGAATATGTTTTTATACTACATATTTATTACTTCCCTCCAAAGAAGTATTTGTAAAAGGATAGGCGTGCACCTATCCTTTTTTTGTGCTCTATTTAAATTTGGTTAACCAAACTGGTTAACCAGTTTATACTTTTCGAATATATGTAAAAATTTTGTTAAAAAAAAATTAAATACACATTAATAAGTTTTTTTGTAAAACTCTCTGTATTAGGATAAAAGACATTTCATTTTTTTTCATATAGATAAAATTAAGTTAGTTATAAGTGTATGGACCTACCCAGTTAAATTCATTATCATTAATTGTAATTGAATGTGCTGTAGTTTTGTCTGGGTTTGTATTAGAAAAAATAAATAGTTTAGACTGTTTATTATTGTTTGTAATGCGTATAGCTGTATAGTCTTTAGTATTTAAAAGGGTTTCTATTTTAGCAATACTACTGTAAGCATTTACAGAGAACTCTGATACAGGACTGTAGCTACCATGTGCTTCTATGGCATTTACGTATAATGCGTTTTTAGTATTAGTTTTTCTAATGATTAAAGTAGGATCTCTTCTTAAATTATATTCTGGATCGTTAGCACCAATTCTGGCAAAAATAATTTTGTCTGTTGCTTGTGTAGCAGAAGTTAATGTGTAAAATACATTATTGTGCATCCAATTAAATTTTAAGTTACTATTTGGTGCGTCTGCTAAAGCCTCTACAAATAAATGTTGATAGCCATTTTTGTCTCCTAATGTTTTTAATGTAGCTTGTTGTGTATACTTAAAATTTGTTTGCATTATTTGCCCCTTGTAATAGAAAGGCAAATCGTATTTGTTTGTTGATGTACCAATAACATTAAAAATATCTAAAACAAATGGTTGTTTAATAAAAGAAGAGTCTGTCACTATAGCCATAGTCCTGTGTAACTCTGTGCCAGGGTATGCGTTATTTTCTTTAGCGCTAACCACTTTAATTTTTTCAGAAATATTAAATAAGTATTGGTTAGAGTGGTTTTTGCTACCTATACTATACTTGCCATTAAAATGAGAAGTTTCATTTTGTATAACGGTATTATGCGCTATTGTTTGTTTTGCCCAAGTAGTATTTTCTTTTAAGTAGTTACCGCCACCTTTTTGTTCTATATTAACAAACCTTGCCAAGCCATAATCTTGTATAACCTCTGTACCATTATTATACATAAAAAAAGATAACTTGTCATAATGACCGTGACTAAGACCTTGTGCTGTATATTTAAAAATAACCTCTAAATTATTATTGCGTAATATACTTATGCCACCTTGGTTGCCATTTGAGCCATCTCTTAAAGTAATAGATTTTTTTCTAAAAGGTTTATCTAAATTGTTTTTTAAACCCAATGCTACTGCTAAACCTGTATCGTCTAAATTTACTTTATTTTGTTTTTTTGCAATACTTAATAGTTCTGGGTTATTGCCTCCGTAATGGTAAGCAATATCTACAGCTGTTACTAATTCTCTGGAGTAGTAAGACATTCCTTTTTGTGCATCATTAATTGTGTAAAACTCTCCGTCTTTATCAGTTAGGTTAATTAATGCTTCTACAGCTTTTGTTAGTACTGCATTTTTATGTTCAAAAATTTTAAGTTCAGGTTTTTTATTTTCTAGTGCTTGTGCAAAAATTAAAAATGGGTACATAGCATACCTTTGGTAATAAGGACCTTCAGTATAATATCCGTCAGGAGAAAATGGTTCATCTAAGTTTGCTAAAAAACCAACTTTCTGATCTTTATTTTTTATAAATCCACCATCATCATCTTTTAAATTAGCCGCAATAGAATCTGTTTTTAGTCCGTATAGAGCTTTTTGTAATAGCTCATCATTATCCATTACAAGAGCAATCATTCCTACAGCAACATTACCCCAGGTACTATGGTTGTGTACTCTATTAAAAAACTGTGGATTTTTTTCTGATATAAAATTGGCAAACGGAATAAATAAATCATTTTCTAAATGTTCTCTTTCTTCTTTTGATAACCAATTATAGATACAATCGTATGCTTGGCTAGCATATACCAACCAGTTAGAATCATTTAAACACTGCCAAAAAAGTTTTCCTCTTGCATAAGATCTTTCTTGTGGGTGTAAAGGAAGAGTAGGGTATAATTTTGCGTACTCTAAAAACATATCTCTTACATATACAGCATATTTTTCATCATCTAAAATTTGATAAAGCACACCAGCTTTTTGTAGTATTAGAAAGTTTTTTTTGTGCTGTTCATGCGTATAACCTCCAGAAAAATCTTTAGGAATAGGAACAGCAATACCTTTACTAATCTCTGCATCTACATCTTGTTTAACATCTTCTAAAGTTTTATCAAACAAAGGAATTGTTCCTAACTGTGCTTTAATATTTTTTACGCCTTTTTGGGTAAGTATTAAACTAGGGTGGCTTGCAGTATTTTGTTCTACATTATTTTTAATGGCAGCTTTATTATCTTTTTTGCAAGCAAAAAGAAAACATATTAAAATAAAGCATATATATTTTTTTACAATCATTATCTAGTTATTACTAATTAATCCTAAATTTTTGCCATCTGTACCTTTATTTAAAAGGTCAGAATTTTTAGATAATGTATAAGTACCTTCTTTAAATTTAGGATCTAATGTCCATAGGTTTTTAACATTGTATTTTTGATCACCAGTAACTTCTAAACCATCAGATTTGTAAAAATTATTGTTTAAAATATCTACTATTGGCTCACCAACAACTAAATGCATTTTTAACGATTTTGTGTTGTTAAATATATTGTTGGTAATAGTATTTACTTGCACACCATATAAGTTAATTGCAGCATTGTATTTATTTCTTTTACCGTAACCAATAGCGTCAAAAGTGTTATGGTCTAATTCTAAAAACGGACCAAAAGTACTTTCATCCTTACCACCTCTGTGTAAACTTAAAACAGCACCATTTACATTGTTAAAACTATTATTTTTTAAGATTACATATTCTGCATTATAGATACCAATATCTTCAGTTTCTTTATCTAAAGCCAAAACGTTACCACTAATAGTATTAAATTTTGAATTTTTAATACTAATTGTGTCTGCAAATGTGTTTTTGTAAACCATTACAGCATCAAAAGAATGGTTAACATCTAAGTTTACAAAGTCACAATTATCTATAAACAATTTGTAATTTTTGTTCATTGAGTATTTACTAGTAGTAATTACAGAATTTCCTGTTCTGTCTGGGGCGCTTTCACCATCAAAATTAATTCCAGTTAATTTTAAGCTGCCTCCATTGTTAATTTCAAATAAGGTTTTCTTTTCAAATAAAATAGTAGGTTTTTTATCTGAATTAGAAAGGATAGTAATAGGATGATTTATAGCTATAGTTTTTGATAAAGTATAAGTTTCGCCAGCAGTAAGCTCTACTACGTCTCCGGCTGAAGAATTATTTACAGCTTCAAACAAAGTATTTAAACCTGGTTCTACTGTAATTTTTTTACCAGTACCAAAGGCAACAGCAGTATTTTTTTTAGAGTACCAGTTAACACCTGTATCTTCTTTTTTAAGAATTTCACCTGGTAATTTAGCACCAGCTCTTAAGTTAGAGTTAGCAGGAACTAGCAATCCGTCTGTATTTTTTACCCACTCAATATCTTTACTTACAAACCCAGTATCAGTAATTGGTTTTATGTTTTTACTAATAATGTTATTTGTAAATGTAATACCATTAATATCATCATAAACCGTAAAAATTGAATCTTTACTCTCATTATAAAAAATATTATTTTCCATAACAGAGTTTACAGGAGGAGCACTACGTTCTTCATCACTACCTGCACATAACTGAATGTGGTTACTATTAACAAAAGTGTTATTTTTTACAACAGCATCTTTAACTTGGTCATACCTATTAATAGGAGAATTGTAAATTCCGTTCATAATAACAAAAGCACCTCTAAAACGGTAACCAGTTAATCCAATACCATAATTATTTATAACAGTTTGCTCACCATTAATAATTCTAATACCACCTGTGCTAGGTTTATTGTTGCCAATAAATATGTTGCCATCTACCATAGTTCTGTTACCGTGGCGCATAGTTAATGTACCTGTACACTCATAAAAAACATTGTTTTTGTATGTGTTTTGACATGATTTGTTAGAGATTATTTCATGTTCTCCGTTACACCTATCAAAATAATTATTTTCTACAATAGTATTAGAGTTTGTTCTAGAAAAATGGCTAGTTCCAATACGTAAAGTCTCACCACCGTTAGAGCCTAAGTTTTGTCTAGGTCCAAAATAGTTGTGATCTATTTTATGATTGTTGTTTTGACTTTCTTTAGAATTTAACCTAACCGTCATGGTAACACCTCTATTTTTTTTACCAGTTAAATGGTTGTGGTCAATTCGGTTATTTTTACCGTATATAGCAACCCAAGTATCTGGTTCGTGACGTTCTGGGTTACTAAAATTATCTATAACACATTCTGTTAGTCTAGTGTTATTTGCAAGAGTTTTAGCATTTTGTTTAAAAGAGATAACTTCATTAGTGGGAGTATAACCATTTTTAAATACCAAACCATTAATAATTAAGTGTTCACCTGCAATACGTAAGTTACTTTGCCCTTCTAAAGTTACCTTACCTTTTTCTTCTACAGTTAAAGTTATTGGCTTTTCTGCTGTGCCTTTTGCAGCAAAAAGTAATTCGGTATTGTTCCATACGCCATTAGCCAGTGTAATTACATCTCCAGGTTGTGCATTTTTTACAGCAGTGTTAAATTGTTGTAAAGTAGCTACGGTATTCTTTTTTTGTGTGCATGATGTAATACTAAAAAGTAGTATAAAAGCTAAGTATAATGTATGTTTTTGCATAAAATATAAAATTGGTTAACCAGATTGGTTTACCAAATATATATATTATAAATTAAAAATGTAATTTATTGACTGTTAAATTACTAATAGTGTAAAAAAATAAATAAAAAAATACGTAGTTGCTAATGGGTTATTAAGGTGTTATTTTTTTATTATTGCATTGTTAATACTGGCGTGCTAGAGGATTGTACGCTAGTAATTTATAGAATACCTAAAAATGAAGAATTTTAACTCTATAACAGAATATCAGTTTTAAGTTATAAAATATTGTTTTATAACTTTTATAATTGACCTTATATAAATACAATGTTACAATTTAAGGTAGTGACTAAAATATAAATTTGCATTTATAAATATTTAATAAATTATGATAATTAATAACACTAAAAAACGCCTATAGAAATTTTTATTCTATAGGCGTTATATATACTTAATACCTTAAATTAAAAATCAATTTTAAGTCCAATAGGGCAGTGGTCAGATCCCATAATGTCAGAGAAAACAGTTACCTCTTTAACTTTGTCTTTTATAGATTGGCTTACTAAAAAATAATCTATACGCCAACCGGTATTGCGTTCTCTAGATTTAAAACGGTAGCTCCAAAACGTATAAACAACTTCATCTGGGTGTAGCATTCTAAAAGAATCTACAAAACCATCAGCTATAAAATTGTTCATACCATCAATTTCTGTTTGTGTATAACCAGCAGTTTTATTGTAGTTACTTTTATCATTTTTTAGGTCTATTGCTTTGTGTGCTACGTTAAAATCGCCACAAGCAATTACAGGCTTTTTCTTTTCTAAATTTTTTAAATAGTCTAAAAAGTCTTTATCCCACTGTTTTCTGTACTCTAACCTATCTAATTTTTGACCAGAATTAGGTACGTAAACATTTACCAAGTAAAAATTTTCATACTCAGTACAAAGTACTCTACCTTCAGTATCGTGTGCTTCTATACCAATATCTGCTTTAATAGTAAGGGGTTTTGTGCTACTTAATGTTGCAGTACCAGAATAGCCTTTTTTATTGGCAGAGTTAGATGCTAAACTAAAGTTTTCTAATGGAGAAAGTGCCTTGGCAACCTCATTATCTTGTGCTTTAGTTTCTTGAATACAAAGTATATCTGGATTCATATATTTTACAGATTCAAAAAACTCTTTTTTTACTACAGCGCGTACACCATTTACATTCCAAGATATTATGTGCATTAGTCGTTACTTTATGGGTTAAAATAAAATATTGTATTTCTAGGATGAAATTAAAAAATTGAATTGGTTTAACCTCAAAAATAAAAGTATTTTAAGAGAGATTATTTTTAATGTGAAGTAACAAGTGCTTAATATTGTATTTTAGAAAAGTAGATTATGAAGATTGATAAGTTTGTACTGTTTATAATTGTAGCAATTGTTTTGGCCTATTTTTTTCCAGAACTGGGAGTAAAACAGGTTATAAATACAATTAGTAGTGTTGGTATATCTTTAATTTTCTTTTTTTACGGATTAAAATTAAGTCCGTCTAAGTTAAAAGCTGGTTTAAAGAATTGGAAACTGCATATTTTAGTGCAAGTAGCTACCTTTATATTGTTTCCTCTTTTGGTATTAATAGTTAAACCATTTTTACTAAACCAAGAGCAAGAAACTATTTGGCTTGCATTCTTTTTTTTAGCAGCATTACCATCTACAGTATCTTCATCTGTTGTAATGGTTTCTATAGCAAAAGGTAATATGCCTGCAGCTATTTTTAATGCAAGTATATCTGGCATTATAGGGATTTTAGTTACACCCTTATGGATGGGGTTATTTGTTACTAATGACCAAACAAGTTTTAATTTTATAGATATTTATACAAAGCTAATTGTACAAATAATATTGCCTGTAGTATTAGGTTTATTGTTGCAACGTTACCTTGGTACATTTGCACAAAAACACAGTAGTAAAATTACATTGTTTGACAAGTCTATTATATTATTAATAATTTACAAAAGTTTTGCGTCATCCTTTACAAATAATATTTTTAGTACAGTCTCTGCATTAGATTTGGTACTACTTTTAGCAGGTGTATTGGTTCTTTTTACCATTACTTACTTTAGTACAGGCTTTATAGCTACAAAGCTTAATTTTAATATAGAAGATAAAATTACGGCTCAGTTTTGCGGCACAAAAAAATCATTAGTACATGGTACTGTTTTTTCTAAAATAATATTTGGTAATATGGCAGCAATAGGCATTATATTACTGCCTATAATGCTTTTTCACGCAACACAAATTTTAATAATAAGTGTA
This sequence comes from Cellulophaga geojensis KL-A, assembly GCF_000568425.1. NCBI lineage: Bacteria > Pseudomonadati > Bacteroidota > Flavobacteriia > Flavobacteriales > Flavobacteriaceae > Cellulophaga > Cellulophaga geojensis. The sequence continues at coordinate 17,500 of NZ_ARZX01000028.1, forward strand.
ATTGCAAGCAAACTAGCAAAAAGAAAAGTATAAAAAAACCTAGCGCATAATGGCTAGGTTATTTATTTACTCACTGTCTATAATTTCTTCAATTGTTTTGGCTAGTACAAAGTCCTTTTCTGTAACTCCACCTGCATCATGAGTGTTTAAGCGTATAGTTAGCGTGTTGTATACATTGGTCCAGTCTGGGTGATGACCTTGCAATTCACATTCAAAAGCAATACGTGTCATTACACAAAAGGTTTCTTTAAAATTTTTAAACTCAAAAGTAGTTTCTAAAGCACCATCAGTATAATCCCAACCATCTAAATTGTTTAATTTACTTGTTATTTCTTCAGTTGTATATTTTTGCATCTGTATAAAATTTAGTGTATTACAAAGTTACAAGAAGTAGTCATGTAATAATCTATTTATTAGGAAAAAAGATGATGATCTATAGTATCTTGGTAAGTAATTTGTAAATGTTTAGGTAGTTTATTGCTTTTTGGAAGCACAGCTAAATACCTATCATCATTAGAGGTAAAAACTCTTTTATATACAGGGTTATACAATCCTATTTTAGATACTATTTCTTTTATAAAATCTTCATGATGTACCAAATCTTCACTTCCTAAATGAAAAATACCAGTTTTTTTATGATTAATAATATAATGTAGTTGTTGCGTTAATTTATCTACATAAGTAACATTAAAAACCAAATTAGGAAAAACCTCTACAGGTTCTTTGTTTTGCAGTAGTGTTTTAATCTCTTTAATTCTGGGAGTGTTATTACCAAAAACCATTGGTAAGCGTATAATTATTGCTTTGTTTTTTGGTAATCTAAGCAGCATATTTTCAATCTTAATTTTTAAACGTCCGTAAATACTTAAAGACAGTGTTTTGTCTAACTCATAAGATGGGTATTTGCTGTAAGCATCAAAAACATTTGCAGAAGATAAAAATAACAACTTGACTTTGTGGGTAGTTACGTATTCTATTATGTGTTGGTGTGCTAATATTTGTGCTGCAAAATTACCACGTATAGCAGATATAATGTAATCTGGTTTTACAATTTCTAACAATTCGTAAATATCTGTTTCTTCTACATTATAATAAAAAAACTGACCGTTGTCTTCAAAATCTTTTTGGTTAAAACAATAGGTTCCATAAGTATCATAATAGGCATACAATTCTTTATATATGGCATTACCTATAAAGCCGCTGGCACCTAGAATTAAAATTCTATCTTTAGATTTCTTCTCTTTCATTACTCACTTTGGTTCTTAAAAAATAGAGATCTTAGTCTCAGTCGTAAATTGCTCCAATGCTTGCATTCCCAACAAGGAATTTCCTTTAGCATTAAGACCCGGAGCCCAAGTAGAGATAATAAAGTTATTAGGTAGTAAGGCCACAATTCCGCCACCAACGCCACTTTTTCCAGGCAAACCTACTCTAAAAGCAAACTCACCCGCTTCATCATAAAAACCACAAGTAAGCATAATTGCGTTAATACGTTTTGCCTGACTAACAGGTATGTGCTGTACGTTATTTACACACTTTCCACCATTGGCAAACAAATAAAAAGCTTTTGCTAATTGTGCGCAGCTCATATCTATGGCGCACTGGTGAAAATAAAAATCTAAAACATCCTCTACATTATTATTTAGGTTGTTAAAAGACTTTAAAAGGTTGGCTGCAGCAAAGTTTCCGTAACCAGTTCTTTTTTCAGATGCAGCTACATCTGTATTGTAATTTATTGTCTGGTCATTAGCAATGGTTCTAACATAGTTTAAAAAATCTTGTTTAGGGTTTTTTAAATGTGTTACAAGCATATCTGCAATTACAAGAGCACCAGAATTAATTAACGGATTTCTTGGTATTCCATTTTCTAACTCCAATAAAGACAAATGGTTAAATGGGTTGCCAGATGGTTCTACATCTACACGTTCCCAAATACGGTTATCTTCAAAAGCTATAGCTTTAGATAGTGCTAAAACTTTAGAAATACTTTGTATAGAAAAAGGAGTGTATGCGTCACCAGCAGCATAAGTTTCTCCGTTAATACACTGTAAATAAATGCCAAAACTATTAGTACTCTGTTTGTACAGTTCTGGAATGTAAGATGCAACAACACCCTTAACCTCTTCCTTAATTAAGTTGTTATGAATGTTGTTGATAATACCTTGAAAATCTATCATATAAAAATTATGCCTTATAAAAAGGTAATTTTACAACAGTTGCAGCAACTGCTTTTTTTCTAATCTGAATAAAAATTTCTGTACCAGCACTAGATAATGCCGTTGGCACATAACCTAACCCAATACCTTTGTTTAAAGACGGAGACATAGTACCAGAGGTAACTACACCAATTTTAGCGCCATCTGTATCTACTATATCATAATCGTGTCTAGGAATACCTCTTTCAGTAAGTTCAAAAGCAATTAATTTACGCTCAGTACCATTTGCTTTTTGCTCAGCTAAAGCTTCACTATTTACAAAGTCTTTTGTAAACTTGGTAATCCAACCTAACCCAGCTTCAAAAGGAGAAGTGTTGTCATTAATGTCATTACCATATAAGCAATAACCCATTTCTAAACGTAAAGTATCTCTGGCAGCTAAACCAATTGGAGCAATACCAAAATCTAAACCTGCTTTAAAAACATTATCCCAAATTTGTTTTACGTCTTCGTTTTTGCAATAAATTTCAAATCCGCCAGAACCAGTGTAACCAGTGGCAGAAATAATTACATTATCAATACCTGCAAAATCTGCAACCTCAAATGTGTAAAATTTAATTGCTGCTAAATCTACAGATGTAACAGACTGCATAGCTTCAATAGCCTTAGGACCTTGTATAGCTAATAAAGAGTATCCTTCAGATATGTTACGCATTTCTGCATTTATAGTTTCATTGTATTTAGATATGTGGTTCCAATCCTTATCAATATTAGAAGCATTAACAACTAGTAAATATTGCTCATCTTTTAATTTGTAAACAATAAGGTCATCTACAATACCACCAGTTTCATTAGGTAAACAGCTGTACTGAGCTTTACCAACTACTAGTTTAGATGCATCGTTAGATGTTACTTTTTGTATTAAATCTAATGCATTGGGACCTTCAATTAAAAATTCTCCCATATGCGATACATCAAAAACTCCAACACCGTTACGTACAGTTTCGTGTTCTATATTTACACCAGCATAAGAAACAGGCATATTGTAACCAGCAAAAGGAACCATTTTAGCGCCAAGTGCCTCGTGAGTAGATGTTAATGCAGTATTTTTCATTAAAACAATTTATATAATTAGACTATTGTTAGTTTTTTGTCAAAGGTATCGAAAATTGTTTGTTTTATAAATTAGCTCAGGTATTAAAATAAGTTGTTTTTTTAGTTGTACCTGCTAGGAAGTATGGCTGTGTAAAATACGCTAAAAACAAAGTACAAAGGCTTTGTTAATTTGTATTAAACTAACGTTAAACCAGTTAAGATTTTAGGAATTGCCTTAAAGGAATGTTATACTCAGGTATGGAAAACATATTAGTAGCCGGTGCCAATGGTACCACAGGAAAACAAATAGTGAACCTTTTAAAAGAATCTCAGTATTTTAACCCTATTGCAATGGTTAGAAAAGAAGAGCAAAAAGAATATTTTAAAGCAAAACAAATAGATACTGTTCTTGGAGACTTAGAGGGCGATGTAGATAAAGTATTTAATAAAATAGAAAATGTAGATAAGGTGCTTTTTGCTGCCGGATCTGGAGGAAAAAAAGTAGTAGAAGTAGACCAAGAAGGAGCAAAGAGGTTAATTGATGCATCTAAAGAAAATAACATTAAAAAGTTTGTTATGTTAAGCTCTATGGGAGCAGACAAGCCTGAAGAAGCAGAACAACTGCAAGAGTATTTAAAAGCAAAGCATAACGCAGATGAATACTTAAAAGAAAGTGGATTAAATTACAGTATTGTACGCCCTGGTTCTTTAACCAATAAGGAGCCCCATAACCAAATAGAGCTCCAAGAAAAGTTAAATAAAAGAGGTGAAATTAGTAGAAATGATGTTGCACAAACATTAGTGAGAACACTAAATGATGACGTAGCAAACAAGGCCACTTTTGAAATTATTAAGGGTGATACCTTAATAGGTGAGGCCTTAGATAAATTTTCTACTGTAAATGCTTAGTTAGTTATTTAATAAGTAAGATTTTAAGTCATTGTAGCTGCCAATTTTGGTGGCTACTTTTGTTTTGTGCATTACTTCTTGTATTTGCTCTGGCAATGGTTGTTTTTCTTTAATTACGTGTTCAACTACATCTAAAAATTTTGTTGGGTGAGCAGTTTCTAAAAATACACAATGTACATCATTATTATTTTTTAAATATGCTTTGCAACCTAAATAACCAACAGCTCCGTGTGGGTCAGCTACATAGTTATAAGTTTTGTAAATATGCGCTAAAGCTTCTTTTGTTTCTTCATCAGAAAAACTATAAGAAGATAAATTTTCAGTTAAAGCGCCAAAGTCATTTTTGTGTATTTCTTGTATACGAATAAAGTTACTAGGGTTACCAACATCCATAGCATTACTTATAGTTTGTACAGATGGTTTTGGATTATATTCTTCTGTTTTTAAATATGTAGTAACAACATTATTTTTATTGTTAGATGCTATAAAATGATGAATAGGTAAACCCAATTGCTGCGCCATCATACCAGCACATATGTTACCAAAATTACCACTAGGAACAGAAAAAACTATTTTTTTGTGCGTGTTATGTAACTGCTTATAGGCAAAAATAAAGTAAAATAATTGTGGTAGCCAACGCGCTACGTTAATTGAGTTTGCAGATGTTAATTGCATTTTGCTAGTTAATTCTTCGTCTAAAAATGCGCGTTTAACCATATCTTGGCAATCATCAAAAACACCGTCTACTTCTAAAGCAGTTATATTTTGCCCTAAAGTTGTTAATTGTTTTTCTTGTATATCACTTACTTTTCCGCTAGGATATAAAATAACCACGTTTACACCTTTTACACCTAAAAAGCCATTGGCAACAGCGCCACCTGTATCTCCAGATGTAGCTACCAATACAGTAACCTCATTAGTGTTATTTTTGTTAAAATAGCCAAGACAACGAGCCATAAAACGTGCCCCAACATCTTTAAATGCCATTGTTGGTCCGTGAAAAAGCTCTAATGTAGACACATTCTCATCTAACTTAACCACAGGAAAATTAAAGGATAATGTTTCCTCTACAATGGTTTTTAGAACATCCTCTGGAATTTCAGGAGAAACAAATTGTTTAATGGCTGTAAAAGCAATTTCTGAATTAGATAAATTGTCTAAATTTTTAAAGAAATCTGCAGGTAAAGGTGTTATACTTTCAGGAAAGTACAATCCTTTATCTGGTGCCAAGCCTTTTATAACTGCATTTTTAAATGTAGTATTAGGCGCTTTTTTGTTTAACGAGTAGTAATTCATTTTTTAAGGTATTCTAAATTTATTATGTGCTAGCTATTCCAAATTCTCCATGATTCTTCTGCTTGGTGCTCTAGCATATGTTGTCCGTTACTAATAGTAGCTCCTTGGGCTTCACCTGCACTTAAAAATGCTGTTTTGTCTGGGTTGTATATAAGATCAAAAAGCAAATGTTTTTCTGTTAAATGCAAATAAGGGATAGTGGGCTTATCTGTAATTTTTGGGTGTGTTCCTAAAGGAGTACAGTTAATTATTACGGTATACTCTTTAATAATATTATTATTTAAATCTGTATATGTAAATTGATTTTTTTTAGGTTTTCTGGATACATATGTACATACAATGCCCAAATCTTCTAAAACATATTTTACTGCCTTAGATGCACCACCGGTACCTAAAATTAATGCTTTTGTATGGTGTTTTTTTAGATGAGGTTCTATGGATTTTTTAAATCCATAGGCATCAGTATTGTAACCAATTAATCCGTTTTCTGTAAATTTTATAGTATTTACAGCTCCAATAGCTTTGGCTTTTGCATCTAAACTAGTTAAAAACGGAATTACACTTTCTTTATAAGGAATGGTAACATTACAGCCTTTAATATTAGAGTTATTTTCTAATGTAGTTTTAAACTCTTCAATTTTTTGATAGTCAAAATTTACATAGACATAGTTTGTTAACCCAAGTTTTTTAAACTTGTGTGTAAAGTAATTTCTAGAAAAAGAATATTCAATATCTTTTCCTATTAACCCAAACTTATACTGTTTTTTTTCTGTTTTTTCCATACCAATCTAGGACCAATAAAATACTTATTCCTATAACTACAAAAAAAACTGCCCACCAAGTTTCAGAAATCACAAAATCGGGAAAATAGCGAGAATAATTCTTGATAATTTCGTTTCCGTTAGAGTCTATTAAAATATTCCCAACAGCATCTACTTTATATACAGTTTTTTTCCAAGGCCAAACAACTCCCAAAGACCCCGTTATAAAGCCCAAAATAACAGCTGTTGTTATGTGTTTAAAGTGTTTTAAAACGTAACTTATAATGTGAGACAATGTTACCAAACCAATGGCAGAACCTGCTGTAAAAACACCAAGTACGGTTAAGGTATTTAAGCGTTCTGTGTTTTTGGTAAAACTAAAGTCGCCTTTAATTATTTCTGTAAATGTGTCATACAAGGCATTAACGGAGTCTACCAAAAGTAGTACATAATTGCCTAATAGAATTAATATAAAAGATCCAGATAATCCTGGGAGCGTCATACCAGATACACTAATAATTCCACAAAAGAAAATAAAAAAAAGATTGTCATTTTCTTTAGCCGGATTTAAGAAACTTATAGAAACCCCTATTGCTAAACCAACTAGTGCAGCAAAAAAGGTTTTTTTGTTCCAATGATCAAACCCCTTGGCAATGTAATAAATAGAACCTACAATCATCCCAAAAAAACAAGACCACACATATAACTCATTATGCTCTAAAAAGTAATCTAAAATTTTTGAAACGCTAAAATAGCTTACTAGCATACCAAAAATTAGTAACGTAATAAATGTGCCGTTAATGTAATTATAAAAACTCTTAAGTCTGCCATTTAAAAGCAGTTTTAGAGCTTTAAAGTTAAATTTTTGTAGTGAGTATATAAACTCTTCATAAAAGCCTCCCACAAATGCAACAATACCGCCAGAAACACCAGGGACTTTATTTGCAGCACCCATACATAGTCCTTTAACAACAAGGAGAAACTTGTCTAAAACTGTTCTAGTATGTGCCATTGTGTTTATTTGTTTTTTGTAGCTATTTTTTCTAGTATAAAAATAGTTAAAAAACCTGTCACCATTAGTGCAATTGCAATCATAGTTTGCGGATCTATATAATGGTTTAACTCTGAGTATTTTATTGGCAGAATACTTTCTTCTGTAACCGTTTTAAACGATTCAAAATTATGTATGTTTTTTTGATAAACAGCTAATGTTCCAAGATCAGATATGGTATTAAAAGGTACAATTTCTCCTGTTTCATCTACCATTACAGTTACTGTTTTTTTCCAAGGCCAAACTTTGTTTAAAGAACCTAAAATAAAACCAGTTAAAAGTGCTAGTGTAGTATTGTGATAATTTTTAAATAGCCATTTTAAAACTCTACTAAAACTTAATAACCCAATTAAAGCACCAGTAGCAAACAAGGCTATTTTTTTTAAATCAAAATCATGAAAAGCGTCACTTAATGTTTTGTAAGCTCCCATAATTACTAAAATAAAAGAACCAGATATACCAGGCAAAATCATTGCGCAAATGGCAACAGCTCCAGCAAAAAGTAAATAATATGGGTTAGTATTGGCTGCTAAAGCTGGTAAACTTGTAATATAATATGCTAACCCAGCACCAATAATTAAAGCTATTACTGTTAGTGCATTCCACTTTGTAATTTGTTTGCCTACAAAGTAAATACTCACTACAATTAAACCAAAAAAGAACGACCAAATTAAAATTGGGTGGTATTCTATTAAATATTTAGCCAAACGCATAAAGGAAATAAAACTTATTATTATCCCTGTTAGTAAGGCTAATACAAAATTGCCATTTGCTTGCTTCCAAAATGCTTTAATACCATCATTTTTTAACGTTTTAAATAGAGATAAGTTTATGTTGCTTATACTATTTATTAGTTCTTCATAAATACCAGAAATAAATGCAATTGTACCTCCAGAAACACCAGGTACAGCATCTGCGGCACCCATAGCTAAACCTTTTAGCGTAATAATTAAATACTGTAGTAAGTTACGTTCTTTCATAATTGTAATAAAAAACGTAAAAATATAGATTTATTTGGAAGAGTTACTATATTCTATAATAATGTTGTTAATCCACGTGTTATTTTTAAACTGAGGAAAATCTAACTTAAATGTAGCTACCTTTTTTGTGTTAACACTTAGTGCTTTAACCAAATATTCTTTTGTTTTTATAGTCTGATTTAGGGCCATATGTGAACCCGCAATTTTGTATAAAATATCTGCATTGTTTGGGTAAAACTCTAAGGCTTGTTGTAGTATTTGAATAGCAGAATGTAAGTCTCCTTTTTTTATTACTAAGGTGCTCCAATTTAGCCATGTTTTTAACTCGCAATCTCCTAAATCTACCATTTTTTGATATGCAACCTCTGCATCTTCAACCAAACCTAAGGCTTCATGTATTAGTGCGCTTTTCTCCCAATAGAATAAATTTTCTTCCTCTATATTAATTGCTTTAGTTATGTATTCTTTTGCTTTAACATAATCTTCTTGCTTAATATAAAAGCTGGTAATTGCTAACCATCCTTTATCTAACAAAGGATCTTCATGAACGGTTTTATAATAGAATAGCCTAGCTAGCTCTGTATTGCCTATTTTTTCATGACATTTACCAATACGTAAATATGCAAAAGCAGACGGATCTTCAATTTCTATAGTAATTTCATAATTTTCTATAGCTTCATTGTAGCGTTTTAATTTTTCAAGAATTTTTCCTTTCTCAAAATAAGCGCCAACAAAACTATCATCAGAAATAATAGCAAAATCAAAAGCAGCAATGGCTTCTTTATACATTCCTTTTTCTATGTACTGCTTACCTAGTTGATGCCAAGCTACCTCACAGTATGGGTTTTTTTCTAGGTAATCATTTAAAAATACAATGGCACCATCAAAATCTTCTAAAAAGTCAAAACAATAAATAATGTTGTAAAGAGATGCGTAATCGTGTTCATCAAACAAGACACACTGTATAAAATGTTTTTTTGCTTCTTCAAAATTGTCCATAAAAAGGTGTTCCATACCTAATAGAGAGTGTATGTCTATAGAATCATCAGATAAGGTTAAGGCCTTTTCTAATAACTGTATTGCTTTATTGTGGTCGTCTTTTTTAGAAAATATATTTGCTCTTTGTATGTATATTTCTTCATTATTGCTATCAATAGTTTGTAAACTATCTAGCATACTTTCTGCAAGTTCAAGGTTATTTTCAAAAACGTGAACCTCTACTTCTAAAAGTTTTAACTCTATGGTACTTGGGTGTTGGGTTAAGCCAATTTTAATGGCTTTTTTTGCCAATGACATTTTTCCATTGTTTAAATAATGGTGAATAATGTCTTCAAAATCTTCCGCGTCAAAGAAGTAGACGTCATCTGTCTTTAGCATTGACTCAAATTTTGCTATTGGTCTGTCAGGTCTTTCTTCAGCTTCAAATGCCATATAAATTCTTTCTTGCTTGATAAGATTAAAATAAAAGTAAGGTTTTAGGTTACTTTTTTTTGATTGCTACCGTGTATATTATTAACAAAATAGTTAACAAATTACTTTTTGTAGGAGTCTAAAGCTTCTAAAATAAGTGCACATCCTTGTCTAATTTCTTCATTAGAAATGGTTAAAGGAGGAGAAATACGCAGCGCTTTAGGTTCAAACAATAGCCAGAATAATATTAGTCTGTTTTTAGCGCAATGCATTACAACATGGTTTGTAATATCTGCATTTACTAGCATAACAGCTAGCATTAAACCTTTGCCCCGTATTTCTGTAATGTACTTGTGTTTTAGTAGTTTTTTAAATAGTTTTTCTTTTTCTAGAGTTTCTATTATTAAGTTACCACTAGTTAGTTCTTGTAATGTAGCTAAACTTGCAGCAGCAATTACAGGGTTGCCGCCAAAAGTGGTAATATGTCCTAGTTTAGGATTAGATTGTAAATTTTTCATTATTTGGTTTGATGCCACAAATGCGCCAACTGGCATACCAGATGCCATTCCTTTACCTATAACTAAAATGTCTGGTACACAGTTGTAGTGTTCAAAAGCAAATAGCTTACCTGTTCTACCAAACCCTGGTTGTATTTCGTCTAAAATTAATAAGGCGCCTACAGCTGTACAGCGTGCTCTTACCTTTTGTAAAAAATTATTTTTAGGCTCTATAAAACCTGCGCCACCTTGTATGGTTTCTAAAATTACAGCAGCAGTATCTGTTGTAATTTTCTCTAAATCTTTATCAGAATTAAAATTAATAAATGTTGTGCCAGGCACAAGTGGCCTATATGCACTTTTTTGAGATTCTGATCCAGAAACACTCATACTACCCATAGTATTACCGTGGTAAGAGTTGTGTGCAGCTACAATTTTATGTCTTTTTGTAGTTCTTTTAGCTAATTTTAAGGCTCCTTCAATAGCTTCTGTTCCAGAGTTAACCAAATAGGTGGTTTCTAAATTAGAGGGTAGTAGAGAAGCTAAAAACTTTGTATAGGTTACAGCTGGTTCTTGTACATATTCTCCATAAACCATGACATGCATATATTCTGATGCTTGCTTGGTTATTGCATCTACTACTTTTGGGTGGCAATGGCCAAGTGTACAAGCAGATACACCTGCTACAAAATCTAAATGTGCATTGTTGTCCTGATCGTAAATATAACTGCCGCTAGCTCTAGAAACTTGTAAAGTTAAAGGATGCGGACTAGTTTGTGCTTGGTAGTGTAAAAAGTCCTTTTTCACCTGTAATTTATTTTTGTTGCTTTAGTTTTGTACTTGGTACTGGCTTAGATAATGTAGGTTTAGGTACCCCTTTTTTTTCTTGTAGCCTTGGTATTGGGCGGGTTATTTATGGGATCTCCTTGGTTTTTATGTCGCTCTTGCTCTTCTGCATCAATATCTATAGGGTTACTAATGCCTCTAATTATAGGTAAAACAAGATTGTTGTCATCCTCACCAAAAATATCGTCTTTGGTATAAATACGCTGGTCTCCGTACCACACAAAACCTTTTAATTTAACACCTGTTTCTGGTTCTTGGCCTTCAGGAAAAGTTTGTCCGCTAGGGTTAATGTAATACGTTATAACATCTATAGCGTTTTCTTTCATCTCCATAGTAACTTTACCACAAAGTGATTTATCTACCCCAACAAACTCATTTTGGTCGTTATATGAATAATAAATAACCTCTACATTTTGTACAAGATCTATAAAGTTTAGCTCATTGTTTACAAATTTGCCAAATAGGTTTTTACCTTTTGCTTGGTTGTAGCCGGTTTTACTAATTGTATCTAAAGATATTATAAAAGCATTATTAATTACCTTTAAAGAGTCTAATTTATCTGTCTCTAAATCGCTTATTAAATGTATGCTATCTCCTGTCATTTGGTTGTCAATATTCCAAATAATAGGGTTTGTAATAAGTTGTGTTATTCCAGTTTTTTGATCAAAGTGAATAGAATCACACTTACCACTTATATCTGTTTTAAAAAACTTTGCATCCCTAAACGCACGTATAATTCTATTGTCTGGTTTTCCTGTAACCATTAAGGTATCTCCGTGCATGTATAATGAGTCTTTCTCCATTACATTAATAGCAACAGCTCTTTTGGTAGCAAAAACAGAGTCCTTTTCTTTGTATACTTCTGCATAATGTGCTCTAATAACACCATCGTTTACGGTATCTGTAACTACTATATTATTTGTTGCAGATGCAAATTGTTTTCTTTTATTAAAATAAACACTGTCTCCCTCAATAATTTTATTGCTATAATCTATACGTGTGTTTTTTATACCGTAGCCGGTTTCTACTTTAGAGTCATAATAACCACGTTCACAATACATGACATAGTCTTTGCCTGTAATTGTAGACGGACCATACATATACACGTGTTCAGAGTCTGTGTAATAATCCATTTGTTCAGATAATACGTGGTATTTAGGATTTTCTACAGTAACACTATCTAACAACTGATATTTGTTGGTTTCCATAAAAAACCTACCAATTCTACTTTTTATAGTATTTGCAGTATCTATTATAGTTCCAAAATGTCTGTAGTACGACTCCTGTTTTTCTCTATCAAAATACAAAGTATCTGTAGTAAGTGTAGCATCTGGACTTTGTAAAACTACATTTTTAGATGCCTTTGCAAGTTTAATATCTCCAAAATATTCTAATTTGCCACTGTCCATTTGTATAGAGTCTCCTTGCTGCATACGTACATTGTCTATAGCAAGAAGTCTGTTTTCTTTTGGATAAAACACAGCAACATCACACCAAAGGGTTGCTCCTTGGTGTTCAAACTCTACTTGTCTTTCACTATCTCTACTAAATATAGATGCGCCAGGTAGCTTAACTTCATCTTTGGTGAAGTTAGCACCGTGTACTATTTTTATTTGTTTTTTTTCTGTTGATTTATCTTGTGCGTTAACACTAAAAACAAATAAGATTAAGCCAATAACTAATTTGTATTTAAACAAGTCTTAAAATTTTGGTCAAAAATAGGTTTTTTTTGATTGTTCTGATAACAGATTGGCATAGATTTAAGATTATGCTCTTTTTATCTATTTGACTAGTCCTAAATAATCGATACAGATTA
>NZ_ARZX01000029.1:0-28623 GCF_000568425.1 Cellulophaga geojensis KL-A
TTGATAGATTCTATATTGGAGAAACTTCTAAGCTTAAAAATAGGTTAAAAAATACACTACCCCTTTAATTTTTCTTAAACCAAGCATTATTTTATTTTTTAATGGTTTTATAACAAAAGACAAAAACTTATCTTTACCTAAAATACGTTTACTTGTGATAAAAAAACCTACATTATACATTGTTCTTTTTTTACTGATATCATTTTTAGGATCTGCACAACCAACAATAAAAAAACTACTTAAAAAAAATAACACAGAGAGTGTCACATACATTTCTGTAGACTCACTTTTAACTAAAAAAAATGTAGTTTTATTAGATACAAGAGAAGAAATTGAATTTAATATTAGTCATATTAAAAATGCAATTTGTGTTGGCTATGATTTTTTTGACATCAACAAAGTAACATCTGAAATACAAAATAAAGACACCGAGATTATAGTATATTGCTCTATTGGCATACGCTCTGAAGATATTGGAGAAAAACTAATTGCAGCTGGCTATACCAATGTAAAAAACCTATACGGAGGTATTTTTATGTGGAAAAACAACAATAATCCCATTTACAACAATAACAACTCGTTAACAAATAAATTACATACACACAGTAAGTATTGGTCTAAATTAGTGACCAATGCCGAGAAAATTTATTAATTATATTTTGAACAAATTGAATAAAAACTTACTGTTAATTTTTACAAGAAACCCAGAACTAGGAAAATGCAAAACACGTTTAGCAGCTAAAACCGGAGACAAAATTGCTTTAGATATTTACAAATTTTTATTGAACCACACTGTTGCTATTACTCAAAATTTAAATGCAGACAAACAAGTACACTACTCTGTAGCTATTAGAGATAATGACATTTGGAGCAATAATATTTATCATAAAAAATTACAAAATGGTAACGATCTTGGTAGCCGTATGATGAATGCTTTTAAGCAAGGTTTTGCAGATGGTTACAAAAATATTATTATTATTGGAAGCGATTTATTTGATATAACCACAACAGATATAGAAAATGCTTTTGACCATTTACTTAAAAATGATTTTGTTGTAGGTCCAGCAACTGATGGCGGTTATTATTTATTAGGAATGAAAAAACTTAATAGTTCGGTTTTTAAAAATAAAGATTGGGGAACCAATACTGTGCTTAAAGACACACTAAATAACTTAAAAGACGAAAAAATAAAGTTACTTGAAGCAAAAAACGATGTTGATTATTATGAAGATATAAAAGACATTGATGCTTTTAAACCTTTTTTAAAAAACATAAAAAATGATTAAACAAGAAATTGAAGATTCTGTAGCGTATTTACAAAATAAAGGCTTTAACGCTCCCGAAATTGGAATAGTTTTAGGTACTGGATTAGGAAATTTAGCAAATGAAATAGAAAATCCTATTGAGGCACATTACAATCATATTCCTTTTTTTCCTTTAGCAACTGTAGAATTTCACTCAGGAAAATTAATTTATGGCACACTAGAAGGTAAAACAGTTGTTGTTATGCAAGGGCGTTTTCATATGTATGAGGGTTATGACCTGCAAGATGTTACCTATCCAATACGCGTAATGCACAAGCTTGGTATAAAAAAATTATTTATTTCTAATGCTGCCGGAGCTATTAACCTAAACTTTAAAAAAGGAGACATAATGTTATTAGAAGATCACATAAATCTTTTAGGGGGTTCTCCGCTAGCTTTTAAAGGTGTTTCTCAATTTGGTGAGCGTTTTGTTGATATGGGAAACCCGTATAACACTGAAATGAGCAATGCTATAAAAAACATTGCTAAAAAAGAGAATATAACTATGCACTCTGGTGTTTACGCAGCTGTACTAGGACCTCAACTAGAAACTAAAGCAGAATACAGAATGCTAAAAATTATTGGTGCAGATGCCGTAGGTATGAGTACAGTACCAGAAGTAATTGTGGCAAACCACTTAAAATTACCTATAGTAGCCGTTTCTGTCTTAACAGATGAGTGCGACCCAGATAATTTAGAGACTGCAGACATTAAAGAAATCATTAAAATAGCAAGTGAAACTGAGCCTAAAATGATTAAGCTTTTTAGAGAATTACTTAAAACGTTGTAAGTTTTAAAACCTAAAAAAGACAAATTAAAAAAATACCTTTTAACATGGCTTATAAAATATCTGCAGTAGCAATACTTTTAACACTAGTTGGTTTCTTTTATTTTGGCTCAACTCCAAAAATTACTGAAAAAGCTTTTAACAAAGTTCCTAGTCACCAAAAGTGGAATGCTTTATTACAAAAAAATGTAAATACTAACGGAGACGTTAATTACAAAGCTTTTGTAAAAAACAAAGCAGAATTAGAGGCCTATCTTAAACTATTGCAAGATAATTCTCCTGCCAAAAATTGGTCTAAAAACGATAAGCTTGCTTATTATATAAACCTTTATAATGCTGGCACTGTTAAACTAATAGTAGACAACTACCCTGTTAAAAGCATTAAAGACATTAAGTCTCCTTGGGATAAAGAGGTAGTTGCCATTGGCAACAAAATGTATTCTTTAGGATATGTAGAACACAAAGTGTTACGTAAAATGAATGAACCTCGCATACATTTTGCCATTAACTGCGCATCTTACTCTTGCCCTAAATTAGTTAACAAGGCCTTTTTAGCAGATAGTATGGACGCACAGTTAAAAAGTGCGGCTATAAATTTTATTGCTGATAAAAAACGTAATGTTATTACCCCTAATAAAGTAGAATTGTCTGAAATTTTTAAATGGTTTAAGAGTGATTTTACAGAGAACACAACCTTAATTGGTTTTATAAACAAATACTCTGCAACACAAGTAAAAGATGGTGCCAAGGTTAAGTATATAGATTATAATTGGAGCTTAAATGAAGCAAAGTAAGCTAAGCATTATAATACCCGTTTTAAATGAAGAGGCATCTATTGCTAAACTAATTAAAGAAATTAACTCACGTAGCACATTTAAGCAAATAGACGAAATAATAGTAGTAGATGGTGGTAGTACAGATAATACTACCACTATTGCAACTAGTTTAAATGTTACTGTAATTTCTTCAGACAAAGGGCGTGCCAAGCAAATGAATACTGGTGCAAAAGCGGCTAACGGAGATATTCTTTATTTTTTACACGCAGACACTATTCCTCCTTATAATTTTGATTGTAAAATATTAGACTCTATTAGCAAAAACAACGTTGCTGGCAGCTTTAGAATGCAGTTTGACAGTGACAGTTTTTTTCTGAAATTTTTTGCTTGGTTTACTCGTATTAACCATAAAATTTGCAGAGGCGGTGATCAATCTTTATTTATTACCAAGGATTTATTTTTTAAACTAAATGGTTTTAATGAAGAATATATTATTTATGAAGATGGCGAGTTTATAGAGCGTTTATATAAAGCCACAAATTTTAGTGTAATACAAGACAAGGTAACTACATCTGCACGTAAATACCAACAAAAAGGAATGGTAAAATTACAGTATCATTTTGGTGTTATTCACCTTAAAAAAATATTAGGTAAAACTCCGCAAGAATTACACAATTATTACAAAAAAAACATAGCTAATTAGTTGTTTCTAGAATGATCTAACAAAACACCCTCGCTAATCCACTTTGCAAGCGCTTGTCTGTTTTCTGCAACTAATATTCTTTTTTGGTCTTTTTTGTTTTTAATATTTCCTATTTCTATATAAGCCATTGCAGGTATTGTGTTTTTAACCAAATACAATCCGCTCCTATCTAAAAAAGTACCTGTATAATCTCTGTTTGGCTGGTATTCTCTGTATTTAGAGTCAAAAGTTTTATGTATGCTCTCTGCCAACCTTTTTCCGTTACTACTTTTTTCATGATGGTAAAAGAAAACATCAATATTTTGCCCTACACTTCTACTATCTATATGCGTAACAATTAACCTTTGGTATTTACCTTTGTTTTTTATGTACAAATCATTTACCGCATCTACACGTTGTTTTAAACGAGCCACTTGGTTTAAAGGTATTGTTTTATTTGGGTAACAAACCTCATCATAATCTACAGGTAGTATTTTACCATCTCTAATACCATCATTTTCATCTCTAATTATAATATAAACCAACGCTCCGTGAGAAATTAGTTCTCTACCTAAACGTAATGTTATATCATAAGCATACTCGTCTTCAGAAATTAGTTTTTTTCCGTATTTAGTAACAGCACCAGGATCTGGCCCACCGTGCCCAGAAATTAAATAATAAACAGCACCTTTAAGCTTGTTACTTTTGCGTTGTACTGTAGCGTGTTTTTTTCCAAAAATAGGATACCCGTTTACTATGGCTGGTAACTCTTCCTTTCCATCTACTTTTATTAGTCTATCTGGTATAATGTATGTTTTGCCCTCATACAAATGCTTACCGTTTCTTAAATTATCTTTATTTAAAGCAATAAAATCTGAATAATATTTAGACGGACTCATATTAAACTTACGAAGTAAAGTATAAATACCCTCTCCTTTTTGAGCCACAACAGTTTTTTCTTTATCTTGAGAATATAGCTGAACACTACTAAAAACTAGCATTACAACTAAAACAAGTATTTTTTTCAATATCATTTAATGGTCTTTTAAGCAAATATTATCAAAAATACTGCCCAATTCCAAAAACCAGCCCTTTTGAAGCATTTTTTGTTACTCCGTAACCATAATCTATCCTAAAAATGGCATTAAAAATCTTTTTATGAATAAAACGCACACCCAAACCTGGATACACCCTTAAATTATCAGAATTTACAAAGTCTTTTAACTCTCCTCCAGGGTTACGCCATGTACCAGCATCTACAAATGTATTTCCTTGCAATACAAACCAATTTTTATCTATTAATGTATACCTATACTCCGTATTTAAAACTATAGACCCCGTACCTCTATCAATAATATTACCAACACCTCTTAGGTTTATATTATTATCTACAGAAAAAGGCGCAAAAGGTGTTTCATCATTTGTAGCCAAACCAACTCTTAACCTGTTAGCCCAATTGCCACGCTCACCTACTCTTTTGTAATACACAAAATCATTAAAAGCTACCAAAAAATTATCTAACTCTTTTGTAGAGCTATGCACGTAATGAGAGTTTAAAGTACTTTTAAACCCGTCTAAATATTGGTAATGGTATTTTATATTGCTGTATTTATATATAGCCTTGTATGAGAATTTGTTAACATCTAATGCCTGTGGCACATTTTCATTAGTTGCGCCACGTATGTAGTTATATTTTTCTGTAAAAAAATTAATTCCTAAATCTACACTATGTCGCTGGTTAAATTGATACAATCCTAAAACTTCTATAGCTTCATTATGGTACTTATAATCTGCCGTTGTATCATCAAAAAAAATAGGTTCTTGTGTTTTTAAATTGTTATAGCTTACAGCTAAACCTGCATTTGCACTAAATAAATAAGGAGCTCTAAACAACAAGCCATAAGAGTTAAATATATCTTTCTGATAAAAACCACCTATAGTAATATTGCGTCCTGTAAAATTAAACTCTTGCACACCAACCCTAAACGCAAAATCGTCATTAGAAGACGTGTATAAATTAGCAAATGGTATTATGGTAAAATTTTCCTCTACCATATAAACCAAATTATAACTACTACCTACTGTATTCTTGTGTAATTTAAATGAAGCATTTGCTATAGATGGCAACCTTTTTAACTGATTAACTGTTTCTAAAATTGCTGTAGAATCTGTAACAGAGCCAGCAACAATTGGCACCACTTTTTTTAAGAACGATATTTTAGTTTTTTTAGCGCCAATAAAACTAACATCTGCTATAGTTATATTTTGAGAATAAACCATAGTACAAAAAAGCAAACAAAGTAACGAGACTAGTTTTTTCATAGTTTTTTAAGGTGAAAAGCTGGTTTCTGTAAGTAAGTTTACCCAATTATCTTGGCTAACTGCCATTAAAGTAAAACCATAGGTTAGTGATTTATTTAAAGTTGGTGGTTGTTTAGTTGTAATGTTTAGCACTACATTGTCTAGTTTATAATACCTAAACATTTTGTCATAGGTATATGTGCCCGACAAAAAATTGTTTTCATTGTCTGTTACTACCTGAAAATAAATAGCAGAATCTGTATACATACCGTCTTGCCAAGAAAAAATTGGCATTGTAGATGTACTGTTATCTATAGTTAACGTGTTAATTTTTTCTGTTGGTTTGCTAATGTGTTTTAAATAAATTGGATTACAAATATGCATTTTACCATCCTCAACAAAACTAACTATCACCCATTTTTCTTGAATAGGGTTGACAAAAAATCGTTTTATTTTACCATTAAAAACATCTAATATTTCAGGTGTTTTTTCTGTGTAAGACTCAAAATTATTTTTATCTACGTTAATTGATTCTGTCTCAAAATACCTAAAATTAGTAGCGCCCTCTCTAGGATAAAAAAACACATTTACAGTATGTGCTTTATCTGCACTGGCTGCGCATGCAATAACATTATCTATAACAACAGTTTCTTCATCTAAAACTGCTTGCAAAGTAGATAAATTGGTTAGTTTATCTTTAGAACAACCACAGGTTATCAAAATTAAAAAAAGAAGAAAAAAGTTTAATTTACTTAAATCCATAATATTGTTTTAAAACCAATTCCGCTGGTTTATTTTGCGGTGTAAACCTATTATCATCTTCGCCACCTACATTGTCATGATCTATAAACCATTTCCAAACATAGCCACCAGCAAACCAATCTTCTGTCCAAAACATTTCTAAAATAGCTTTAGTAGCATTAGACTGTGCCTCTAGGTTTACGTTTGTTTTGTTACGGTCTACCAGCCAAGGTTTTTCGCCTGTATAATCCATACTTCTATAACCATATTCTGTAAATAAAATTGGCTTATTTACAGAGCTCGACATTTGTTTTAACGCCTTTTTATGTGGCTGCCATCCTTGTTTTAACTGCGCTACAGTTGGATGCTTTTCTTTAGACAGCGGAAAATATGCATCTACACCTACATAGTCTAATTTACTCCAAAATGGCACTTTAGGATACTCATCCCAATTGGCTGCATAGGTTAATTTACCTTTATATACTTTTTTTACCTCTACAATAAGCTTGCTCCAAAACTCTGGCCTTTGTAGTACAAATTTTTCTAGCTCGGTACCAATACAAAAAACATCTACATTAACCTCTTGTGCCAGCGCAGCATAGGTAAGTATAAAGTTTAAATAAGATTTTTCTAACGTTAGCCAATGTTCTTCAGAATCCATTTCTAAAGTACCAGTGAATTTTCCGTCCCTAATCCATATTTGCGGTTTTAACATTACACCTATTCCGTTTTTATGCAGAATATCTGTGTAATGTTTTATACCGTCTTTACGCTCTCCAAACCACTGCCTATCCGAATTAAAAATTAACTGCGGATCATTAATATCTCTTATAAAACCAAATGGCATAACAGATGCCGCATTGGCGTTTATAGTTAATATAGGAGTAATATTTTTTTGTGTTACCTTATCTCTAGAAGACACAAAACTTACTCCGTTTATTTTTTTTGAAACCTGACTATTGCAAGAAAACTGCAAACAACATAATAATAGTAGACCAATTTTTTTCACAAACCATATTTTTAAGTCTCCTAAATTACACTATTTAATTTTAGACTTAAAAAATTGCTCTTAAACCCAAGTTAAATGTTTCTCCTAAGCCTGTATTATCTCCTCCAACAAAATTTGTGTACAACAACTCTAAGTTTAGCGCATTTGTTAGCTGGTATTTTGTACCTCCACCTAATGCTGTGTAATTCTGACTAAATTTGTTTCCTAAGTCTAAACGTTGTGAGTGTTGTGCTAATGCCAATACTGTAAACTTACTAGTAGGAAAATAACTTAAAAAAACACCCGGAGTTAACCCTAAACTGTTATTTGCAAAACTTTTTTCTTTGTCGCCAAAATTAAGCTCTGTATTTAATTCTGTAAATAGTTGCCACTTATCTCCTGGAAAAGTATAATCATAAAAAAATCTGTTTTGCCAAATAAATCCGTTTTGATCTAGAAAAACACCATTCTCAGTTTCATTATCTACTAAAGGTATATACAAAGAACTCTGAATAGAAAAATTACCAACAGACTCAAAAGGCACAAACTTTACAGATGGGGCAAATGATGTTAAACCAGCTCTAGCAACCCCGTCTTTATTCTTAAATTTTAAAGCATCTAAAGTTTTGGTTCCACCAATTGTATTAGAGCGTATTTTTAAAATTACACCTACATTCCATCTATTATTTTCTCCTACCCCTGTATATCCTTCTAAGGTAGATGTAAAAAAGGTTTGCCTAGGCTGTTCACCACTTGTAAATGTACTTTTAGTTTCTGTATAAATATTATTAAACCATTTAATATCAAACTTACCCTTACCTATTAATTTAGATGGTGTGTATTGTTGTATATTACTCTTTTGCACATCATCATTTTCCTGAGAATACCCTGCAAATACTGTTAGTAACCCTAATGCTAGGGCTATTTTTTTAATTTTTTTCATATTTTTAGTTGTTGATTGTTGTTTTACTTATTTGTTTTTATTGCCTGTTTAATGTCCAATCGTATGGGTAAAAAGATACTTTTGCTTTAGCGTTTATCTTTTCCTTTCTGTATAGGTTCACAAAGTCTATTAACGATTTACCGCCCTGTGTAAAATCTCCCTTATACCATTCAAAAATTTGAGAAAGCTTAACTTTATTTTTATTTACCATTATAAAATTCGGATTATTAATAGCTATCTCAGTTTGCTTCTGCAACTGGTCTTCTAACATACTTGGTATATACGCTTTATTAATAATTGGTGGGCAACCAAGTCCTGCGCAAACCAATACAAAATGGAAACGTGCTTCTTTAGGAAAAACAGCGCGTAACATTTTATGCTCCATATCATTTAACGTAAGTTCCTTACCGGCTACATTGTGCTTTATTTTATCAAAAAAACCAGCCTTATCTAACGGGGTTTTTAACGGATAATTTTCTACCACATTTTTTATAACACTAATATTGTATGCATTAATCCAAAATGCTTGATAGTTTTTAACGTTATCTGCGGTAACATTGGTTGTTTTTAATAAAGCCACCAGCTCATTTAAATGTTTTGGTTGTTTTTTTATTTCTTGGTAAGCTACCTTACCGTTGCTCACATAAGAATTAAAAAAAGTATTAGCTTTAGTAAAAAAGATTTCTGTAGCTTGTGCCTGTACCGTGGTAATACCTAAAAGAAACAGTATTACGGTTGCTTTTGTTATAGTTTTCATAATTTTTGGTGTTATTTAATAGGTGTGTCGACATTTAATATTAAAACCTACACAGCGCTATTAAATTAATTTTAAGCAAAGTAACTTGTTAAATATCACATTTTGATAACAAAAGAAAATCAAGTTTATTCTTATTTAGAAACCATATAAATAAATACCCAACAGTTAAGTTTAGCTTTTATACACCGACAGAAACTTTAATATTTTTAAAATCTATGGAACACATTGTTATTATTGGTAATGGTATTGCAGGCGTAACTGCTGCAAGGCATATTAGAAAATTATCCGACAAAAAAATTACGATCATTTCTGCCGAATCTGAGTATTTCTTTTCTAGAACTGCACTTATGTATGTGTATATGGGTCATATGAAGTTTGAACATACACAGCCTTATGAAAACTGGTTTTGGAAAAAAAACAGAATAGATCTTGTAAACGGATATGTTAACAATGTAGACCACGCTAACAAAAAGGTAGATTTAGAAAATTCATCTATCTCTTATGATAAGTTAATTATTGCAACCGGTTCTAAACCTAACAAATTTGGTTGGCCAGGACAAGACTTAAAAGGTGTGCAAGGTTTATACTCTAAACAAGATTTAGAACAGCTACAAAAAAATGCTCCGGATAATAAAACGTGTAAAAGAGCTATAATAGTTGGTGGCGGATTAATTGGTATAGAAATGGCTGAAATGCTGCGCACACGTAAAATTCCGGTTACCTTTTTAGTTAGAGAAACTAGTTTTTGGAATGGCGTTTTACCAAAAGGAGAATCTGAACTTATTAACGAACATATTTTAGACCATCATATAGATTTACGCCTAAACACCAATTTAGTAGAAATTATTGCCGATGAAAACGGACGTGCTAAAGCTATTACTACAGACAAAGGAGAAACTATAGAGTGTACTGTTGTTGGTTTAACAGCAGGTGTATCTCCTAATGTAGATTTTTTAAAAGAATCTGGTATAGAATTAGGTCGCGGTGTAAAAGTTAATCGTTATTTAGAAACAAACATTAAAGATATTTATGCCATTGGAGATTGTGCAGAACAGCACAAGGGCATAGGAAACAGAAGACCTATTGAAGCTGTTTGGTATACCGGAAGAATGATGGGCGAAACACTTGCGCAAACTATTTGTGGCAACAGAATAGAATACAAACCCGGACACTGGTTTAATTCTGCAAAGTTTTTAGATGTAGAATACCAAACATACGGCTGGGTTTTTAGCGAGCGTAATAAGCAAGATTATGAAGCGCATTTTCATTGGAGACACGCTACAGAAAATATTTGCATTACAGTTGCCTATCATAAAGACACAAAGGAATTTTTAGGTATAAATACATTTGGCATACGTATGCGTCACGAGGTTTTTAACAAATGGCTTACTCAAAAAAAGGATATAGAATTTGTGCTTCAACATTTAAAAGATGCCAATTTTGACCCAGAGTTTTACAAACAGTATGAAGCTGAAATTATAGCAAAGTACAATGCTGAATTCAACTCAAATTTATCAGCAAAAAAGAAAAGTTTAAAAAGAATATTCAACATAGCTTAAATTATAAAAAAATGAAAACAATTAAATATTTAGGCCTTGTTATCTTTTTAATAGGATTAGGCATTTTTACTGTAACTCCGTTTTTAGGAAATTTTAAACTAGACCAAAAAGGTTTTGATGAGCTAATTATTAGCCAACGCATTAAAAGTGAACTATTAATTGAAGATCTTAGCACCAAATTAATAGACAAAGATTTTTCTAGTGCTACATTTTTAGCTCCTGTACTTAACAATGCTATTGACAAAGCAAATGCCACGCACATAAAAAATAAAGAATGGGGTAAAAAAGTATACGCAAGCGGAGACAATATGGCCGCAGCAATTCGTAAATCATCTAGCTATGGTTTTATACCTGAAAACAAAGGTACAATGTGGTTTTTAACCTTTGGACTTGGTATTATTGGTGCTCTAATGTTTATACTACCTAATGTAGTTTTATTAGGCAAAAAAGGAATAAAAAATGATGGTATTTATTTAAAAAGCGCTACAAACCGCGGACTTATTGCTTGGTTGGTCTTCTTCTTTTTAGTAAGTTTTTACATTATACTATATTTTTATTCTGAGTACGCAGTAAACTGGACATTTTTAGTAGACCCTATTAGTGAAGCCCTTAGCGGAAATGCTGCAGGACATTGGTTTGTGTATGGTTTTATGTATTGTGTGGTTATGACAGTTATGGCTGTACGTATGTACATAAAATACAGACATAATATGTACCAAATATTCCGCACAACATCTGTATTATTTTTTCAAATAGTATTTGCATTCTTAATACCAGAAATTATGGTGCGCTTGCAAATGCCTTATTACGACTTTAAAAATGCATTTCCGTTAGATTATGATTTCTTTTTTCAATGGAATTTAAAAGATCTTATTGCTAACGGTGGTATTGGTATTTTTATTCTTGTATGGGGTATTGTGTTAACCTTAGTAATTGTACCTATTATGGTTTATTTCTTTGGTAAAAGATGGTATTGCTCTTGGGTATGTGGTTGTGGTGGTTTAGCAGAAACATTAGGAGACCCATACAGGCAACACTCTAGTAAATCTTTATTTTCTTGGAAAGTAGAGCGCTGGTTAATACACGGCGTATTGGTTTTTGCTGTTGGTATGACGCTTATGACACTTTATAGCTTTTTTAGCGAATCTAGTACTGTTTTAGGCATAAAAACACAAAGTGTACAAAATGTATACAGCCTTTTAATAGGAGCTATTTTTGCCGGTGTTATTGGCACTGGTTTTTACCCAATTTTTGGCAACAGAGTTTGGTGTAGGTTTGGTTGCCCATTAGCTGCATATTTAGGCTTTGTACAACGTTTTAAATCTAGATTTAGAATTACAACTAATGGTGGACAATGTATTTCTTGTGGTAACTGTTCTACATATTGTGAGCAAGGTATAGATGTACGCGCATATGCACAAAAAGGAGAAAATATTGTACGCTCTAGCTGTGTTGGTTGTGGTGTGTGTTCTGCTGTTTGTCCACGTGGTGTTTTAAAACTAGAAAACGGACCAGAAGAAGGTCGTATTAACCCAACTGAAGTTTTATTGGGTAATGATGTAGATTTAATGGAATTAGTAAATAAAAAATAAATCATGTATTTACGTTTACTTCTTATTTCTATTGCATTATTTATTAGTGCAAACAATACAGACTCTAAAGAATATAGCAAACAGTATTATGCCTCTGGTGTTTTAAAAGCAGAAGGCTGGCTTAAAAATGGAAGTAAAAATGGCTTTTGGAAATTTTACGATGAGAATAAAACTTTAGCTAAACAAGGACATTATACCAATAATAAAAAAGAAAACTATTGGTACATTTACAGCGCCAATGGCAAAATAGAAAAAGAAGGCCATTATAAAAATAATAGCAAAACAGGTTGGTGGTTATTTTATACCAGTGATGGAAAAATAAATCACAAATGCCAATTAGACCACGATGTAAAAAATGGCTACTGTCTTAAATATAAAAATGAAAAGCTCTCATCTGCTGAAAAATATAAAAATGGCAAAAAAATTAAAGAATGGTTTAGTTTTGCAGGTTTTAAAAAGGAAAACAATTTATCCGATTTAAGGTAATGACAAAAATAAACGTAATTATTCCGGCTTATAATGAAGCTAATTCTATAGGCAAGGTTATAAAAGATATACCATCAATTGTTTCCGAAATTATTGTTGTAAATAATAACTCTACAGATAATACAGTTGGCAATGCAGAAAAAGCAGGAGCTACTGTGCTTACTGAAAACAGAAAAGGATATGGTTATGCCTGTTTAAAAGGTATGGATTACATTGCTAAAAAATCCAACAAACCAGATATTATCGTATTTCTAGACGGAGATTACTCTGACTATCCAGAGGAATTAATAAAAATTGTTGCGCCAATTATGCAAAACAAAGTAGACTTTGTTGTAGGTGCCAGAACAAAAAAAGGAAGAGAAAAAGGTAGTATGACGCCCCAACAAGTGTTTGGAAACTGGCTCGCAACGGTATTAATGAAAATTTTTTTTAATGCTAAGTTTACAGACCTAGGCCCTTTTAGAGCTATTAAGTACAAAACGCTCCTAAACCTAGATATGCAAGACAAAACCTATGGTTGGACTGTTGAAATGCAACTTAAAATTCTAAAGAAAAAGTTAAAATATTTAGAGGTTCCTGTACGTTATAAAAAAAGAATTGGCGTATCAAAGGTCTCAGGCACAGTAAAAGGTACTATATTTGCCGGTGTAAAGATCCTTGGTTGGATATTTAAATACAGTTTTAAGTAAATATGGAAATTGCAATTACATACATAATTATAGGTATATACAGTTTAGCTTTATTGTTGATATTTTTCTACAGTTTAGCTCAACTTAACTTACTTGTTAATTATTTAGGGTACAGAAGAAGAAATAAAGAAGCTCCTAAATACAATCTTTTAGATGCTAAAGAAGTACCTTATGTAACCATACAACTTCCTATTTACAATGAAGAATATGTTGTAGAAAGACTTTTAGAAAACATTGCTAAAATAGAATACCCTAGCAACAAATTAGAAATTCAGGTTTTAGATGACTCTACAGATGACTCTGTTATAGAAACAGAAAGACAAATAAAGGCCTTACAAGAAACTGGTTTAGACATACAACACATTAGAAGAACTAACAGACAAGGATACAAAGCCGGTGCTTTAAAAGAAGGGTTAACATCTGCAAAAGGAGATTTTATTGCCATTTTTGATGCCGATTTTCTACCAGACTCAGACTGGTTAAAGAAAACCGTTATTTACTTTAAAGATGAAGAAATAGGTGTTGTACAAACCAGATGGGGACATATTAACAGAGATTATTCTGTTTTAACAAGAATACAAGCCTTTGCTTTAGATGCACACTTTACATTAGAACAAGTTGGCCGTAATGCAAAAGGACACTTTATAAACTTTAATGGTACGGCTGGTATCTGGCGAAAAACTTGCATTATTGATGCTGGTAACTGGGAAGGTGATACATTAACTGAAGATTTAGATTTAAGCTACCGTGCGCAGTTAAAAAACTGGAAATTTAAATACTTAGAAGATGTAGAAACACCTGCAGAATTACCTGTTGTTATTTCTGCTGCTCGTTCTCAACAATTTAGATGGAACAAAGGTGGTGCAGAAAACTTTAGAAAATCTGTAGTTAGCGTTGTTACGGCTAAAAACATCTCTTTTAAAACTAAGTTTCACGGTGTAATGCACTTGCTAAACAGCTCAATGTTTTTATGTGTGTTTTTGGTTGCTCTTTTAAGTATACCAATGCTTTATATTAAAAACAGAAACGAAT
Organism: Cellulophaga geojensis KL-A; assembly: GCF_000568425.1. Taxonomy (NCBI): domain Bacteria; kingdom Pseudomonadati; phylum Bacteroidota; class Flavobacteriia; order Flavobacteriales; family Flavobacteriaceae; genus Cellulophaga; species Cellulophaga geojensis. Next base: position 14,638 of record NZ_ARZX01000029.1, read on the forward strand.
CTTTAGGTTGGGTTTTTGAAGTAACAAGCTTTTTTATTTTAAGTACAGTTATACTATTTATTTGCTACTGGTTTACATTTAAAAGTATACAAGGCAGCAGTTTTAGTAAGTTTATAGACTATGTAAGACTCTTTTTTACATTCTTTTCTGTAGCTCTTGGTTTTTCTTTACACAACACACTTGCTGTTTTAGAAGGTCACAGAGGTAAAAGAAGTGAATTTGTACGTACTCCAAAATTTAATATAAATAATATTTCTGATAGCTGGAAAGGAAATAAATACCTTACTAAAAAGCTATCTCCTAATATGATACTGGAATTTGGCCTAATGTTATATTTCTTGTTTGGTATGTACTCTGCAATTCCCTTAAACGATTTTGGATTGTTTCCGTTCCATTTTATGCTATTTTTAGGCTTTGGATACGTTTTCTTTAACTCGCTTACAGCTAAAGTATAAATTAGCACACAGCTAACACTGTATTTTCAATTTACATTTATACTAACTTTTTGTTAGGACACGCTAGTTTTTGTGACTATTGTTTTTATACATCATATTTCTAACACCAATAATTAGAAAAAAAGAATTGTATAATTTTTAGTACTTTAGAGCAGTTAATGTAAATTATAATTTTTGTAATGCAAGTAAAAATTTTATCATATTATAGGTTACACAAAATACCTATATTATTAGCACTTGCAAGCATACTTTTTTACTACACCTTTGCTTACCATTTGGTACGCACAGATTTTGTTAAGCTTATTACTTTAGCCACTGCTCTATTTTTTATATGCTATAAACTTATACAGTTTGAAAAATGGAACTTTAAATTTTTACTTACTGCTGGCATACTATTTAGACTAGTTTTTTTATGTGTAGAGCCAATGCTCTCGCAGGATTTTAATAGGTTTATTTGGGACGGAGAATTGGTTTTACAAGGGTTAAACCCATACCTACAAACACCAGATACTATTGTAGAACTAGGCAAAATTAGTATCAATAATGCTGCTCACTTATACGCTAGTATGGGAGAAATTAGCGCAAAGAACTTTAGCAATTACCCTCCTTTAAATCAGCTTATATTTGCTTTAGCTGCATTTTTCTCTGGCAAAAGTATGGTTGGTGGCATTATTACAATGCGCATAATTATACTCCTAGCAGATATTGGTGTTGTATACTTTGGCAGAAAATTATTAACACACCTTAATTTATCATCACACCTAGTCTTTTGGTATTTTTTAAATCCTTTAGTTGTTATAGAATTAACTGGAAACCTTCATTTTGAAGGTGTAATGCTTTTCTTTTTTATTTGGAGTATGTATTTACTTTCTCAAAAAAAATACCTGCTTGCAGCTCCAATATTAGCATTATCTATAGCAGTAAAACTGGTTCCGCTTATGTTTTTACCACTATTTATTAGACATTTAGGCATAAAAAAGGCTGTTCCTTTTTACGTAATTATAGGCACCACTATTCTAGTTCTCTTATTCCCTTTTTATTCACCAGAATTTATAAATAATTACGCTACTACAATAGGACTTTGGTTTAATAATTTTGAATTTAACGCTAGCATTTACAACATAATTAAAAAGGTAGCAGAAGCTAATGGTAGTAGAGATTGGGAAACCATAAAAGCATTTGGCAAAATATCTCCTTATGTAACTATTGCTATGGTATTACTTTTCTCTTTTTTAAGAAACAACAAAACCATTACCAACTTATTTACCAGTATGTTATGGGTTTTAACCATTTATTATTTTATATCTACAACCATACATCCTTGGTACATTATTTTTTTAGTTTTATTAAGTATTTTTACCAAGTTTAGATATGCTATTTTATGGTCTGCCGCTGTTTTTTTAAGTTATTGGGCATATTCAAATCCGGACTTTAAAGAGCATTTAGGAATTTTAACTATTGAGTATATTGCAATTTTTAGCTTTATTATTTACGAAATACTTAGACTAAAAAGGCAAAACCTACTATATCAAAAAAAAGAAACTTCTAAATTAGGCTAGCTCAATATAATTTGTACATTTGACCCTGTAATGAGCAACAACACAAACATATTATTTTTTAGCGGGGTTTCTACACCCTTAGCTACGCTTGTTCCTACACGCCGCCGCCCGTAAGGGTATTACTTCTATTTTGGAATTAGGTGAGTCCAATTCCGTTTTTCAAGACATAAAATTTTACAATACTAACATTAAAGCAACATTCAATGAGAATTGTAATTGCTAATGCATCGCATATAAAATATGCGCAAATAATTTCTGATACAATAACAGAATCTGCTAAAGTACGCGGTACTGGTATTGCCAAACGTACGCCAGAATATATTTTAAAAAGGCTACAAAATGGTAATGCTGTTATTGCTTTAGACGGAGAAAAATTTGCAGGATTTTGCTATATAGAGGTTTGGGGACATAATAAATTTGTTGCCAATTCTGGACTTATTGTTCATCCTGATTTTAGAAATCTAGGACTTGCAAAAAAAATAAAAGAGCGAATTTTTAAACTCTCCAGAGAAAAATTTCCTGACGCAAAAATATTTGGTATTACTACAGGTTTAGCTGTTATGAAAATGAACTACGAACTTGGTTACAAGCCTGTTACTTTTTCTGAACTTACAGATGACCCTGAATTTTGGAAAGGCTGCCAAACTTGTAAAAATTTTGATGTATTAACCAGAACAGAACAAAAAATGTGTCTTTGTACAGGGATGTTATATGATCCTGCTGCAAAGCAAAAAGCTACCCAAAAAAAAGAGGTAGATGGCAAAGTATTTAAAAGATTAAAAAGTATAAAAGAGCAATTGTTCTTAAAAAAGAAAAATAAAGATGAGTAAATTAGTTTTAGCATATAGTGGTGGATTAGATACATCTTACTGCGCAAAATATTTATCAAAAGACAAAGGTTTTGAAGTACACGCTGTTAGTGTAAATACTGGCGGTTTTACTAAACAAGAAATTTCTAACATTAAAAAGAAAGCCATAGAATTAGGTGCAAGCAGCTATACTTCTATAGATGCTGTGCAGACTTTTTACACTAAAGTTGTAAAATATTTAATTTTTGGTAATGTTTTAAAAAACAACACATACCCATTGTCTGTTAGTGCAGAGCGTATTGTACAAGCTATAGAAATTGTAAATCACGCTAAAAAAATAGGCGCAAAATATATTGCTCACGGTAGTACTGGCGCTGGTAATGACCAAGTTAGGTTTGATATGATTTTTCAGATCATTGCACCAGAAATAGAAATTATTACTCCTATTAGAGACAATCAATTATCTAGAGAAGTAGAAATTGCATATTTAAAAGAAAATGGTGTTGACTATCCTTGGGAAAAAGCCAAATACTCTATTAACAAAGGGCTTTGGGGAACTTCTGTTGGCGGTGATGAAACACTTACGTCACATTCTCCGTTACCAGACACCGCATACCCTAGTCAGCTTGAAGAAAGAAACCCTTTAGATGTAAAACTAACCTTTACAAAAGGAGAACTTACTGCAATTAATGATGAACAAGATAAACCAATTAACAATATTACTAAGTTAAATGATGTTGCTTCTAAATTTGCTATTGGTAGAGACATACACGTTGGCGATACAATTATTGGTATTAAAGGTAGAGTTGGTTTTGAGGCTGCTGCATCATTACTAATTATAAAAGCACACCATTTACTAGAAAAACATACGCTTACAAAATGGCAACAATACCAAAAAGAACAACAAGGTAATTTTTATGGTATGTTATTGCATGAGGGCAATTATTTAGATGAAGTAATGCGTAACATTGAGGCTTTTCTTAAAGACACGCAAAAAAATGTCTCTGGAGATGTATTTGTTACACTACATCCGTACAGGTTTGAGCTTAATGGTATAGCATCTAAACACGACCTTATGAACGCTTCTTTTGGTAGTTACGGTGAAATGAATAAAGGTTGGACTGCTGACGATGCTAAAGGATTTATTAAAATTTTATCTAACTCTGGTAAAATATACAATCACGTAAATAAAAATTAAAATAGGATGATTAACATAGGTATTATTGGTGGTTCTGGGTATACAGGTGGCGAGTTAATAAGGTTACTTTTAAATCACCCTAAAGCAAACATAAATTTTATTTACAGTACTACTAGAGCTGGTAAAGATATTACAACAGCACATCCAGATTTATTAGGACAAACAGATCTTAAGTTTACTGGTGATGTAAATTTAAATGTAGACCTTGTTTTTTTGTGCTTGGGACACGGCAACTCTACCACTTTTTTAACACAGAATTCATTTTCAAGTAACACTAAAATTATAGATTTAAGTAATGATTTTAGATTACATAATGATGCTATTCTAAACAAAAAAGAATTTATTTACGGTTTACCAGAAACCAATAAGGACAAAATAAAAACAGCTAATTACATAGCTAATCCAGGTTGTTTTGCAACAGCAATTCAGCTTGCATTACTACCATTAGCAAAAGCAAATATTTTACACAATAGCGTGCATATAAATGCTGTAACTGGTAGTACTGGTGCTGGTGTAAAACCAAGTGACTCTACCCATTTTAGTTGGCGAAATAATAATGTTTCTTGGTACAAACCATTTACACACCAACATTTAGGTGAAATTGGTGAAAGTTTAATGAGCTACAACTATGAAATTGGAGAGTTACTGTTTCTTCCGCAAAGAGGAAACTTTGCCAGAGGCATTTTTGCAACTGCTTACACCAAATACAAAGGTAGTTTAGAAGATGCTTATGAGCTGTACACTAATTTTTATGCTGATGCGAAATTTACAAATGTTTCTAATACAGAAATTCATTTAAAACAAGTAGTAAACACCAACCAATGCCATTTGCACTTACACTTACATAATGGCAATTTATTAGTTACATCTGCTATAGATAATTTACTAAAAGGTGCATCTGGGCAAGCGGTACAGAATATGAATTTAATGTACGGTTTTAATGAAGACGAAGGTTTAAAACTAAAAGCATCCGCATTTTAACATCAATCTAAAAAATAAAAAAAACCAACTATGAAACTAGCTATTATAGGTGCCGGAAACTTAGGATTATCTATTGCAAAAGGTATTTTAAACTCTAATGGAGCAACAACAATGTACTTAACAAAAAGAAGTACAGAAAGTATTGAAGAGCATAAAACTTATGGCAACGTAACTGTTACTGCAGACAATAGAGAGGCTGTAAAAAATTCTGATGTCTTAATTTTTGCTGTACAACCCAATCATTTTGAAGCTATTTTAAATGATGTTAAAGACTTGCTTACTGAAAAGCATATTGTAATATCAACCATAACTGGTTTTAGCATTAAAAAAATTGAAGCTGTACTAGGTAAAGACACCTATATTATTAGAAGTATGCCAAACACAGCTATTTCTGTAGGGCAATCTATGACCTGCGTTTGTAGCAACGAAATGGGAAAAAAAAGAATAGAACTGGCTAAGGCCATTTTTAATAGAATGGGACATTCGTTAGAAATTCCTGAAAGTCAAATGCAAGCTGCAACTGTTATATGTGCAAGCGGAATAGCTTTTTGGATGCGACTAATACGCGCTACTACGCAAGGAGCAATACAACTAGGTTTTGATGCTAAAGAAGCACAAGAATTGGCAATGCATACGTGTAACGGTGCCGCTAGTTTATTAATAGAATCTGGCAATCATCCAGAGCAAGAAATAGATCGTGTAACAACGCCTATGGGCTGCACTATTAAAGGTTTAAATGAGATGGAGCACCAAGGATTAAGTTCTTCTTTAATTAGAGGAATTGTAGCTTCGTTTGATAAAATAAGTGAATTTAAAGTAAAAAATTAAGTATGAATTTATTTGATGTATACCCTTTATATAATGTTACTCCTGTTTCTGCAAAAGGCAGCCAGGTACTAGATGATAAAGGTCAAGAATATTTAGATTTTTATGGTGGCCATGCAGTAATTTCTATAGGACATTCTCACCCGCATTACGTACGCAGAATTAAAGAGCAATTAGATAAAATTGCCTTTTATAGCAATGCTGTACAAAACCCATTACAAGGTGAGTTAGCAGAGAAATTAGTGCAACTGTCTAACTGTACAGACTACAATTTGTTTTTATGTAACTCTGGTGCAGAAGCCAATGAAAATGCATTAAAATTAGCATCATTCTACACCAACAAATCTAGAGTTATTGCTTTTAATAACGGATTTCACGGCAGAACATCTGCTGCTGTAGCTGCTACAGATAATACTGCAATAAATGCGCCTATAAACAAACAACAAAAAGTAACTTTTTTAGCCTTTAATGATATAGAAGCTTTTACTACTGAAATTGAAAAAGATGATGTATGTGCGGTTATTTTAGAGGCTGTACAAGGTGTTGGTGGTTTAGACGAGCCTACTACAGAGTTTTACCAAAAAATAGAAGCCTTATGTAAAAAACACAATGTTGTTTTAATTGCGGATGAAGTACAATCTGGCTACGGAAGAACAGGTGAGTTTTTTGCTTATCAGCACCATAATATAAAACCAGATATTGTAACAATTGCCAAAGGTATGGGCAATGGTTTTCCGGTTGGTGGTGTTCTAATACAAGAAAAAATTAAAGCCTCTTACGGTATGTTAGGTACTACTTTTGGAGGCAACCATTTGGCTTGCGTGGCTTGCTTAGCCGTTTTAGAAGTTATAGAACAGGAAGATTTGATACGCAATGCTGCTAAAATGAATGCTTACTTTTTGCAAAAAGCTGCTACCATACCACAAATTAAAAAAGTAAAAGGTCGCGGGTTAATGCTAGGACTTCAGTTTGATTTTGAAGTTGGAGAACTTAGAAAAAAATTAATATACAATCAGTTTGTATTTACAGGCGGTGCTAAAGACAAAACACTATTACGTATTTTACCTGCACTAAACATAACAACAGCTTTAATAGATGTATTTTTTGATGCCTTACAAGCAGAGTTAAAAGAATTATAATGAAAAATTACGTATCCATAACAAACATAGATTCACTACCCAATTGGGTTGATGAAGCCATAGAAATAAAGAAAAATCCGAAGAAATATAAAAACTTAGGAGAAGATAAAACCATTGTATTATTATTTTTTAATAACAGCTTAAGAACACGGCTAAGCACACAAAAAGCAGCCCAAAACTTAGGTATGGAAGTTATTGTTATGAATTTTGGTTCTGAAGGTTGGACACTAGAGTTTACAGATGGCACTGTTATGGACCAAGGCAAATCTGAACACGTAAAAGAAGCTGCACAAGTGGTTTCTCAGTACTGTGATGTTATTGGTATTAGAGCCTTTGCCAATTTACAAGATAAAGAAGAAGACGAGGCAGAGTTGGTTATTAACGGATTTATAAAACACGCTACGGTTCCTATTTTAAATATGGAAAGTTCTGTAGGACACCCGTTACAAGCATTGGCAGATGCTATTACTTTGGCAGAAAACAACACAAAACCTAAACCTAAAGTTGTACTTTCTTGGGCTCCACATCCTAAGGCTTTACCACATGCGGTGGCAAATTCTTTTATAGAAATGATGCATTTGCAAGATGCTGACTTTGTAATTACACACCCAAAAGGATACGAGTTAAATACTAATATTACAAAAGGTGCTACTATAGAATATGACCAAGAAAAGGCTTTAGAAAATGCCGATTTTGTGTACGTTAAAAACTGGAGTAGTTACCAAAATTACGGTGAGGTTTTAAATCAAGATAAAAACTGGACAATTACTTTAAAAAAATTAGGAGGTGCTAAATTTATGCACTGCTTACCTGTACGTAGAAATGTAATTGTAGAAGATGCTGTTTTAGACAGCAACCAATCTTTAGTAATAGAACAAGCCAACAACAGAACTTTTGCTGCACAAATAGCATTAAAAAAAATATTAGAAAACCAATAACTATGGCACAAAAATTATCCATTGTAAAAATTGGCGGTAACGTAATAGAAAACAAAGAAGAACTGAGTAAGTTTTTAACTGCTTTTTCTAAAATTGAAGGTCTAAAAATATTAGTTCACGGTGGCGGAAAATTAGCCACAGAACTTGGAAAAAAACTAGGGATAGAATCTACACTTATTAACGGAAGGCGAATTACAGACGCACAAAGTTTAGAGTTAATTACAATGGTATATGGTGGTTTGGCCAATAAAAACATTGTGTCTAAATTACAAGGTGTAAACTGCAATGCCATAGGATTAAGTGGCGCAGATGCTAATGTTATACAAGCAGTTAAACGCCCTGTAAAAGATATAAATTATGGTTTTGCAGGTGATATTGTAGCTGTTAACAGCAACGCCATTAATACAATGTTACAAAATAAATGGACGCCTGTTTTTTGTGCACTTACCCATAATAAATCCGGGCAATTACTAAACACCAATGCAGATACCATTGCCTCTGAAATTGCTATTGCTATGAGTAGTTTATATGACACTACCTTGTATTATTGCTTTGAGAAAAAAGGTGTTTTATTAGACATAACAAATGAAAATTCTGTAGTAAAAAAAATAAATACAGAAACCTATAAAGAACTTTTAGATAGTAAGGTAATTGCAGATGGTATGTTACCCAAACTTGAAAACTGCTTTAATGCTTTACACAAAAAAGTAACTACGGTTTGCATAGGAGATGTTTCTATGTTAGATAAAAATGAAACGCTTTACACCACTATAACACTATAATATGGAACAAAAACTGCTTACTGAAAAGGCCATAAATTTATTAAAGGAGTTAATATCTATACAGTCTTTTTCTTCTGAGGAGGATAAAACTGCAGACGCAATAGAAAACTGGTTTACAAGTTTTAATATTCCGTTTACTAGAGATAATAACAATGTTTATGCAAAAAATAAACATTGGGATCCTAGCAAACCAACGTTGCTTTTAAACTCGCATCATGACACTGTAAAACCAAATTCAGCTTATACAAAAGACCCTTTTAATCCACATATAGAAGATGGTAAATTGTATGGCTTAGGCAGTAATGACGCTGGTGGTTGTTTGGTGTCTTTACTATCTACATTTGTTCACTACTACAATGCAGAGAACTTAAACCATAACATACTTATGGTGGCTTCTATGGAAGAAGAATCTGCCGGACCAAATAGCTTAAGAGGCTTGTTACCTAAGTTACCAAAAATAGATGTTGCTATTGTTGGCGAACCTACTTTAATGCAGTTGGCTATTGCAGAAAAAGGACTTATTGTTTTTGATGCCGAAGTTAAAGGAACACCATCTCATGCAGCGCACCCAAATAATGACAATTCTATTTACAATACCATAAAAGTACTAGAGTGGTTTAAAAATTACACCTTTAATAAGGTTTCTGATGTTTTAGGCGAAGTAAAACTTACAGTAACACAAATTAATGCAGGTAAGCAACACAATGTTGTACCAGCTAAGGTAGACTTGGTTATAGATGTAAGGGTTAATGATAAATACACAAATAAAGAAGTTGCAGAAATGCTGCAAAAAGAAGCTCCTTGCAAAATTACTCCTCGTGGTTTAAAGTTAAATTCATCAGCTATAGATATTAGCCATCCTTTAGTACAATCTGGCATTGCTTTAGGGAGAGAAACTTATGGCTCTCCTACATTATCAGACCAAGCAGCGCTTACGTGTCAGTCTTTAAAACTAGGACCAGGAGATAGCACAAGATCACATTCTGCAGATGAATTTATTTATGTAAACGAAATTGAAGAAGGTATAGATTTATACATTAAAATATTAAATGGGTTTCTACAATAAGTAATTACCTAAAAAACACAAGATTATGAAACTTTGGGACAAAGGATTTAGTACCGATAAAAAAATAGATCATTTTACTGTTGGTAATGACAGGGAGTTAGATTTGCTACTTGCTAAGTACGATGTTATTGCGTCTAAAGCACACGCGAAAATGCTTGGCAAAATAGGACTTATTACAGCACAAGAAGCAGAGAATTTGGTAGCAGAACTTGATGCCATTGCACAAACCATAGAAGAAGGCTCTTTTGTTATTGAAGATTCTTTTGAGGATATGCACTCTAAAATAGAATTTGTATTAACCGAAAAATTAGGTGACACCGGAAAAAAAATACACACAGCACGTTCTAGAAATGATCAGGTTTTGGTTGCAATGCATTTGTATTTAAAAGATGAATTACAAGAAATTAAGAGCGAAGTAAAAGTTTTATTTAACCTGCTTTTAAATCTTGCTGATAAATATAAAAATGTGCTATTGCCTGGTTATACACATTTGCAAATTGCTATGCCATCTTCATTTGGACTTTGGTTTTCTGCCTATGCAGAAAGCTTAATAGATGATTTGTATTTTGTTGATGCCGCCTACAAAATAGCAGATCAAAATCCGCTTGGCAGTGCTGCTGGTTACGGCAGTTCTTTTCCTATAGACAGAGATTTTACTACTAAAGAAATGGGCTTTGCTACTCAAAAATACAATGTTGTAGCGGCACAAATGGGACGTGGTAAGGTAGAAAAAGCTACTGCCTTTGGTATTAGTAATGTTGCTGCTACCCTATCTAAAATGGCTATGGATATTTGCTTGTATATGAGTCAGAATTTTAATTTCATTTCTTTCCCAGATGAGCTTACAACGGGTTCTAGCATTATGCCGCACAAGAAAAATCCAGATGTTTTTGAGTTAATACGTGGTAAATGCAATAAATTACAAGCTATACCTAACCAGTTAATTTTAATAACAAACAACTTACCTAGTGGTTACCACAGAGATTTACAATTGGTTAAAGAGGTAATTATACCTGCAATACAAGACATTAAAGCTTGTTTAGAAATACTGACTTTTAGCTTAAAAGAAGTACGTGTAAATGAAGCCATTTTAGAAGACCCTAAATACGATTATTTATTTAGTGTAGACACGTTAAACGAGTTGGTTTTAAGCGGAATACCATTTAGAGATGCTTATAAAAAAATGGGCAAAGAAATTAATGAAGGTACTTTTTCTCCTAAAAAAGATATTAAACATACACACCAAGGCAGTTTAGGTAATTTATGCTTGCAAGAAATTAGAAATAAATTAATTGATTAAAATTTTACACCTTTTCCCCTAAAACAAAATAAAACCCCTAACATTAGAACATCAGGGGTTTTATTTTTATTTAAAAAAATTAGCTTATAAAGTATTAGGCATAAAAAAAGCCGTGTTACATACACAGCTTTTACATTTTAATTAACCATTCCTAGGTTAACAACTTCTTGTTTTGTTAAGTAACGCCAGTGTCCGCGTGGTAAATCTTTTTTAGTTAAACCACCGTAAACAACTCTGTCTAATTTAGCAACTTCATACCCTAAGTGTTCAAAAATTTTAGTGACAATATTACTTCTACTACTAAAAAGTTCTATACCAACTTGGTTTTTAGGTGCATTATCTACATAACTAATATCGTGTACATTTACTACTTTTTCATCTATAGCCAAACCGTCTTGAATCTTTTTTAAATCTGCCGGACTTAATGCTTTAGATAATTCTACGTGATATATTTTACGTAAACCATTTTTAGGGTTTAGCAATCGTCTTGTAAGTTCTTTGTCATTAGTAAACAACAATAAACCTGTAGATGCTTTAGCCATTTTATCTACCGGTAATAAAGTAGCTTTAGAAGCGCTAGAAATTAAACCAGCAACATTTCTTTTACCGTGTTCATTTCTAACGGTTGTACTAAAATCTTTTGGCTTATTTAGTAAAACGTATTCTCTTTTTTCTGGATTAAGGTGTCTACCATCAAACTTAACAACATCATCAAGCTTAACTTTATACCCCATTTCTGATACTACTTTACCATTTACGGTAACACTACCAGCAGCAATAAAAACATCTGCTTCTCTTCTAGAACATACTCCAGAATTAGCTACATATTTATTTAACCTTATAGAATTAGGATCTGAAGGTTTTTGAGTACTTTTTGGTTTACCTGAACCAGTAAAATTCCTCTTTCTTGTTCCTCCATTATCCTTTCCTGAAGATTTTCTGTCCTTATTATAGTCAGATCTACCCATTGTATTATATTTTTTGCAAAGGTAGCAAAGGAATTTGAATAACTATATAATAGTTTAACTAATTAATCTTTAAACTTAACAGTGCTTTGTTGTTCTCTATTTACTTGTAAATTAGTAACATCTGAGTTGGAATACAATTTTAGTTTACTCAATTTTATAACGCTCCTACTAGACTTTAGTTAAGCTAATTTATTCTTCTTTTTCAAGAATATAAAGAGTTCCTTCTCCATCTAACTGATAAACTTTATTTTGATGAACTTGCGGTATATTGTCTATAGGTATTTTTTCTTTTAGGTTTGGCAATTTAGCGTAATCTTCAACTATTGCGGTTTTATGGTTTATTACTAAAATTTCACCTGTTTTGGTAGCAGTGAGTGCTATATACGTATCATTAATAAAGCGTTTGGTAAAAAATGTGTTTTCTTTAAGAACTGGGTGTGTAATTTCTACCTCACGTTCTAGTTTGCCAGTTGCCAAATCATATACTTGTAGCATATTCTTAACATCAACACCAGTAATAATATGATATAGTTTATCATTTAATTGTACTGGTCTAGATATAAATAAAAAAAGTGGTTTTTGCCATAACACATCTCCTGTAGCGCTATCAATACCAATAATAGTATCATTACGCAATAGCGCTACTAATATAGCATTGTAAGTGTATAGTTCATGTACAGTACCAACACGTAATTCTTCGTGTTCTGTACCTTTTAAATCTAGATACTCTCCTAATTTAGAAACATCTAATTTCCATAGTTCCTCAGCATTTTCTAACTGATGGCAACTTAGATTGTTTTCTTTTGTTGAAAGAAATGTTTTTTTATTCAAAATTGAATTTACTCCATAAATTATTGGATATTCTTCAACAATTATATTTTTATCTAAATTATACAATATCCAATTTTTTTTATACTGATTTTGAGAAATTCCGAGAACAGTTTCGTGATTTAATTTTAGATGCATTTTTACACCTACATAATGGTTGAATTCTTTTTGAATACTACCTTTCCAGTTATAAATTTTTGTTTTATCATTTTTATTGTCATAGAGCCATATTAAATCAAAGGAAGCTTCAATTATTGAATGGTCTTCAATAAAGATGTCATCCCATTTAACATTAAAGTTTTGTTGATAAATAAGTTTCTCTCTGATAAAAAAATTCTTAACATTTTTGATTATGGACATTATTAGTCAAAGATTTTATTAAAATTATTACTATTATCTAAATGATTTATTAATGCGTCTACCATTTCGTTAACTTGAAAAACACTAGTATCTAATAAATCTGTCCTACCTAATAATGAATTAACCTTATTAGCTCCTAATCCTTCCAAAGCCTTTCTGCCTTCATCAGATTTTAGCATTTTCATAAAGTTACCTTTTAAATAGGCTCTACCACCGCTAGCGTAAGCATATTGCTTGTGTTATTTAAAAAATCGTTTTTTATTTTTGATTAAACACACCAAAGAGGGGATCCAAAGTAACCATACAAATATTATTATTATAGCGTGAATAAATTGATAAAACTTTGGTGGTATATTATTTTTCCTTTTAAAAACACTAGTTGTTATAGGTGTAGTCCAAACTGGAAAGCTACCATCTAAAGTTATATACTTTTCTATTGTATTTTCATCTCCAAAAATTCTTGCTGATCCACCACCTTTCTTTAATACTCCAAAATAATAATATAAATTTGTGCCTCCTCTACCTGCATTAGGTGTTTTTTTATGAATAATTAATTCATTCTTGATTATTTGATCTTTTGAAAATATAGAAATGTAAAGCCACTTCTGGCTATTAAAGTTATTAGCAATTCCATCTATTAAACTAGTTACACCTAATATAATAATTGCAATTAGCATTACCTTTTTTATTTTTTTATGCAACATATAGTTTTATAAAACATTCTCCCCCCGCTAGCGCAAGCGTCACGCTTGTGCCGTTAAACAAACTAAAAGTTTTA